>DASQHO010000088.1:0-11289 GCA_035632055.1 Allostellaceae bacterium
CCCCGACCCTACCGTTCGCGGCGTCGTTCCTTTATATATCCGGCATGTCCACGCCGAACCGGCCGCGCCCTGTCGTGCTGTGCATTCTCGACGGTTGGGGCGAGCGCACACAGCGCGACGACAACGCCATCCTGCTGGCGAAGACGCCGAATTGGGACCGCTTCATGGCCGGTTTTCCGCACGCACACATGCAGGCAAGCGAAGGCTTCGTCGGATTGCCACCGCATCAAATGGGCAATTCCGAGGTCGGCCACACCAACATCGGGGCCGGCCGTGTCGTGAAGCAGGATTTGCCGCGTATCGACGACGCGATCAAGCAGGGCGAGCTGACACGCAATCCGACGCTCAAGGAATTCGTCGCGGCCATGAAACGCAGCGGCGGCGCGGCGCATCTGATGGGTCTGCTGTCGCCGGGTGGCGTGCATGCGCACCAGGATCAAATTGCGGCATTGGCGAAATTCCTGGCGGAGCAAGGCCTGACGGTGAACGTGCACGCCTTTCTCGACGGCCGCGACACGCCGCCACGCAGCGCCGCGGACTTCGTCGCCGCGTTCGAGGCCGCGCTCAAGGACCAGAAGCGCGTCCGCATCGCCACCGTCACCGGCCGCTATTACGCTATGGACCGCGACAAACGCTGGGACCGTGTCGAGAAGGCCTATCGCGCCCTGGTGTCGGCCGACGGCGCGCATGCGGCCGATGCGCACGACGCGATCGAGCAATCCTATCGCAAAGACAAAGGCGACGAGTTCGTCGCGCCGACAATCATCGGCGATTACGCCGGCATGAAAGACGGCGACGGACTCATTTGCGCCAATTTCCGCTCCGACCGCGTGCGCCAAATTCTCTTGGCGCTGCTCGATCCCAAATTCGACGGCTTCCTGCGCGCGCGTACGGTGAAATTTGCCGCGGCGCTCGGACTGACGCAGTATTCCGACGAGCTCAACAGCCTGATGAAGGTCGTGTTTCCGCCGGAGGATTTGCACGACACGCTCGGCGAAGTGGTGGCGCAGGCCGGACTCAAGCAGCTGCGCATTGCCGAAACCGAGAAATACGCCCACGTCACGTTTTTCTTCAACGGCGGGCGCGAAATCGAATTCGCCGGCGAGAGCCGCATCCTGGTGCCGTCGCCGCGGGTTGCAACCTACGATCTGAAGCCCGAAATGTCCGCGTTTGAAGTCACGGACAAACTCGTGGCAGCAATCAGCGCCGGCACATTCGATCTGATCGTGGCGAATTACGCCAACACGGACATGGTCGGCCACACCGGCGACGTCGCCGCCGCGATCAAAGCGGTCGAAGCCGTCGATCAATGCCTCGGCCGCGTTGCCGCGGCCGTCGAACGCGCCGGCGGCTGCCTTCTGATCACTGCCGACCACGGCAACGCCGAGCAGATGCGCGATCCGAAATCGGCGCAAGCGCACACCGCACACACGACCAATCCAGTACCGCTGCTGCTGGTCAATCCGCCAGCGGGCATAACCCAACTGCGCGATGGCAAGCTCGCGGATATCGCTCCGACGGTTTTGTCGTTGCTCCATTTGCCGCAACCTAAGGCGATGACGGGCCAGAATCTTGCCCGCGCCGCCGCACGTGTCACGGCCTAGGCGCGCGGCGCTTCCGGCCGCTCTGCTCGCCGCGGGGCTTACTGCCGTCGTGCCTGCTTTTGCGCAAACATCGCCGCAGCAAAATCTGAACGATATCGAGCGTCAGATCGAACAAACGAAGCAGCAGCAGCAGACGCTCACCAAACAGGCGCAAGATCTCGCCGGCCAAATCCAAGCGCTGCGTGACAACGAAGTTCGGGCCGCCGCCGGAGCACAGCAGCATGAGGCGGCGCTCGATCGCCTCGACCGCAAGCTCGCCGATTTGAGCGCCAAAGAGCAGGCGGCCGCGGCTGAACTTCAGGGCAAACGGCGCACCGAAGCACGCGTATTGATGGCGTTGGTGCAATTGGCACGCGATCCGCCGACCACGCTGGCGCTGGCGCCGATGCCGCCGGTCGATGCCGTGCGTGGCGGTTTACTGCTCGGCCGGGCCGTACCGCCGCTGGCGGCACACGCCCATGCGCTCGGTGACGCGATCGCCCAGCTGGAGGCGGTACGTGCGCAAATCGTCGTTGCCCAGGCCGAGCATCGCACGGAAGGCGACAGCTTGGCCCGGGCCCAAGCTCAGATCGCGGCCTTGATTGCGCAAAAACAATCCTTGCAGCAACAGACCCAGGCCGGCCTCGACGAGAACAGCCGCCGGCAGGCGGCGTTGGCCGCCAAGGCGAGCAGCCTGCGCGACCTGATTGCGCGGCTCGAGGCCGACCGCCGCGCCGCCGAGCAACGCGCTGCAGCGCGCACGGGCAGCAAGACGCCGCTCGCGGTGACGGCTGCCGAGCCGGTGCGACCGCCGGGCGGCGCGCCGTCCAATATTCGGCCGGTTGCCCAAGCCAAAGGACGATTCGCGGTGCCGGCGACCGGCTTGCTGGTGACGCGTTTCGGCGAAACGGAGCCCGGCGGCATGACCAGTAAAGGCGTCATCTTCGAGACGCGAGCCGGCGCGCAGGTCGTGGCACCGTTCGACGGCAGGGTGGTTTATGCCGGACCGTTCAAGGGCTATGGCCGAATATTGATCATCGATCACGGCGGCGGCTATTATTCGGTCCTGGCTGGGCTCGATCGTATCGAGCAAAGCGTCGGTCAATGGCTCGTCGCAGGCGAGCCGGTAGGGGTCATGCCGCAGGGTGGTCAAAGACCCCGTCTCTATCTCGAGCTTCGCAATAATGGCCAATCGATCAACCCGTTGCCGTGGTTGGCGATCCACGATGAAAAGGTAAATGGATGATGCGCTTCCGTCATTTAGCGGTTTCGGCCGCGATCCTCGTCTGGCTCTTGGCGCCCGCAGCCCAATCGGCCGACGCGCCCCAGACTCCCGCGCCGAAGCACGACGCCGACACCTATCGCGAGCTCGATTTGTTCGGCGAAGTGTTCGAGCGCGTCCGCGCCGACTACGTCGACAAAGTCTCCGACGAGCACCTCATCGAGGCTGCGATCAACGGCATGCTGTCGTCGCTCGATCCGCACTCGAGCTACATGAACGCCAAGGACTTCGCCGAAATGCAGGTGCAGGTCCAGGGCGAGTTCGGCGGCCTCGGCATCGAAGTCACGATGGAAGATGGCTTGGTGAAAGTAGTGTCGCCGATCGACGGCACGCCCGCGGCCAAGGCTGGCCTCAAGCCCGGCGATTTGATCGTCGCAATCGACAATCAGCCCGTCTCGGGCATGAGCCTAAACGACGCAGTCGAAAAAATGCGCGGGCCGATCGGCAGCGAGATCAAGCTGGTCATCCGCCGTGGCACGCAACAGCCCTTCACCGTCGCCATCCGCCGCGCCGTCGTCAAGGTCCAATCCGTCCGCTCGCACCTCATCGACAACGACGTCGGCTACATCCGCATCAGCAGCTTCAACGAACAGGCCGACAGCGGTGTGCACGCGGCGATCAAGTCGCTGATGGAGAAGTCGCACGACAAGCTCGCCGGCATCGTGCTCGACCTGCGCAACAATCCCGGCGGCCTCCTCGACCAAGCGGTGGCCGTCTCCAACGACTTCATCGTGCAGGGCGAGATCGTCTCAACCCGCGGCCGGCATCCGGAAGACGCTCAGCGCTTCGATGCCAAGGCCGGCAACGATATCAGTAAGGACTTGCCGATGGTCGTGCTGATCAACGGCGGCTCGGCCTCGGCCTCGGAAATCGTCGCTGGCGCGCTCAAGGACCATCACCGTGCTGTGTTGCTCGGCACGCGCAGCTTCGGCAAGGGATCGGTGCAGACGATCATCCAATTGCCCGGTCACGGCGCCATGCGGTTGACCACCGCGCGCTACTACACGCCGTCAGGCCGCTCGATCCAGGCCACCGGCATTGAACCGGACATCATCGTCGAACCGGCCAAGATCGAGAAGATCGCGACCGGCCCGGCACTGCATGAATCGGACCTCAGGGGCGCGCTCAAGAACACCGACCAGGGCACGGCAAAGGGTGCGGCAAAGAGCTCAACGACGGCGCCGGCGGCGACGCCGGACAAGAACGCGACGCCGCCGGACAACGGAGACGGCGACGAGTCAGCGACCTTTGGCAGCGCCGACGACTATCAACTCGCCCGTGCCGTCGACATGCTGCGCGGCTTGGCGCTGTTCGGACCGAAGAAGGCGGTGCACTGAGAGCCGCGCGCGAACCGGCATGCGGAGCGCCAAGCCGCCCGCCGGCTATCGCCGCGGCGTCGGCATTATGCTGATCGACAGCCAGCGGCGGATCTTCGTCGGGCGTCGCGTCGGCACCGAGGAAGGCTGGCAGATGCCGCAAGGCGGCATCGACGGCAACGAGACACCGCGCGTCGCGGCAATGCGTGAGCTCAAGGAGGAAGTCGGCACCGATAAGGCCGCGATTCTGGCCGAAAGCGTGCATTGGCTCAGCTACGATTTTCCTCCCGCATTACGCCCGTCGATCTGGGGCGGACGCTATGCCGGCCAGACGCAGAAATGGTTCCTGATGCGCTTCACCGGCACCGACGGCGATATTCAGCTCGACGGCCACATGCCCGAATTCGATGCCTGGAGGTGGATCGCGCCGCACGAGTTGCCGGCGCTCGCCATCGACTTCAAGCAGACACTCTATCGCGCGTTGCTCGAAGAATTTGCGACGATGTTAAGCCAGCGCTAGGCCGCGGCACGGCGGCGCAGCACCCGCCACGCCACGTTGGCGGTCAGAAGATTGAGCCAGCCGTGCGGCTTGAGGCCGATTGCCTTGAAGGTCATCGCCACCACGCGCTCGATATGGTGCGGACGATAGACCCGCGCGGCAGCGGCAAGATATTCACGATGCGCACGCCGGCGATCGTAGACCGCATCCGGAGGAGCGGCGGCGGCGAAATAGGCGTAGGACAACTCGTCGTCCTCGGATTCGCGAATCCGTCCGAGTGCGACGCGTAAACGCCGCCAGCGCCCCAGCCGCTCGCGCGCGAGATAGCGCTTCATGTGGGTGTAGAACAGCTTGTAATGCCGCAGCTCATCAGCGGCAATACGGTGACAGATTTCGCGCAGCACCGGCTCCTGTGCCGCCTCGGCAAGCGCGGTGTAATAGCTGCTGGTGCCGGTCTCGACGATGCAGCGTGCCACCAACTCGCCGGCGCGCGAGCCGCGGATCGAGCGTTCGGCGTCGAGGTCGACGCGGAATCCGGCGGAGAAGCGCGCACACACCGCGTCGTGGTCGAACAACGGGTCAGCGAGCATCGACCAGCGGCCGAGCGCTTCGCCGTGTTGGACCTCCTCGGCGCCCCAGTCGCGGGCGGCTTCCTGGAATTCGGGATCATCGGCAAAGACATTGCACAAATAGCGCGTGTAATCGGCACCGTTCCGCTCGACCAGACTCGCGGCCTTGGCAAGATGCAGGATCGCCGGCTCGACCTTCTCCGGATCGAACCGGTTCCAGGGAATATCGTTCAGCGTCCAATGGCCCACGGGCGTCTTCCTTGCCCGCGATTATAGTGCCGGCGCGGGCGTGCGCCTATTTCGGCGGATTGAATTCTTTCCAGGGATCCTTGACGTTCGGGATCGTATAGAACTCGGTGTTCACCAGCTTGCCGTTCTTCATCTCGGCGCGGCGGATATAGATGTTCTGCACGATCTCGCGCGTCGCCGGGTCGATCGAAATCGGTCCGCGCGGGCTGTTCGGATCGGTCCAATGCGAGAGCACCGCCATCGCCTCGTCAGGGGTAAATTTGCCGCCGGTTTTCTTGATCGTGTCGAAAATCGCCGCCATGCCATCCCAGCCGCCGACGGCATAGACATCGGGCGTGCTGTTGGCGCCGTATTCCTTCCTCCAGGCGGCGACGAACGCAACGTTGGCCGGCCGCGTCGCGGTCGCGGAATACGTGCCGGCGCTGATGATGCCGACGGCGTTGGCGCCCATGTTGGGCAATTCCTCGTCAGGCAGCAGATCCTGCGTCGCGACGATCTTGGTCCCATGTTCCATCAGCTTAGCGTTGTGTATTTCTTTCACCATCGTCGTCGCCTGCGTACCGGCCGGAACCCAGATGAAGGCGACATTCGGGTGCGCGTCGGCGATGCGCTGCACGAACGGCGAGAAATCTGGATTGACGAATGGAAAACGCACCGAGGTCAGTGAGCCGCCGCCGTCGACGATGCCCTTTTTGAACGCGGCTTCGGCGTCCCAGCCCGGATTGAAATCGCTGACCGCGCTGTACGCGACCTTCCAGCCTTGCTGCGCGACCCACTTACCGAGCGGATAGGCCGTCTGCCATTGAGTGAACGACACGCGCACGACATAAGGCGACAGTCGCGGCAGCGCGACCGCCGAAGCGTTCATGTCGACGAACGGCACCTTGGCTTCGGCAGTGAGCGGCGCGATCGCCAGCGCGATCGGCGATGCGATGACGCCACCAAGAAACTGCACATGTTCGCGCACGATCAGCTCTTGCGCCACGCGCTTGCCGACGTCCGGACTGGAACTGGTGTCGTCGCGGCGGATGATCTCAACCTTGACGCCGGGCGGCAGATCCTTGGCGTGCAGCTTGGCGTAGAGGCTCAGCCCCTTGTCGAGTTCGTCGCCCGGCTGGGCCAGAGCGCCCGAATAGCTGTTGACGATGCCGATCTTGACGGTCTGCGCCGCTGCCGGCAGCGTCGCAATCAAAAGCGCGCCGCCCGTAACGGCGCCCAAGATTTTTGCAGTTTGCATGTCCCCCTCCGCCCCGGCTGGCCAAGTCTTCGGGAGCAAGGGTGGCACGCGACCGCTGCCTTGCCAAGGCAGGGCGGGTCGGCGTCAGGGCCTTAGTGGGCAGCCGTCCGCAGGGCTTCGAGCTTGGCCTGGGCAGCAGCGAGACGGCGTTCGGCGGCACGCAATTGTGCCAGCGCCTCACTTTTGTCGTCGCCGGTGGCACGCGCGGCCTGATCCCTGAGGCCGGCGTGGCGGCTTTCGGAATCCTTGACCTCGGCTTCGGCGGCGGCGCGGTCGATCTCGCCGACCGGCAGCGCCTCGTCCGCAAGCACGGTGCAGCGTTCGGGCGTCACTTCGGCAAAGCCGCCGGAAACGAAAATCCGCTGCGACACGCTGCGCTGGTCGTCGGCATAGACGTCGATGATGCCCGGCCGCACCGTCGAGATGAGCAGCGCGTGGCCCGGCAGCACGCCGAAATTGCCCTCGCCGCCCGGCACCACGACCATGGCGACTTCTTCCGAGAGCAGCAGCTTCTCGGGTGAAACCAGTTCGAATTTGACCTTGTCGGCCATCGCGCCTTACGCCGCCTCCGCCGCCATCTTCTTTGCCTTGGCGACTGCCTCTTCGATCGTGCCGACCATGTAGAACGCGCTCTCCGGCAGATCGTCGTATTCGCCCGCGACGATGCCCTTGAAGCCCTTGATCGTGTCTTCGAGCTTCACGAACACGCCTGGCGTGCCGGTGAAGACTTCGGCGACGTGGAACGGCTGCGACAGGAAGCGTTGGATCTTGCGCGCGCGGGCGACGGTGAGCTTGTCGGCTTCCGACAGCTCGTCCATGCCGAGAATGGCGATGATGTCCTGCAGCGACTTGTAGGTCTGCAGCACGCGCTGCACGTCGCGTGCAACTTTGTAATGATCCTCGCCGACGACGCGCGGGTCCAGCATCCGAGACGTCGAATCCAAGGGGTCGACCGCCGGATAGATGCCGAGTTCGGCGATCTGGCGCGACAGCACGGTCGTCGCATCGAGGTGCGCGAATGACGTCGCCGGCGCCGGATCGGTCAAGTCGTCGGCGGGCACGTAGATCGCCTGCACCGATGTGATTGAGCCCTTCTTGGTGGTAGTGATGCGCTCCTGCAGCGCGCCCATGTCGGTTGCCAGCGTCGGCTGATAGCCCACCGCCGAGGGAATGCGGCCCAAGAGCGCCGACACTTCCGAGCCCGCCTGGGTGAAGCGGAAGATATTGTCGACGAAGAACAATACGTCCTGGCCTTCCTCGTCGCGGAAATATTCCGCCAGCGTCAGGCCGGTGAGGCCGACGCGGGCACGCGCACCCGGCGGCTCGTTCATCTGGCCGTAGACCAACGCCGCCTTGGACCCCGGACCGTCGGGGATGATGACCTTGGATTCCATCATCTCGTGATAGAGGTCGTTGCCTTCGCGCGTACGCTCGCCGACACCGGCGAACACCGAGTAGCCGCCGTGCGCTTTGGCGATGTTGTTGATCAATTCCATAATGATGACGGTTTTGCCGACGCCGGCGCCGCCGAACAGGCCGACCTTGCCGCCGCGCGCATAAGGCGCCAGCAGATCGACCACTTTGATGCCGGTGACCAAAATCTCGGCCTCGGTCGACTGGTCGGTGAATGCGGGAGCCGGCTTGTGAATCGGCGATGTCGCCTTGGTTTTGACCGGACCGCGCTCATCCACCGGCTCGCCGATGACGTTGAGGATGCGGCCGAGGGTCTCGGGGCCGACCGGCACGCGAATCGGGCTGCCCGTGTCGACGACTTCGGCGCCGCGCACCAAGCCGTCGGTCGTGTCCATGGCAATGGCGCGCACCGTGTTTTCGCCCAGATGCTGCGCCACTTCGAGCACCAGGGTCTTGCCCTGATTCTGCACGCGCAGGGCGTTGAGGATCGCCGGCAGTTCGCCCTCGAATTTGACGTCGACGACAGCGCCGATGACCTGCGCAATGGTGCCAGTGTTGTTCTTGGCCATGATGCTTCCCCTAGAGCGCCTCGGCGCCCGATATGATCTCGATCAGTTCCTTGGTGATGGCGGCCTGACGCGAGCGGTTGTAGGTGATGTTAAGCCGATCGATCATCTCGCCGGCGTTACGCGTCGCATTGTCCATCGCGGTCATGCGCGCACCCTGCTCGGACGCGGCATTTTCGAGCAACGCCGTGAAAATCTGGACCGCGAGATTGCGTGGCAAAAGCTCGGTCAGGATTTCGCCTTCCTCGGGCTCGAAGGTATAGATCGCGCCTTTGGTGTCGGATTTTTCCTTTTCCTTCGCCTCCGGCGCGGCGAAGGGAATGAGCTGCTGCTTGGTGACGATCTGGCTGATCGCCGACTTGAAACGGTTGAAGATCACGGTACAGCTGTCGAACTCGCCAGCCTCAAAGCGGTCGACCAAGCGGCCGGCGATGTCCTCGGCGTTGGCGAAGGTCAGACGTGGCCGGCCGATTTCGGTCAGGCTCTCGACGATCAGCTTGGCATTGTCACGTCGCAACGCGTCACGACCCTTGCGGCCGACAGTGAACAGCTTGACCGTCTTGCCGTCGCGCTGCAGCGCGCGCAGCGTGCGCCGCGCCTCGCGTAGAATGGTGGCGTTGAAACCTCCGGCAAGACCACGATCCGACGTGGCAACCAGCAGCAGATGCGTCTGGTCGCTGCCGGTGCCCGCGAGCAGCTTGGGCGCGTTCGGCTGATTGCGCAGATTGGCGGCGAGCGAGCCGAGCATGCGCTCCATCCGTTCGGCGTAAGGCCGTGCGGCCAAAGCCTGTTCCTGTGCGCGGCGCAAGCGCGACGCCGCCACCATCTTCATCGCGGACGTGATCTTCTGCGTCGAGCGAACGGACCGGATGCGGTTGCGCAGGTCCTTGAGGCTTGCCATGGCGCACTAATATCCGTCGATCAGGCGAAGGCTTTGGCGAAGCCGTCGAGGAAAGCCGCCAGCTCTTTTTCGGCATCCGGGGTCAATTCACGCTTTTCGCGGATCGACGTCAGGATTTTCGGAGCCTTGGCGCGCAGCTCGCCGAGCATCTGCGCCTCGAAGCGCGTCACGTCCGCGATCTCGACCTTGTCGAGATAGCCGCGTGTGCCGGCGAAGATCGAGACCACCTGCTCCTCGACCGGCACCGGCTTGAATTGCGGCTGCTTCAGCAATTCGGTGAGCCGCGAGCCGCGAGCCAGCAGGCGCTGGGTCGCCGGATCGAGGTCCGAGGCAAACTGTGCGAAGGCGGCCATTTCGCGGTATTGCGCAAGCTCGAGCTTGATCTTGCCGGCGACCTGCTTCATCGCCTTGATCTGTGCCGCGGAGCCCACGCGTGAGACCGACAGGCCAACGTTAATCGCTGGCCGGATGCCGCGGTAGAACAGGTCGGTTTCGAGAAAGATCTGACCGTCGGTGATCGAGATGACGTTGGTCGGAATATAAGCCGAAACGTCGCCCGCCTGGGTCTCGATGATCGGCAATGCAGTGAGCGAGCCGGAGCCGTGGTCCTGGTTCATCTTCGCGGCGCGCTCAAGCAAGCGCGAATGCAGGTAGAAGACGTCACCCGGATAGGCTTCGCGGCCCGGCGGACGGCGCAGCAGCAGCGACATCTGGCGATAGGCGACGGCCTGTTTCGACAGATCGTCGTAGACGATGACAGCGTGCATGCCGTTGTCGCGGAAGAACTCGCCCATGGCGCAGCCGGCATAAGGCGCGAGGAACTGCAGCGGCGCCGGTTCGGAAGCGGTGGCGGCGACCACAATCGAATAGTCGAGCGCACCGTAATCGGCGAGCGTCTTGACGATCTGTGCCACCGTCGAGCGCTTCTGACCAACCGCGACATAGATGCAGTAGAGCTTCTTCGATTCGTCGTTGCCCGCGTTCACCGCCTTCTGGTTGAGGAAGGCGTCGATCGCGACCGCGGTCTTGCCGGTCTGGCGGTCGCCGATGATCAGTTCGCGCTGACCGCGGCCGACGGGAACGAGCGCGTCGATCGCCTTAAGGCCGGTCTGCACCGGCTCGTGTACCGAGCGGCGCGGAATGATTCCCGGCGCCTTGACCTCGACGCGCGTGCGTTTGACGTCCTTCAATGGACCCTTGCCATCGATGGGCTCACCCAGCGCGTTGACGACGCGTCCGAGCAGACCGCGCCCGACCGGTACGTCGACAATGGCGCCAGTACGCTTGACCGTGTCACCCTCGCCGATGCCGCTGTCGTCACCGAAGATCACGACACCCACATTGTCGGTCTCGAGATTGAGGGCCATGCCCTTGACGCCGTTCGGGAACTCGACCAGCTCGCCTGCCTGGACTTTATCGAGGCCATAAATGCGGGCGATGCCATCGCCGACAGACAGCACCTGCCCAACCTCGGCGATATCCGCCTCGGTGCCGAATTCGGCAATCTGCTTTTTCAGGATCGCGGAAATTTCCGCGGCACGGATTTCCATATCAACCAGCCCCCTTCATCACCAGCGCGAGCCGCGCCAGCTTGCTCTTGAGCGACGCGTCGACCATGCGTGAGCCCACCTTGACGATCAGCCCGCCGAGCAGGCTCGGATCGACGCGAAAATC
>DASQHO010000089.1:0-17904 GCA_035632055.1 Allostellaceae bacterium
TTCCGCGTCGGCAAAACCGCGCATCCAGCGCACCAGATAGATCGCGCCAGACAGCACGGTGGTCGCCGCGACCGCATCGATCAGGATCGCGGTGAGGTGGCGGTCGGCGATGCCGAGCCCGAGATGGGCGAGCACCCAGGCGACCAGCACGATCTGCAGTGCGGTATTCAATTTGCTGATCATCAGCGGCCGCGGGTTGTACGGTTCAGCTGCGAATTGCGTCAAAATGAATCCGCCGATGATGAGCACGTCGCGGAATACGATCAGAATCACCAGCCAGTTCGGCAGATATTCGGCGAGGCCGAGCGTGACCACCATGCTGACGATGAGCGCCTTGTCGGCGATCGGATCGAGGAGCGCGCCGAGCTCGGAGCGGCTGTTGAACCGCTTGGCAACGAAGCCGTCGACCGCATCTGACGCACCCGCAGCGAGGAAAAGCCAGAAGGCCTGGGCCAGGTGGCCATTAAGAATGAACCAGATGCCAATCGGCGCCGACAGCAGGCGCGCGAGGGATATGTAGTTCGGCAGGTTCATCGCATGTCGCGTCTCAATGCGGCGCACCGGCGCCGTGCGCCGCGAGAACGTAATTCGGCGCGTCGCCGTTGAGATCGAGATTGTTTTGTGCCAGCGCCACGCGCAGCTGCGCCAGATCGCCGACATAATGGATGGTGATCTCCGCGTGCTGCCGATCGATCGCCGTCAGGTCCGTCTTCTGTACCGCCGGGATCGTGCCGAGCCGTAGCTTCATCGCAATCCAGTCCTGCAGCGCCGCGATTGGCACCGACGCCGAGAGGGTTGCGACCTGCGAAACATCAAGAACGTTGGCCGCCTTCCACGCGTCTTCCATCTGCGCAACCGTGCCGGCGACGGCACGCGCCAGAAGCGTGCCTTCGTCCTCGCCAGAACCGAGTTTATAGGACTGGGTCCAGGATTGCGGCGTGGCGCCGGAGCCGGGCGAAAACCGCGTCGAGGATACCGCCACGGTTTCGTTCGCAGCGCCGCTGTTCGTCACAGTGGCGTGCGTCACCAAGACATCGGCGCCGTCATAGCGTTGCGAGATCGCGGCCAGCGCGCCGCTGTCGCCGGCGAGCGCGGTTTTGGCGTTGATTGCGGCAATATCCTCGGCGCCGCCGAACGGCATCACCAGCGGCACCAGGCCAGCCGGCGCATTGCGAACGTTCCATGCCGCCCGCCATGGATTGGGATCTTCCCAAAGGGCCGCGGTGCCGCCGCTGTCATACACCGGCAGAACCACGAGCGGCTTGGACGGTGTCTCGGCAAACGGCACGCCGGCGGCGCGCAACAGCTGGCGCACCGCGTCGGGCCGGAAATGGAACGTGTAATTGGCCAGATAACGCACCGACGAATGGCGCTCGTTAGCGACTTCGAATCCCTGGATGAGATCGTTGAGCGTGGCATCGTTGGCCGGCGGCAGGCGGCTTGCGTCGGACGCTCGCGTCAAACGCGCCAGCAGACTGGTATAGGCCTGGTGCTCACCTTGCAGCCGCGCTGCGTCGCGCGCGGCATCGGCAGATGCCGCCGTAGCGTCGACCGGCACATTGGCCACAGTATAGACGTCAGCCGATGGCGCGGTTTGTGCGTGGACCGATGCGGCAGCGAGCGTAAGGCAAATCGCCGCCGATGCCGCTCGCCAATACCGTTTCGCCGTCCGCACCGTCACTTTTACACCTATGCCCAGAGCCGTCGGTCATAACCCAGAACCGGGCGGTACGCCAGTGAGCGTAGGGCCATGGCGGCGGCTGTGTCGCCACTGGTAAAGTCGCAACCACGCGGACGCGCGGTGAGCGGGGAGGCAACGGTGGCAGCGGGCGCATCACAAGACGCCGCGCCGGTCATTCGGCTGGATCACGTCAGCAAATGGTTCTTCAAGGCTGGCGCGCGCATCGCCGCCCTCGACGACATCAACGTCGATATACCTGCCGGTGCCTTCGTCACGCTGGTTGGACCTTCGGGCTGCGGCAAATCCACCCTGTTCAATTGCATCGCCGGTTTTATCGCGCCTGAACGCGGGGCAGTGATCTATCGCGGCCAGCCGGTCGCGGGACCCAATATCGGAATCGGCTACATGACGCAAAAAGACACGCTGCTGCCGTGGCGCTCGGTGCTGGCCAACGTCATGCTGCCGCTCAACTTGCGCCGACTGCCGGCAGCGGAAGCGCGTGAGCGCGCCACCGCAGCTATCACCCGCGTCGGTCTCAACGGCTTTGCCGGACACATGCCCGCCGAACTGTCTGGCGGCATGCAGAAGCGCGCCGCGTTGGCGCGGATGCTCGCTTACAATCCCGACACGCTGCTAATGGATGAACCCTTCGGCAATGTCGACGTGCAGCTCAAGCTGCAATTGCAGCGTGAACTCCTGACGCTCTGGGAAGGCGAGCGCAAGACAGTCGTGTTCGTCACGCACGATCTCGAAGAGGCGATTGCGCTCAGCGACCGCGTCATCGTGTTGTCGCGACGGCCCGGCCGTGTCAAAGCCGACATCCGGGTGGAATTGCCGCGGCCGCGCGATCCGGTTCAAATCCGCTTTGAGCGCCCGTTCCAGGATATTCACAAGCAACTCTGGTCGCTATGCGATGTCGCGACCGATGAGGAGGCCGATCATGACTAAGGCTGAGACGATGGACGAAATTGTCGATCCGGCAATCGCCGCAGCACGACGCGAACGGCTCATCGTGTTTTGGGGACGTATCGGCGTCACGCTCGGTCTGCTGGTCGCCTGGCAAGCCTCGGGGGCGCATATCGACCAGTTGATATTCAGCACCCCGCTCGAGGTCGCCAAACGCCTGGGCGAATGGGTCGGCGACGGCACGTTGTGGCAAAACCTTTGGGTAACCGCGGAAGAGATCGTTCTCGGCTACGCGCTTGGCGCCGCTGCCGGCGTCGGCTTGGGATTACTGCTCGGCAGCTTCCCGCTGGTGGCACGGATTTTTGATCCGATCCTGATGGCAGTGTATGGCGTCCCCAAAATCGCATTCGGCCCGTTGTTCATCGTCTGGTTCGGCATCAACCTGACACCGAAGGTGGTGATCACGGCGCTGATGGTGTTTTTCTTCGTCTTCCTGTCGACCTATGAAGGCGCGCGCACCGTCGACCGCGATCTCATTCGCGTGGTGAAGCTGATGGGCGCGAGCCGGTGGCAGGAACGCAGCCTGGTGGTGATACCGGGCGCCCTGCCCGCGATCCTGCTCGGACTCAAGCTGGCGATCCCAGAGGCGCTGGTCGGCGCCATCGTCGGCGAGCTGATCGTCTCGAGCCGCGGTGTCGGCTACCTCGTCCAATTTTCTGCATCACAGCTCGACAGCGCCGGTGTTTTCGCCGGCCTGTTCATTCTCATGGTGCTTGCATTGGTGTTCAACTCGGCGGTCAACTACGCCACCGGTCGTACGGGGAGGAAACACGCATGAAGTTTGCAGCCGTCGCCGCGGCGGTGTTGGCCGTTGCGATTGCCGGCGTCGCGCCGGCGCGCGCAGCCGACAAGGTCGTAATTGCCCAAACCAGCATCTCGCTTGGGCTTTCGATCGTCGAAATCGCGGTCGACGAAGGCTTCTTCGCCAATCACGGCATCGATCCGGACGTCGAGATCGTCAGCCACGGCGATCCCGACACGCTGGCGGCGCTTCATTCCGGCGGCGCCGCGTTCGGCGCCATGACGCTGGTGCCAGCGGTGCAGGCGATGGCGCGCGGCGAGAAGCTGCGTGTGGTCGCGCCGTTCGTGCGCAACTTCGTCATCCAGTTTGTGATCAATCCGGATTCGGCGAAGAAGATCGGACTGACCGACACGATGCCGCTCAAGGAGCGCTTCGCACGCGCGCGCGGCCTGACGGTCGGAACGCTCGATGTCGGCGGCGGCCTGGACATCATGTTTCGTGTCCTGGCGAAACAATATGGCTTCAATCCGCAAACCGACTATACGGTGACGGCGATCAACGCCTATCCGACATTGCTGGCGGCAGCGCAACGCAAAGAAATCGACATTGCGCTGACCGCCATTCCCTATGGCCGACTCGGCGTGGAGCAGAACGGCCTGAAGATGTTCGCCGACTTCTGGGGTGGTGCCATCCCCGAATATGTCGGCGCGGTGCATCAGGGCCTGGTCACCGAAGCCGATTACGCCGCGCAGCATCCCGATATTGTCCGCCGCGTTCATGCGGCCATCGACGACGCGCTCGTCTTGCTGCACAAGCAGCCTGACAAGGCCGTTGCCGACATGCACAAGCGCTATCCCAAGCTGCCGGAGGCGGTGATCCGCTCGTTCATCGTCGACAACGCGAACAGCTTCGCGGCGCGCGCCATCGTCGACCGCCGTGGCTTCGACATCATCCGCGACTTTGTCGGCGACAACATGCTGCCGCAGGCGAAATCGCTGAAATACGCTCAGGTCGTCCTGCCGATCGCGCAGCAAAAATAAGCTGCCAACGCGGCGTCTGTCACACGCCGACCCGCTTGAGCTGCGGTTCGGGATAACGCGCGCCCGCTGCCGCGCCTTTCGGAAAAGCCTTGTCGAGCGCCGCAAGGGTCGCCGCCGAGACAACGACATCCGCCGCCTTGGCGTTCTGCTCGATCCATTTGCGGTGGCTCGTGCCCGGCAAGGCGACGATGAACGGGCGGCGCGACAGCACCCAGGCCAGCGCAAGTTGCGCAGGCGTACATTTCTCCTTGGCGGCAAGCTCTTTGATCGTCGGCAGCAACGACACGTTGCGGCTGAGATTCTCCGGGTGGAAACGCGGATGGGCCCGGCGGCGATCCTTCTCGCTCAAATCGTCGACGCCTCCGATTGTGCCGGTAAGGAATCCGCGCCCGAGCGGGCTGTAAGCGACGTAGCCGACGCCGAGCTCTTCGCAGACCTGGAACAGCTCGTCTTCTGCGTCGCGCGTCCACAGCGAGTATTCGGTCTGCAGCGCCGCCATCGGATGTGCTTTGTGCGCACGGCGCAACGTCGGCGCGGATGCCTCCGAAATTCCGAGATGCTTGATTTTGCCCTGCTGTTTCAGTTTGACCATCGCGCCGACCGTGTCCTCGATCGGCACCTGAGTGTCGACGCGATGGATGTAATAAAGATCGATGACGTCTTCGCCGAGCCGCTTCAGGCTTTTCTCGCAGGCTTCGATCACGTATTCCGGACGGCCGCTGACGGACTGCTTGCCGTCCGGTGTCTGCAGATTGCCGAACTTACTCGCGAGGACGACCTTGTCGCGGCGACCCTTGATCGCACGGCCGACTAATTCCTCGTTCTTGCCGCCGCCGTAGGCGTCGGACGTATCGATTAGATCCACACCGAGCTCGACCGCGCGGTGAATGGTTGCAATTGCTTCGTCGGGATCGGGCTGGCCGTAGATCGGCGTCATACTCATGCAGCCGAGGCCGACACACGACACTTCGAGCGAGCCGAGTTTCCGGCGTTTCATGGCAACCTCCCCCTCGATTTTTGTAGAGCGCGGTGCTCGCGGCACGCGCATTTGATGCGCCAATTATAAGGGAAAACGCTCTACTTGCCAGACCCGATTCGGCACGCGAAGCTAGGTCCATGGCCGAAAACAAGGCAACCGCTCCGGCGGTCACGGCCGCCGAAATGCGCTATGCACTGGCGCTCGTTGTCGCGCCCGAAGATGCTTCGCGCCTGAAGCGCAGCGGACTTTTGCGCGGCGGCCGCATGACGCAACGGCGGATCACCAGCATCTATTACGACACGCGCGAAAAGGAGCTGCAGCGCCGCACATTGGCGCTGTCGGTTCGGCGCGAAGGCGGGCGCGTGCTCGAAACCCTCGAAGCCATGCCGGAATCCGGTGCGGCAGGCAACGAGCGGCCTACGTGGCAGACACATCTTGCGCGCCCGGTTCCCGATTTGAAGCCGATGGCCAAGGTGGACGGCATCGGCATACTGCAAAACGAGCCGTTGAAACCGGTCTTCACCTGTCGACTGCGGCGCAGCCGCGCCGTCCTCGAACCCGACGGTGCCGCCGTCGCACTCTCCTTCGACGAAGGTGAAATTTGCACACGCGGCGGCCGCAAATTGCCGGTCTCGGAGATTGAGCTCGAACTGCAGCAAGGCACCCCGCAGGCTGTGTTCAAACTCGCCAACGCCCTGGCCAACGAAGCGCCGCTGCGGGTTGAGTTGCGCAGCAAGGCGGCACGCGGTTACGCCTTGGCCGAACGTGCCGAGCCGCGCGAGGCGTCGGCGACGTCGAAATTCGGTGCGGTCGAGCTCCACCGCAGCATGGCGGCGGAAGATGCATTCGCGATCATCATTCGTCGATGCCTCGCGCACCTGCTGGCGAATGAACCGGCGGCACTCGCCGGCAAGGAAGAAGGCGTGCACCAGATGCGGGTTGCGCTTCGGCGCCTGCGCGTCGCGCTCGCGCTGTTCCGGCCGATGCTGCCGGAAGCGGAACGCAACTGGGTCGGTGGCGAAATCAAATGGCTGGCAAGCGCGCTGGGACGTGCGCGCAACTGGGACATCGTTGGCGGCTTGATCCGAGGCGTGCGCAGCGGCATGACCGACGACCGCGATCTCGCCGCGCTGGCAGGTGCCGCCGAACGCGAACGGCGGCGCAGTTACGATGCCCTGCGCGCAGTGTTGGCAACACGTCGCTGTACGCAATTCGTCCTCGGTCTGATGGAATGGATCGAGATACGTGCCTGGCGACGACCAGGGGCCTTGGAAACGTCGATCTTGCAAGTATCGGTCGTCGGCAGGCTCGCCGATCAGGTACTCGAGCAACGCTACCGCAAGGCGCGCAATCGTGCGCGCAATTTCGACCGACTTGGCACTGTCGGCCGGCATCGCTTGCGCATTGCGCTGAAAAAAATTCGTTACGCCGCCGATTCATTCGCCTCGATTTACGCGAGCAAGTCCGTTCGCCGCTATATCAAGCATCTCGCAACCCTTCAGGACGGCCTCGGGCTACTCAATGACATCGCATCGTCGGAAAAACTGCTGCGAAGCCTGGTTCAGCGACGGCCGTCGCAAGCGTTGGTCCGTGGAGATGCGCTCGTGCGGGGCTGGTGCGCCCATGTGGCGTTGGACTGCGAACCCGCCCTGCAAAAAGGACTCAAACGGCTGAAGAAGGCCGAGCCTTTCTGGCGCCGGCCGGCGAAGACCTAAGGCGGCGATAGCCGATCAACGACGAACCCAATCCCGCACTGGCAGCGTCGCGGCGACCGCCGCCACGATACTGAATATGAGAAAGGTCACGTTCCCATCTGCCGCCGCAATGCCGAGACACGCAGCTGACAGCAGCGCCTCGCCGACAAAAATCAGCAAATCGGTGACGAATTCGCGGAAGACAACATCACCCTCCCCGTCCTCGCCGGATTTGCGCCAAAACAAGGCATTGTGCACCCATCGATCGCCGGTTCTCATTTCGCCGGCCTTCATTCCAGGGCACTCATTGCACTAGCGTGCCACATCTGCACCGCAAGGATCTGGAGGGCGAGCTTGCGACCACGCTCGCGCGCCTCCTTACTTCGCGGTGCCGTGGGTATGCCGGCCACGGAATGCATCAACGGCAGAGGCTCAACATTCCATGGAGCAAGATGCCGCATCCGTTGCCGCGCGATTTTAATGTCGTCAACGGCCGGAGCCGGCAACGCGCCATCGCGTGGAACGGCGCTTAAGCGCACGTGCGAACGCCGTAGGACCGTGTTCATGGCTAGCCTTCCCTCCTGCGCGATGAATGACGCCGAAGTTCAGAGAGTCTGCGCTGTCCGAATTGTGAATGCCGGAATGTCCGGCAGTCGTACTTCCATGTGAACGCGGCGGGCACCCCGCCATAATTCGATGCCGTGGTAATGCGGCCGATGTTCGAGCATGTCACGGGCCGTTTCGACGGCATCCTGATCTTCCCAGCACTCAATCGTCTCGTCCGATCGGACTGCGCCGGTAGAATCCAGAAAAAAGCACCGGTAATGGATCGTGTTCGGCATCGCGGGCCTCTCGCCGCATCATGCCAAGGCACGGCCCTGGCGCCGGGAAACGAAGGCTCTGCACCGCCGCTGGGCGGTGTCGATGAATTGGGCGGTGTTGTTACAACTTCTTTACCGCCCACGATGACGGCCGCGAATAGGCCTCCGGTTCCGCGTAAACTGTGTGGCCCGGCGCGGCTGGCGTCAATTCAGCCGCTACCTGAGGCACCCGACGGAATCTACTGAGAGACTCGGGTAGAGAGGGAACGGCCGAAAGACGTTCTATTTCTCCGGCGAGACCAATCCGTGGCGGATCGCGTACCGAACGAGGCCGGCAACATCGTGAATGTCGAGGCGTTCCATCAGGCTAGCCCGATGAGATTCGATCGTCTTGACGCTCGCTTCGAGCAACTGCGCGATTTGCTTGGATGATTTGCCTTCGGCGATGAGCTGAAGAATTTCACGCTGCCGTGGTGTCAAAAGATCAAGCGAATTGGCCTGACCCTCGGCACGATTAAGGTAAACGTCGATTACATGTTTTGAGATCGCTGGGCTGAGAAAAATTTCACCGCGCGCCACGGCTTCAATCGCCATTTCGAGCTCGCGCGGCGCCGAACCTTTGAGCACATAACCCGAGGCGCCGGCCCGAAGCGCTTGCAGAACATGGCTCTCGTCCGAATGCATCGACAGCATGACGACGCGTACCTGGGGTTGGTCTTTGACCAAGCGACGCGTCGCCTCAAGCCCATTGAGACCCGGCATGGCGATATCCATGAGCACAACGTTGGGATGCAGCTTACCGACATGCTCCAGCGCCTCGCGCCCATCGCCGGCTTCACCGACGACCTCGATGCCGGGGAATTCCCCGATCAACGATTTCAAGCTTGCACGAATGAGCAAATGGTCGTCACACAGCAGGATGCGGATCGGGTTCATCATTCCAGACCAACCTTACCGGCGCGTCTTTTCGGCGACCGCTGTCACAGCATTCACAAGTGACACCCGGCTCCAACTTGAGCAAGGTTAAATTATGCGGATCGGCCGTTGCACCCGTGGACCATGGGCCGGGTGCGGAACCGGCGGCCTGTAGGGCCACAATCGGCCTGAAAACCAGTGACTTAGGTGCGGGTTTTTCCCTTGCCAATTCAGGTTTTCCCCGATGAGCCGAGGGCACCGTAAAGCCTAAACTCATACTTGAACTCATACTCGACTGGCTGGCGCGAAATACCGGGCCGTTAACGCCTGGCACCGGCGCAATAGGCCAGGAACCACGAACTACTTGGACCTACCCGCTGGACGACACAAAGACGCCGAGTGGCTGAGCGCCGTGACGCGTCGAAGCGTGGCTTCATATCGCGATTTGATGACTATAGCTGGGTCTTGCCTCATTATTTTGAAACGCAGACTCAGCGTGAAAAGAGCGCGAGGGATGCTGAAGGCAGTGCGTGCCGACCATGACGGATAGTGCCGAGTGGCTCACCTTGATCGCGACCGCCGTGCCGGTGGCGCTTTATACGGCTGACGCGGACGGGCGGCTTACTGGCCCCCGCATCGTTAGCGAGAGCTTGGCGCGATCGCTCGGCTACCAACCAGCGGATTTCATCGACAAACCTGGCTTGTGGATGTCGCGTGTACATCCAGCCGATTTGCCGGGCCTTTACGCGCAGGCCGACGCCATAGCAACAACGGGTTCCTTCGCCACTGACTACCGTTGGCTGGCCGCCGACGGCAGCGAGCGGATTTTCTCCGAGCAAGTTGTGCTAATCAGCGATCAACGCGGCCGTCCGTCACGTGTACAAGGTATCGCGCTCGATGTCACCGAACGCGCGTTGATGCACCATCGGCTTGGCCAGGCGCAACGCATGGCAGCGGTCGGCCACATCACCAGCACAGTCGCTCATGAGCTCAACAACCTGTTGACCGTCATCATGTGGAATCTCGATTTGATGACGCGCTCGCTCGACGGCACGAGCAAGGATTTCGATCGCGCCCACATCGCATTGAGCGCCGCGCTCAATGGCACAAGTTTGCTGACGCAGCTTATGGGATTTACGCGCAGCGATCGCGATACGATGCAAGCGGTCGAGGTCGGTAGCACCCTTGCAAAGGTGGCACAGCTGCTGCGCTTCGTCATCGGTGCCGACATCACTGTTGAAACCAAAGCCGGAACCGGATTGTGGCCGATCGAGACAAGCCCAGATCAATTCGAGCTCGCCCTGGTCAATTTGGCGATTCACGTGCGGAAGGCGATGCCCGAAGGCGGTCGCCTGCTGATCGAAGCGAGCAACGTCGCGGCAGGCGGCCGCGCCGGCAACGAGAATGGCCTCGAACGCGACTCCGTTGTCATCGCTGTCAGCGGCGTTGCTTCCGGACCCGTCGGTCCGCTACCGCCGGAACCGCACGGCACCGAAACGTTGGCGATGGTGCGCAGCGTCGTCGAGGCGTCAGGCGGCCGATTGATGGTCGGCGGACCGAATGGCCCCTTGCCGATGCGGCTATTCTTGCCGCGAGCCGCGGCCATTGGCGGCCACGTGACGCCTCCAGCCGATCGCTTCGAGGCGAGCAAGGCGCGTCCGCCCTGCACGGTCCTGATCGTCGAGGACGATCCGGACGTGCGCAACATTACGGTGGCGCGGCTCGCTGAATTCGGACATCACGTTCTCGAAGCCGAAAATGCCAAAGCCGCGCTCGATATCCTTGGCCGTGGCGATGCGATTGACCTGCTATTTACCGATATCGCCATGCCAGGCGGCATGAACGGTCTCGAGTTGGCGCGCCGGGCCGTCCAGTTGCGGCCGGGACTCCGGCTGCTTTTCGTGTCGGGTTATACGTCGTCGACCCATACAGAAAGCAGCACACCCGGTGAGTTCCTGCAGAAGCCATACCGTCAGGAGGATCTCGGCCGCGCCCTGCATCGTGCGTTGCGTCGCGGTACGACCGCGGCAGCCTGATTCGTCACATTCCACGCGGTGCCGCGCTGCGTCGAAACAATTGTCGGCCAGTTTGAGGGCGACAATGCTCTATGGTTTACTGACAGCAGCAATGGCAAACAAGAAACCCGGTCATACAACGGCAGAACAAAACCCGACATTCGACCAGCTGTGTGTCCTCGTCGTCGAAGACGATGAGCTCGTCCGCGAGGCGACCGTCGGCAATGTCATGGATCTCGGCCATCGCGTGCTCGAAGCCGCCAATGCCGATGCCGCGTTGCAGATGCTCGATGGCGGCACGGTCATCGACGTTCTGTTCACCGATGTCCGCTTGCCCGGCAAGAACGGCGAACAGCTGGCGCGTGAAGCATGGCAGCGGCGGCCGGAACTCAAAGTGATCTTCACCAGCGGCGGACCGGTGCCTGAAGAACAAGCCGCGGCGACGGGCATGTCGATCTGGCTCGGAAAGCCCTACAAATGGGCGGATCTAAAGCGCGTTTTCGAACAGCTTGGCGAACGGCGCGAATAATTGGGCGGCGTTATCGATGATGCACGACCTCGGTCGTACATCAAGTGTTGCCGCCGCGATGCGACACACAAAAATCACCGTTTGTCACAACTGCCTTCGTTACGCTGCCACATTGCCCAGTGAACCCGCGAGCGCGCCCAATTCTCGGGCAAGGAACTGGAAATGCGTACCATTCAGCATGCGGTGTCGACGATGGCGGCAATCCTTGCGGGTTCGATCATTTTCGTCGGCAGTAGCAACGTCGACGGCTCGATTCAAGCCGAAGCTCAAAACGCGGGTTCGCGTGGCGCTCCGACGACGGTGCTAACCAAAGACAAAGCCCAAGCCATCCTCGGCAGGCCGGTTACGAATACTAACGGTGAGAATATGGGGCGCATCGTTGACATTATCGTCGACAAGGCCGGGACGACACGGGCTGCAATAATTGATTTCGGCGGATTTCTGGGCGTGGGCAGCCGCCAAATCGCCGTGGATTGGAATGCGCTGCGTTTCACACCTGCAGGCAGAACTGAGCACATCACGCTCGATCTGACGCGCGACCAGCTGAAATCTGCGCCCCAATACCAAAAAGGCAAACCTGTGGTGATTTTGGGTGCATCGGGCAACACCCAACCGTTGGCGAGCGGTGAATATCCGTTGGATCAGTAACTGCGGATGCCGGAAGGTGCACGCTTACGATCAGCCCCGATCCAAGGCGTGCGACTCAACAATACTTACGTTTGCAGCCTCGCGGCGCAGCCTGCGCGGCCTCGATGGCTTCAATTTCTTTATTGCCAACATACAGACCGGATTCGGACCGTTCATTGCCGTGTACCTGACGGCGCAGGCTTGGACTCAAGTCGATATCGGCTTCGTCCTGACGATAAGCGGCATGGTGGCCTTAGCCGCCCAAGTGCCGGGGGGAATATTGGTTGATACCGCGCGGCAAAAAAGAACTTTGGCGGCGATCTCAGCAACGGCGATTGCGCTCAGCGCGCTAATGCTCGCCGCATGGCCCATACTTCCGTTCGTTCTCGGCGCCGAAGTCCTACATGGACTTGCAAGTTGCTTGATGGGGCCGGCAATCGCCGCGATCAGCTTGGGCTTGGTGGCGCCGCACAGAATCGGCGAGCGGCTGGGTCGTAACGCGCGCTATGCCTCCGCAGGCAACGGTATCGCGGCCGTATTGATGGGAGCATGTGGCCGATTGGTATCCGACCGGTCGGTATTCGTGCTGACCGCCATTCTCGCGGTTCCCGCGCTCGTCGCGCTGTCGCGCATCCGGTCACGGGAAATCGATCCGGTTCGCGCGCGCGGCGGCGATCCAAGGCAAAATGAGGGCCGCTCTCGCCTGCACGGCATCACCGATAATCGTCCTCTGCTGGTATTCGGCGCTAGCCTGATTCTGTTCAGCCTTGCCAATACACCGATGTTGCCGCTGGTCGGCGGGATCGTGACCATGCGATCAAGTCAATGGGCAACAGTGCTGATCGCCGCATGCATCGTCGTACCGCAAATTTTGGTGGCCATATTGTCGCCGTGGGTTGGACGCCGATCCGAGACCTGGGGACGACGGCCGCTACTCCTTCTCGGATTTGCAGCCCTGCCGATCCGCGGAATCTTATTTGCGGTGCTGGCGAGCCCTTATCTGCTGGTGGCGGTACAAATACTCGATGGAATATCGGCAGCCGTTCTAGGTGTGATGCTGCCGCTGGTTGTCGCCGATGTCACGCGCGGTACTGGCCGCTACAATGCCGCGTTGGGCACCGTTGGCACCGCCGCTGCGCTGGGCGCTGCGTTAAGCACGACCTTCGCCGGTTACGTGAACGACCGTATGGGTAGCATGGTTGCCTTTCTCAGCCTTGCGGGTGTGGCGGTGCTCGGCGTCGGTCTCTTGCTGCTGTTCATGCCCGAGACGCGCCCGGGGGGAAAGTTGATGACCAATGACCGCCATTGATTCAAAGGCATCGTCGAAGGCTGCCGCCGATACGGTCGATTTTTATATCAACGCCGCAACATCGAGTGCCGAGCGCCGCCCGCCGCGTGCGCTCAAGCATGGCGACACGTTTGCAGTATTCGATGATGACGGCAATATGGCTGGCGGTGCCTTCCAACCGGCAGGCCTATTCTATCGCGACACACGGCATCTTTCGCATTTCAAGCTGTCGATCGACGGCGAACGCCCACTCCTGTTGAGTTCAACGGTAAACGACGACAACGCAGTTCTCTCGGTCGATCTCGCCAATCCTGATCTGCATCGCACCGGTCGTTTGAATTTGCCACGCGACACGATCCATATCCGGCGAACAACGTTTCTATGGCGAGGTGCCTGTTATCTGCGGCTTGCAATTCACAATTTTGACCGTCAGGCGCACGACTTCCATCTGGAGATCGAATTCGACGCCGATTTCCGCGATCTTTTCGAGATCCGCGGCAGCGTTCGCGATCGCCGCGGCAAATTCGCGGTCGGCCGACCCGATGCATCAACGGCCGTAATGCGATATTGCGGGCTCGATAGCATTGAGCGAACGACGCAGCTTGACTTTGTGCCGGTCCCCGATGTGCTCACTGATAACTCGGCAGAGTTCGCGGTGACGCTTGCTCCGGGCGAAAGAACAAGCATCTTCCTGACCATACGCTGCGACACTAGTTCGGCGACGCGCCCAAACGCTTTCTTTGCCGCGATCCGCGCAGCACGCCGCGACCTCCGGTCCGCGACGGCGCGCGCCGCGGTGATCGACGGCTCGAATGCGGTGCTCAATCGGATCATGTGCCGATCGGTCGCGGATCTGTATATGTTGATGACCGATACGCCAGAAGGCGCCTATCCCTACGCCGGCATTCCGTGGTTCAGCACGGTATTCGGTCGCGACGGAATCATTACCGCCCTCGAGCTTCTGTGGTTCGACCCGACCATCGCCAAGGGTGTTCTGCGCCTTCTTGCCACCACTCAAGCCCGCCACGTCGACCGGGAGCACGCCGCTCAGCCCGGCAAGATTCTACACGAGATGCGTCAGGGTGAGATGGCGCGCCTCGGCGAGGTCCCATTCGGCCGTTATTACGGCACGGTGGATGCCACACCTTTGTTCGTGCTGTTGGCTGGGCGCTATTTCGCGCGCACCGGCGATCGCGAAACCATCAAGGCGCTGTGGCCGCATATCGATGCCGCACTTCGATGGATCGACGGAGACGGCGACCCGGATGGTGACGGCTTCGTCGAATATGTTGCGCCCCTCGGCAAGGGACTCGCCAACCAAGGTTGGAAGGACTCGGTGGACGCCATATCGCATGCCGACGGCGCTTTGGCGGGTGGCGCCATCGCCCTGTGCGAGGTTCAAGCTTACGTTTATGCCGCTAAACACGCTGCCGCGGCGATCTGCCGGAGCCTCGACATGCCTGCGCGTGCAAACGAGCTCGATGACGCTGCGGAGACGTTGCGTCACCGCTTCGACACTGCGTTCTGGTGCGATGAGCTCGGTACCTATGCATTGGCGCTCGACGGCGACAAACGCCCCTGTCGCGTCGTGAGCTCTAACGCCGGGCACGCGCTATTTGCTGGCATCGCCATGCCGACGCGGGCGGCGCGGGTGGCGGCTACGCTTCTGGGCCGCGATTCCTTTTCAGGTTGGGGCGTTCGCACGCTTGCCACTTCCGCGCGGCGCTATAACCCCATGTCATATCATAACGGCTCGGTCTGGCCCCACGACAACGCGATCATCGCACTGGGCTTCGCGCGATATGGCCTCAAGCGCGAAGCGTCGCTGCTATTTGAGGCACTGTTTGCCGCCATCCAGCACATGGACTTGCTGCGGCCTCCCGAATTGTTCTGTGGCTTTGCGCGTCGGCACGCGGAGGGACCAACACGCTATCCTGTCGCCTGTTCGCCGCAGGCTTGGGCAAGTGCAGCGCCCATCGCGCTGGTGGAAGCGTGCCTCGGCCTTCGCTGTGACAGCGTGCGCGGCGAGGTACGCTTCGAAAATCCGACATTACCGCCGGACATCAGCGAACTTCGCTTGCGCCGCATTCGCATCGGCAACGGCGAGGTCGATGTTCTCCTGCGACGACATGCGAATGACGTCGGCGTCAATGTACTCCGTCGTCGTGGCGACATCCGCGTCATTGTCGTGAGCTGACGGATAACGCCGCAGGTGCTCAGGTCGGCGCCATGCGCAACGCACCGTCGAGCCGGATGACTTCGCCGTTGAGCATCGGATTCTCGACGATGTGCAGAACCAGCGCGGCATATTCGTCCGGTATGCCAAGCCGTTTTGGAAACGGCACGCTCGCGCCGAGCGACTGCTGTGCCGCTTCGGGCAATGCCCGCAGCATCGGCGTCTCAAAGATGCCGGGTGCGATCGTCATCACCCGGATGCCGAAGCGGGCGAATTCGCGCGCCACCGGTAACGTCAATGCGGCCACGCCACCCTTCGACGCCGAATAGGCCGCTTGCCCGATCTGACCGTCGAACGCGGCAACCGAGGCGGTGTTGATGATGACGCCACGCTCGCCGTCGACGTTCAATGGCTCGAGCGTGCTCATCTCCGCACCGATGAGCCGGATCATATTGAAGCTTCCGATCAGATTGACCGCGACCACCTGCGTGAAATCGGAGAGCGCCATCGGACCGGATTTTCCAACGACACGCTTTGCCGGGCCGACGCCGGCGCAATTGACCAGAATCCGCGCCGGGCCAAGCCGTTTGCCGAGATCGGCGACGAGCGCCTCGCCTTGGGCTGCATCGGATACGTCGCAGCGGGCTGCTAGTGCACTGGACCCGAGCATCGCGGCGGCGCGCGCCGCGGCAACGCCATCGATATCAACAATGGCAACGCGGGCGCCCGCCGAAGCCAGCAGCCGCGCCGTCGCCAAGCCGAGCCCCGAGGCACCACCAGTGACAATGGCGTTGGTTCCACGGTCAATTTTCATGGCCCCTTCCCCCGGATCGCAGCGGCCCGCCGAAATGCGCACGATTTGCTTCTGTCCCGGCGACCGCTTTCCAAGCATCGCGCATTGGGCTAAACAACGCTATGCCCAACGGGCAAGGGGCCGCCGCCAGAAGCGGCCCGGCTAGGGAGCGACCGAACGTGGCGGAGATCATTCTCGAAGCGCGCGGTCTGTCCAAGGAATTCCTTGGCTTCGCCGCCGTGCGTGACGTCTCGCTCAAAGTCAACCGCAACTCCATCCATGCTCTGATCGGCCCCAATGGCGCCGGCAAGACCACCGTCTTCAATCTACTGACCAAATTCCTCGAACCGACCGCTGGCACGATCGTCTTCATGGGCCGCGACATCACGCGTACCAGAGCCGCCGACGTCGCGCGGCTGGGCATGGTGCGATCGTTCCAGATCTCGGCAGTGTTTCCGCACATGACCGTGCGCGAGAATGTGCGCGTTGCGCTTCAGCGCCCGCTGGGCACATCGTATCGTTTTTGGCAGCCGATTGAATCGCTCGCTGACCTCGACGGCCGCGCTGACGCCGTGCTCGATCTGGTCGGCCTGCGCGGCAACGGCAACTTGCTGGCGGCCGAATTGCCGTATGGCGGCAAACGCGCACTCGAGATCGCAACGACGCTGGCGCTCGAGCCGGCGCTGCTGCTGCTCGACGAGCCGATGGCCGGCCTCGGGCTCGAGGACATCAAGCGCATCTCGGCGCTGGTGCGCGAAGTGGCGAAGACGCGGACCGTGCTCATGGTTGAGCACAATCTGTCCGTGGTTGCCGATCTTTCCGATATCATCACCGTGCTGACGCGCGGCCGTGTGCTGGCCGAAGGTCCGTACCGCGAGATCGCCAATAACGCCGAAGTGCGCGAGGCGTATCTCGGAACCGGCCATGCGTAGCGACGCAGCCGCCCATGTTTTGCTCGAGGTCCACGGGCTCGAGGCCTGGTACGGCGAATCGCACGTGCTGCATGGCATGGATTTGACGGTCGTGGCAGGCGAAGTCGCAACCCTACTCGGACGCAACGGCGCCGGCAAAACGACAACACTCAAATCAATCATGGGCATCCTGCCCGAGCGCCGCGGTTCGATCACGTTCGACGGTCGCGCGACGATCGACCTTCCAGCCTATCAAATCGCTCGGCTCGGCATCGCCTATTGTCCGGAGGATCGCGGTATCTTCGCCAGCCTCACCGTCGAGGAAAATTTGATGCTGCCGCCGGTGATCGGGCCCGGCGGCATGTCGGTCGACGAGATTTACCGCTTGTTTCCCAATTTGCTCGAGCGGCGCGCCAGCCAAGGCACCAAATTGTCAGGCGGCGAGCAGCAGATGCTGGCGATCGCCCGTATCCTGCGGACCGGCGCGCGGCTCCTTCTCCTCGACGAGCCTACCGAGGGTTTGGCGCCAGTGATCGTGCAGCAGATCGGCACCGTCATCGGCCGGCTCAAACAGGCGGGCTTCACGATCCTTCTGGTCGAGCAAAACTTCCGCTTTGCGGCGACCGTCGCCGACCGCCACTATGTGGTCGAGCATGGCCGGGTCGTCGACATGATCCCGAACGAACGGTTGGAGGCCGAGACCAACAAGCTGCACGAATATCTCGGC
>DASQHO010000090.1:0-13142 GCA_035632055.1 Allostellaceae bacterium
TCCTGCCGGTGCGAAATACTGCAGTCCGCTTCCGGCCCCAGGCCGAAGAGGGCGACGCGGCGGTTCGGGATGCGGCGACGCACCCCGCCGGGACGCCAAAGGACCACGCGGTTTGATCAAACCTAGAAGCCTGCGCCGGCCAGTGGCCGGCCCGCGGTAGCCAGAGAACCTTGAAATGAATCTCGCTCCAGCCCGGCTCGAAAATCGAACGGGTTGTGCCGCCAGCTTCGCAGCCATCAGGTTGACGCCGCCACCCGTTCTTCGCGCGGGCGTGCGGGCGCACCTCGGAGTATTCCATGACCAAACGCATGCTCATCGATGCCGCACACCCGGAAGAAACCCGGGTTGTAGTGCTCGACGGCAATCGGCTCGTCGAATTCGACTACGAAACCTCGACTAAGAAGCAGATCAAGGGAAACATCTACCTCGCCAAGGTGACGCGCGTCGAGCCGTCGCTGCAGGCGGCGTTCGTAGAGTATGGCGGCAACCGCCATGGTTTCCTCGCCTTCAACGAAATTCATCCCGACTATTATCGGATCCCGATGGCCGACCGCGAAGCCGCGCTCGAAGCCGAGCGCGTCGCCGAGGCGGCCGAAAATCAGCGCGAAGAGGAACGCGAAGAAGCAGGTCTCGACGTGCAAGCCCAACCGGTCGAGCCAGTCGAGACGCATGAGGCTGCTGCCCTTGAAGCGCCGGCCGAACAATTTGTGAGCGAGCCGGTCGATGTTGGCGACCATTCGGCGGAAAACGGAGCCGCCGAGCCGGAAATGTTCAGCCATAACCATCTCGATGAGGACGACGTCCCGGCCGGCGCTGATGAACCCTTACCCGTGCCTCTCGACGTCGCCGAACCAATCCAAATCGAAGCCGGCGCGTTTACCGAGGTTCCAGGCGAGCCGCTGCCAACTGATCAGCCACCGTCAGACGAAGGCGGGCGGACTGGCGAAACCGGGACGCCACCGACGGAAACCAGCGTCGAGACTCTGGGCGGCGACGAAATCGAAGAAGCGCGGCGACCGATCCGCCGGCCATTTCGCCATTACAAGATTCAGGAAGTCATCAAGCGGCGCCAGATCATGCTGGTGCAGGTCACCAAGGAGGAGCGCGGTAACAAGGGCGCGGCACTGACGACCTATATCTCCCTCGCCGGCCGCTATTGCGTGCTGATGCCGAACACGCCGCGCGGCGGCGGCGTTTCGCGCAAAATCACCAGCGCCAACGATCGCCGCCGGCTAAAGGAATTGATGGGCGATCTCGAGGTGCCCGAAGGCATGGGCGTAATCGTCCGTACTGCCGGCAGCGAACGTTCCAAGCCCGAGATCGAGCGCGATCTCGAATACCTCCGCCGGCTGTGGGACGACATCCGCGAGCTGACACTCAAATCGACCGCACCCGCGCTGATCTACGAGGAAGGCAACATCATTAAGCGTGCGATCCGCGACCTTTACAGCCGCGACATCGAGGAAATCGTCGTCGACGGAGAGGCCGGCTATCAGAACGCACGCTCGTTCATACAGATGCTGATGCCAGATCACGCGCGGCGGGTGAAGCTGTACCGCGACCCCAGCGTGCCGCTGTTCCAGCGCCATCCTATCGAGGCGCAGCTCGACGCCATCCACTCACCGACGGTTCAGCTCAAGTCGGGCGGCTACATCGTCATCAACCCGACCGAGGCCCTGGTCTCGATCGACGTCAATTCGGGGCGTTCGACGCGCGAGCGCAACATCGAAGAAACGGCAACCAAGACCAATCTTGAAGCCGCGGACGAGATCGCCCGTCAGTTGCGGCTGCGCGACCTTGCCGGCCTCATCGTCATCGACTTCATCGATATGGAGGTCTCGCGCAATCAGCATGCCGTCGAACGCCGGCTCAAGGAGGCGATGCGCCAGGATCGCGCGCGCATCCAGATAGGCCGCATCAGTCCCTTCGGCCTGCTTGAATTGTCGCGGCAGCGTCTGCGGCCGTCGTTGCTTGAAACTTCGACGCAGCCTTGCCCGCATTGCGGCGGCACCGGCCACATCCGTTCGACGGAATCGACCGCGCTGCATGTGCTCCGCGCGATCGAGGAGGAAGGCGTACGCCGTCGCTCCGCCGAAATCACCATCACCGTACCTGAAGCAGTCGGGCTCTACATTCTCAACCAGAAGCGCGCGACGCTGCAGCAGATCGAAATGCGCTGCAGCATGCGGGTCTTCATTAAAACCGACACCACGCTCATTCCACCCCAATACAAGCTCGAACGAATGCGTGCGCTGACGCCGGCCGAGGTCGCGGCGCTGCCGGTTACGATGGCGGCTCCGGCGCCCGACGACGAGCAAGTTGCCGAAGTTTCCGACGCCGGTGGTGAGGCACTCTCTGCGGCACCTGAGGTCTTTGCCGGTTCTGGAGCGGAAGCGGAGCCGGGCGCGGATCGCGGCCCCGCCGAGAATCACGACTACGGCCAAGGCGATGGCAGCCACCGCCGCCGTCGGCGTCGGCGCGGACGCCGCGGCGGCCGGGGTCGGCACGGCGAGGCGTCACCGCCGGCGCACGGTGGCGAAACCCAACCGGGTGGTGAACCGCACCGCGGCCCGCAACCGCCAACCGAGCGCACTTTCCGTCCTTCCTTTGCGCTGCTTCCGGGTGAGCCCGGTTATGTTGCGGGCGGCAGCGACGAAGAGATCGGTGACAGCGACGCACAACCTGCGCCGAACGATGACGTTCAACCCTTTGCCGCCAATACGCAGCCTAGCCGCGAAAACACGGGTCAACCGGGGCCGGGCGAAGAAGGCCGACATCGGCGCCGACGTGGTCGCCGCGGCGGTCGGCGGCGGCGCGGTCGCGGTGGCGAGCACCGCGGTGAGCCGACATTCAGTGAGACTGTACCGGAGGCGGCTATGCCCGAAACCGATACCTTCACGCCGCCCGCCGAGCGTTATTCGGCACCGGTGGCGCCTCCCCAGTCATCGCCAACGGCTCTTGCGACAAAGCCTGAACCGGCGCAGGAACCCGCGCCCGCCGAATCCGAGCGACAGCCGGTGCAACACAACGTTCCGCCGGCGCACGAAGTTACCGGCCCGGCGAACAATCCGAAGAAGGGCTGGTGGCGCCGCTAAGCGCGGCGCTCACCCGCGCGAGGCCCAAGCCTTGAGCCGACGTGCCGCCTCGGCGATGGTCGCAGGCGAGCCCGCATAGCAGAAGCGCACCGTCGCGCGGCCGCGGCGCGGATCGAAATCGGTGCCCGGTGTTAGCGCGACGCCGGTCTCGCGCAGTAGCCGGCGGCACAGCTCTTCGCTGTCATTGGTCCGGTGGGCGACGTCTGCATAGAGATAAAAGGCGCCGTCCGATGGCGCGAGCCGGTCGAACCCGGCCGCTGGCAGCTCGCGCAGCAACAGCGCACGGTTTTCGGCATAGCGTGCGACGTTGGCATCGAGTTCGGGCAAGCAATCGAAGGCGGCAATTGCCGCGTGCTGCGACAGTGATGGTGGCGATACGTAAAGATTCTGCGCCAGGCATTCGACTGCCCGCGCCATATCGTCCGGCACAACCATCCAACCGACACGCCAGCCGGTCATCGAGAAATATTTAGAGAAGCTGTTGACCACGATCGCCTGCGCGTCAAATGCCAGCGCTGTCGCAGCCGGCGCGCCATAGGCGATGCCGTGATAAATCTCATCTGAGATCAGGCGAATGCCCGCACCGCGGCAATGGCGCGTAATAGCGGCGAGCTCGTCGGACGGAACCATCGTGCCGGTGGGGTTGGCCGGGCTGGCGATGATCAACCCATCGATGCCCTGCCCTTGCGTACGCAGCCGCTCCAGCGTCACCTGGTAACGTTCGTCGGCGCCGGTGGTCAGCTCCACCGGCACGAGGTCGAGCGCCGTCAGGATGTTGCGATAAGCGGGATACCCCGGAAAACAGATCGCTACCTTGTCGCCGGGCTCGAAGGCGGCAAGGCACGCCAGCACGAAGCCTGCCGACGAGCCGGTGGTCACAACAACCCGCGCTGGATCGACCGTCACGCCATAACGGCCACGGTAATAGGCGGCGACCGCTGCGCGCAACGCCGGCAGGCCAAGCGCGTCGGTATAGCCGAGCACGTCGCGTTCGAGCGCCGCGCGCGCCGCCGCGATAACACCCTGCGGCGCGGGCGTCGACGGCTGGCCGACTTCGAGGTGCAGCACGTTCTTGCCCGACGCGGCGCGCGCATTGGCGTCACGAAGCACGTCCATTACGATGAAAGGCGGAACCTGCCCGCGTGCGGAAACTTTAAGCGTCATGGCGGTCCGTAGGTGGGATCCCAGCTCGCCGGCGGTACGGCGACGCAGATTGGGTTGGTTTTGGCGATTTTACTTGTCTCCCCTGGCGCGGTCGCCGGATACGATATCGAACGATTCCAATGAGTTGAACTTTGCCACGGTGGTTTGGTCTGACGCTATGGTATTGAGTTTCGTATGTAATCCGACCGCGCGGGGTCCAGCCGCCCACCCCATCGGCGGTTGACGGTGACAACGGCGGTGTTTACCAGAGATGCGGAGCTGGATATTTGCGCGTGAAAATCGCTCTCAAGATCGCTTGCCTGCTGCTGGCAGGAAGCGTCGTGATAGCTCGGCAGGCAGCAGCCGACGACGATTCGCCGAACCTTATTCGCGATGTCGAAATCGAATCCATGCTGCGCACGTTCGAGATGCCGGTGTGGCGCGCCGCCGGCCTCGATCCCAATGCGATGCACTTCTACATCGTTCAGGATCCGCAACTGAACTCGTTCGTCGCCGGCGGCCAGAACATCTTTATGAATACCGGCACGATCCTGCGCGCCGAACGCCCGAATGAACTGGTTGGGATCATGGCGCACGAAACCGGCCACATCGCCGGCGGCCATCTCGCGCGTTTCGCGACCGAAATGCATGACGCCACGATCAAGGCGATCATCGCCATGGCGGTTGGCGCGGCGGCTTCGGTCGTCGGTCATGACTATGGTGGCATCGGCGGCGCGGTGGCCGGCGGCGAAGGCGTCGGCGAACGTTCGTTCCTGTCGTTCTCGGTGGCACAGGAAGGCGCTGCTGACCACGCGGCTATCAAATTCCTCGACGCGACGCATCAATCGTCCAAGGGACTGCTCGATTTTTTCAAGATCCTCGAGCCCGAGGAGTTGTTGTCGCCGGCGCAACAGGACCCTTATATCCGCACCCATCCGTTGACCACCGAACGTATCGCGTATATCGAACAACACGTCCTCGGTTCGCCGTACACCAATAATCCCGATCCACCGCAATGGATTCCGATGTTGGCCAACGTGAAGGCCAAGCTGCGCGGCTTCCTCGATCCGCCGGCCAAAACGCTGGACAAATACCCCACTACCGATCAGTCGGTTCCAGCGCGTTATGCCCGCGCGATCGCCTACGACCACATTCCGGATTTAGACAAGGCGTTGGCGGAGATCGACAGCCTGATCCACGATCAACCGAACAATCCGTATTTCTGGGAACTCAAGGGCCAGATTCTGTTCGAAAACGGACGCGTCGCCGATGCCGTCGCGCCCTACCAGCGGGCGGTTGCGCTCAACAGTGCGCCATTGATGCGCGTTGAACTCGCACAGGTCGAGCTCGAGACCGAGGATCCGGCGCTGTTGCCGAAGGCGCTGGCGCAGCTCTCCGACGCCGTCAACTTCGAGCGCGACAATCCCGAGGCGTGGCACTGGCTGGCGGTCGCCTATGGCCGCAGCAACAACATTGGCATGGCGGCGTTGAGCCTCGCCGAAGAAGGCATGACCAACGGCGATTACAAGACGGCAATTCAGCAAGCCCAGCGCGCTCGCCAGATCTTGCCGGCTGGGCCGCAACGGCAGCGGGCCGAAGACATCGAAGCCGACGCCAAACGAATTCGTGACGCGTCCTAGTGGACGGAAGGATCCGTATGTTCAAATTTGCACTCGCCGCGTTGATCGCTGCCGCCGTCGCATTTGGCGGCCCGGGGTCCGTTGCAGCGCAGTCGTTTTCGCCCGCGCAAAAGCAGGAAATCGATCGCCTGATTCAGGACTATCTGAAGCAGCATCCAGAAGCGGTAATGGATGCGCTTAAGGCGGCGCAGCAACAGGCCGATGCCGCCAAAGCAGCAGCGGCCAAGAAAACGATTGCCGCCAGGCGCAACGAGCTGGTGCATGATCCCAACTCGGTCGTTGCGGGCAATCCCAACGGCAACGTAACGCTGGTCGAGTTCTTCGATTATCGCTGTCCGTACTGCAAGGCGATCGAACCGTCGCTCGAGGCGTTGATCAAGGAGGACGGCAACCTTCGCGTCGTCTACAAGGAGTTTCCGATCCTTGGTCCGACCTCGGTGGTCGCTTCGCGCGTCGCCATCGCCGCACGCCAGCAAGGCAAATACGCTGAATTTCACGATCGGATGATGGCGCTCAAAGGCAATATCGACGACGAGGCGGTGATGAAGGTTGCCCAAGCCAGCGGCCTCGACCTCACCAAGCTCAAGCGCGACATGACGGCGCCCGATGTCGGCAAGATCATTCAGCGCAATTACGCGCTTGCCGACGCGCTCGGCATTGATGCGACGCCCGCGCTGGTCATCGGCGACCAACTCACCATGGGCGCGGTTGATATCGACGATTTGCGGCAGCTTATCGCCGATGCGCGCAAGAACAAGAAAGGGGCTTAGGCGACGACGGTTTCGGGCCCGGTCGGTTCGATCAAATTCACGTCGTCGACGCGCGCCGAATTGACGCGTTTCGATACAAGGACATAGCCCAAAGCCGCCGCTGGCGCGGCCTAGAGCCGGTGACGCAGCGCTTGGGTGAAGGCCGGCCGCGCGGCCAGACTCTCGGCGCAATGTTGTGCCGCGCCAGTAGATTCGGATACTCGACAAAGCCGAAAACATCCCACAGCACGTCGCCGGACGTGGACAGCTTGTCGCGTCCGCACATGCGTGAGGACCTCGTTCCTTCATACCGACCGGGCGAAAAAGGGATTGGTCGGCCCATGCGCCCGCCGCTATTTTAGCGCCGTCCGCCACGACGACAGAGATTTCCCCTCCATGGGACAGTTCGGCATGGGCCAGCCGGTGCGGCGCAGCGAGGACCGCCGCTTCATCACCGGTGCCGGCCGTTATACAGACGATATCGTATTGCCGCGTGAGACCGTCGGTTACGTCCTGCGCTCGCCGCACGCGCACGCGACCATCCGCGCCATCGACACCTCGGCGGCGCAAACGGCACCCGGCGTGCTCGGTATCTTTACCGGCGCCGATCTCGAGCGCGACGGTATCGGCAAGATTCCCTGCGTCGTGCCGCTCAAGAATCGCGATGGCAGCCGCATCAAGATGGTCGAGCATCCGCTGCTCGCCGTCGGCCGGGTGCGGCATGTCGGCGATGGCGTCGCTTTCGTCGTCGCGGAAACCGCCGCCGCCGCAAAGGACGCCGCCGAGCTGATCCGGGTCGACTACGATATCCTGCCGGCAATCGCCGACGCGGTGCGCGCTGCCGAGCCGGGCGCGCCGCTGGTTTGGGACAATATCCCGGGGAATCTTTGCTTCGACTGGGAGACCGGCAACCGCAAGACCACCGAGGCTGCCTTCGCGAACGCGAAGCATGTGATCGAACTCAATCTGGTCAACAACCGGCTGGTCGCCAATTCGATGGAGCCGCGCGGCGCTTTGGGCGCGTATGACGCCGCCGAAGACCGCTTCACGCTCTATACCTCGACCCAAGGATCGCACGCGATCCGCCGGCTGCTGGCGGCCTCGGTCTTCCGATTTGCCGAGCATCGCATCCGCGTCGTGACACCCGATGTCGGCGGCGGCTTCGGCATGAAGCTGTTCCTCTATCCGGAGCACGGGCTCGTTCTCTATGCCGCGCGCAAGCTCGGCCGGCCGGTCAAATGGATCGGCGAGCGCGGTGAATCCTTTCTCAGCGACGCGCAGGGCCGCGATAACGTCACGCGCGCCCGACTGGCCCTCGATGCCGATCTCAACTTTCTCGCGGTCGATGTCGAGACCACTGCCAACCTCGGCGCCTATCTGTCGAACTTCGGCACCTTCATACCGACGATGGCGGGCACGGCGATGCTGGCCGGCGTCTATCGCACGCCAGCAGCGGTCGTGCGCGTCAAAGGCGTCTATACCAACACGGTACCCGTCGATGCCTATCGTGGCGCTGGGCGGCCAGAAGCGAATTACGCGCTCGAGCGGCTGGTTGATCATGCCGCGCGCCAGCTCGGCGTCGCGCCCGCGGAACTGCGGCGGCGTAATTTCATCCCGCCCGAAGCCATGCCGTTCAAGACCGTACTCGGTATGACTTATGACAGCGGCGAATTCGCCAAGAACCTGGCCGACGCGCTCAAGCGCGCCGACGCCGACGGTTTTGCCGCGCGCAAGGCGCAATCGGCGGCGCGCGGCAAGCTGCGCGGGTTCGGTCTTTCCACTTATATTGAGCAATGCGGCGGCGGTTTCGACGAGATGGCCGAAGTCCGCTTTGATTCAAGCGGTGCAGTCACTGTGATCGTCGGCTCGCAATCGTCAGGCCAAGGCCACCAGACCGCTTACGCGCAACTGGTCGCCGATGGATTGGGCATTCCCTTCGATCGCGTGCGCGTGCACCAGGGCGACACGGATGTCGTCGGCTTCGGCCGCGGCACCGGTGGCTCACGCTCGCTTCCGGTGGCCGGCAACGCGCTCAGCATTGCGATCCAGCGCATCGTCGATAAGGGCAAGAAGATCGCCGCGCATCGGCTCGAGGCCGCCGAAGCCGACATCGAATTTTCCGAAGGCCATTACGTGATCGCCGGCACCGACAAGCGCGTGAGCATGGTCGAGGTCGCGCAGGCGGCGCACAATCCCCTACTGCTTCCCGCCGACTTTGAGCCTGGTTTTGACGAGAAGGCGCATTATCTTCCGGCTGCGCATACGTTTCCGAACGGCTGTCACGTCTGTGAGGTCGAGATCGATCCCGATACCGGCGTTACAACCGTATTGCGCTATGTCGTGGTCGACGATTTCGGCAACGTGGTGAACCCGATGCTGCTGGCAGGACAAATCCACGGCGGCGTCATTCAAGGCATCGGCCAGGCGCTGATCGAAGGCTGTGTCTACGACGACGGTGGCCAGCTGGTCACCGGTTCGTTCATGGACTACGCCATGCCGCATGCTGACGACGTGCCGGCGATCGAGTTCGCCTACAACGTTGTGCCGTGCCGGACCAATCCGCTCGGCGTCAAGGGTGCCGGCGAGGCCGGCGCCATCGGCGCGCCACCGGCCGTGATCAACGCCGTCGTCGACGCGCTTGCCGGCCTTGGGATCAAAACCATCGAAATGCCGGCGACGCCGCATAGCGTTTGGCGCGCGATCCAGCAGGCGCGCGCGTGACCGCGAGCCGCGCAGCGCTCGTCGAGGCCGCACGCAGCGGTGTCGAAGCCGCCGCCGAGGTGATCCTCAAGATCTACGCCACGCCGTTCGAGGTGCGACGCAAGGCCGACCAATCGCCGGTGACGCTGGCCGACGAGGAAGCCGAGCGCCTGATCGTGGCGGCGCTCGAACGCGTCGCGCCTGAGATTCCCATTGTTGCCGAGGAGCAAGTGGCCGCCTCCGGCCTGCCGGCGACGCTGGCGTCACGCTATTGGCTGGTCGATCCGCTCGACGGTACACGCGGCTTCGTCGATCGTAGCGACGAATTCAGCATCAATGTCGGCCTGATCGAGGATGGCTTTCCCGTGCTTGGCGTGATCGGCGTGCCAACGCAGCAGTTGATTTACGCGGCCGCCGGTCCGGGCACGGCGACCCGGCAGCGCGCTGGCGCCAAGCCTGAGCGGATTTCGGCCCGCATCGCACCAGCCCATCCCGTCGTACTCTCGAGCCGGCTGCACGGCCCGTCACGCCGCGTCGAGGCCTATCTCGCAACCGTGCCCGGCGCCGTGCACCGTCCGATGGGCAGCGCGTCCAAATTCTGCCTGATTGCCGAAGGCACGGCCGATCATTATCCGCGCTACGGCGAAACCAGCGAATGGGACACCGCTGCCGGCCAGGCCATCGTCGAAGCCGCCGGCGGCAGCGTTACCACGCTCGAGGGTGCGCGCCTCGGCTACGGCAAGGCTGGTTATCGCAACCCACCTTTTCTCGTCCACGGCCGGATGTGACCGAACGCCTGAACGCCGCGAAGGTTGATCGCGCCGCGTCATTGCTGCGCGACGGTGCGCTGGTCGCTTTTCCGACCGAAACGGTCTACGGCCTCGGCGGCGACGCGACCAGCGACCGCGCCGTCGCCGCGATCTTCGCGGCCAAGGGCCGGCCGACGTTCAATCCGTTGATCGTCCATGTCGCCGATCTCGCCGCGGCCGAGAAGTTGGCGGATTTTGACGCGCGGGCACGCAACCTTGCGCGGCGCTTTTGGCCCGGTCCGCTGACGCTGGTGCTTAAACGCAGCGCCGGCTGCCCGATTTCACGTCTGGCGAGCGCGGGCCTTGAAACCGTGGCCCTCCGCGCACCAGCGCACCCGCTGGCACAGGCATTGTTGCACGCGGCCGGGCGCCCACTCGCTGCGCCCAGCGCCAACCGGTCTGGTCGTGTCAGCCCGACCACAGTCGACCACGTGCTCGACGAACTTGGCGGCCGGATCGCCGCCGTGCTCGACGGCGGTCCGTGCCGTGTCGGCATTGAATCCACGGTGATCGACCTATCAGAGCCAACACCGGCGCTGTTGCGGCCGGGTGGCGTAACGCGCGAGCAGCTCGAAGCGGTGCTCGGACTTCTGACCGACACCGGAAACTCCGGCGCGCTGCGCTCGCCGGGAATGCTGGAACGCCATTACGCGCCGGTGCGGCCGTTACGGCTGGCAGCGACAACGGTGACGCCCGACGAGGCGCTGCTGGCGTTCGGTGCACCCATGCCGGGCGCCGCCGCAACCGTCAATCTTTCGCCGACACGCGACCTGACCGAGGCAGCCGCCAATTTGTTCGCAGCGCTGCGCGAGCTCGACCAACCGCGCTTCAAGACGATTGCCGTCATGCCGATCCCCGAAAACAGCCTCGGCGCGGCGATCAACGACCGGTTGCGGCGCGCCGCGCGCGGCCGTACCAACTGAGGGCTAGACGACACAGGGCCGAGAGCGATAGGCCTTTAGTCATGGACACCATGGCTCCCGCCGACGCGGTCGCACGCCTCAAATCCGTCGTTGGGTCGAAGGGCATTGTCGAGGCCGCCGATGCTGAGCCCTATTTCGAGGAGCGACGCGGCCGCTATCACGGCGCCGCCATGGTCGTGCTGCGGCCGGCTTCGACCGACGAGGTGGCCAAGCTGGTGGCGATCTGCGCCGAGGCGCGGCTGCCGATTTATCCGCAAGGCGGCAATACCGGCTTGTCGGGTGGCGCCGTTGCCGCCAAGAACGGTGTGCTCATCAATCTCGGTCGCATGAACCGCATTCGCGCGCTCGACGCGCTCAATTTCACCATCACCGCCGAAGCTGGCTGCATTCTCGCCGAACTTCAGCGCGCAGCCGAAGCCGCCGATCGACTGTTTCCGCTCAGCCTCGGTGCCGAAGGCTCGTGCCAGATCGGCGGCAATCTCTCGACCAACGCCGGCGGCATCAACGTGCTGCGCTACGGCAACACGCGCGAGCTAGCGCTCGGTCTCGAAGTTGTCCTGCCCGACGGCCAAGTATGGAATGGCTTGCGCGGCCTCCGCAAGAGCAACACGGGCTACGACTTGAAGCAGCTGTTCATTGGCGCCGAAGGCACGCTCGGCATCATTACTGCGGCGACCCTGAAACTATTCCCGCGCCCGCGCGAGGTTGAGACTGCGCTTCTTGGCCTGAAGCGCGTCGAGGATGTGATGGAACTGTTCGCCCGCGCCCGCACCGCGAGCGGCGACCAATTGACCGGATTCGAGCTCATCCCACGGATCGGCATCGACAACGTGCTGCAATACGGCGAGGGTTTCCGCGAGCCGCTGGCGGACAAGCACCCGTGGTACGCCTTGCTCGAAATCTCGTCGAGTCGCAGTGGCGCGCGGCTGCGCCAAGCGCTCGAAGAACTCTTGGAAGCGGCAATGGCTGCAGACTTGGTGCAGGATGGCATCATCGCCGAAAGCGAAGCGCAGCGTCGCGAACTCTGGCGCATCCGTGCCGCACTCGCTGAGCAGCAGGACAAGCTCGGTGGCAGCATCAAGCACGATGTTTCCGTGCCGATCAGCCGTGTCGCCGAGTTCATCGTCAAGGCCAGCAACGCCGTGAGCGAGCGCCTGCCGGGCATCCGTCCCTATCCCTTCGGCCATGTCGGCGACGGCAACATTCATTTCAACCTGACGCAGCCGCTTGGCGCCGATAGAGCCGTGTATTTGAAGCGCTGGGCTGAATTCAACCGCATCGTCCACGACATCGTCGTCTCGCTCGGCGGCTCGATCAGCGCCGAGCATGGCATCGGTCTGGTTCGGCGCGACGAGCTCGCGCATTACGCCCAGCCGCTTGAGATCGAGACCATGCGACGGGTCAAGGCGGCGCTCGACCCCGATGGCATCATAAATCCCGGCAAGGTGATATGAGCGGCTATGCCGCGCCGCTGGCCGAGATGCGCTTTGCGCTCGACGAGATCGCCGGGCTGCCGGCGATAGCCAACCTGCCCGGTTGCGAGCATGCAACCGCCGACGCCGTCGACGCCGTCCTCGGCGAAGCGGCGAAACTTGCTGGCAACGTCGTTGCGCCGCTGAACCGCATCGGCGACGTCGAGAAAAGCCGCCTCGAGAACGGCGTCGTGCGCACGCCGGCCGGCTTTAAGGAAGCTTATCGTGCCTACGCCGCTGGTGGCTGGGGCGCCGTGTCGGCGTCTCCCAACTACGGCGGCCAGGGACTGCCGATCGCGCTCGACGCCGCGGTCAACGAAATGTGGATGAGCGCCAATCTCGCTTGGTCGCTCTGTCCGATGCTCACCATCGGTGCCTGCGAACTGCTCGAACTGCTCGGCACACCTGAGCAAAAACGCCGATATCTCGGCCGCCTGATATCGGGAGAATGGACCGGGACGATGAACCTGACCGAGCCGCAGGCCGGCTCAGACCTTGGTGCGCTGCGAACGCGCGCAGTACGCGAGGGCGACCACTATCGCATCACGGGCCAGAAAATCTTCATCACCTGGGGCGAGCACGATATGGCCGGGAATATCGTCCATCTCGTG
>DASQHO010000091.1:0-19941 GCA_035632055.1 Allostellaceae bacterium
ACCGTGACGGTGCGCGTCGACCGCCGCTTCCAGCATCCGGTCTACAAGAAGTTCATCACGCGTTCGAAGAAGTACGCGGCGCATGACGAGGAGAACGCCTACAAGGTGGGCGACATCGTCCGCATCGAGGAAACCCGTCCGATCTCGAAGCGCAAGAGTTGGCGCGTGATCGAGGCGGTTACGCGCGCGCCGGCGCCGTCGGCGCCGCGTGTCGCCGATCCGGTGTCGGCAGAGGCGCAAGCCGGACGCAAGCGCGTTCGTCGCGGCAAAGCGGGCGCGGCCGAAGCGGCGCCGCAGAAGGCTGAAACGCCATGATCCAGATGCAAACCAATCTCGAGGTGGCGGACAATTCCGGTGCCCGCCGCGTTCAGTGCATCAAGGTCCTGGGTGGCTCGATGCGCCGCTGGGCGACGGTCGGCGATGTGATCGTGGTTTCCGTGAAAGAGGCCATTCCGCGTGGCCGGGTGAAGAAGGGCGACGTGCACAAAGCGGTCATCGTGCGCACGGCGCAGCCGATCCGCCGTGCCGATGGCAGCGCAATTCGCTTCGACCGTAATGCCGCGGTGCTCATCGACAACCAGAACGAGCCAATCGGGACGCGCATCTTCGGGCCGGTGACGCGCGAGCTGCGCGCCAAGAAGTTCATGAAAATCATGTCCTTGGCGCCCGAGGTGCTGTGATGTTGAAGATTCGCAAGGGCGACAAGGTCGTGGTCCTGGCCGGCCGTGACAAAGGCAAGGAAGGCGAGGTATTGCGCGTCCTCGCCGAGGTCGACCGTGTCGTCGTGCAGGGCGTGAACATGGTGAAGCGCCACACGCGGCAACGGCCGGGCGAACCCGGCGGTATCGTCGAGAAAGAGGGCGCGATTCATATTTCGAACGTCGCGCACAAGGATCCGAAGTCCGGCAAGCCAACCCGCGTGGGCTTCAAGATCCTGGCTGACGGCAAGAAGGTGCGCGTCACGCGCGCATCCGGCGAGGTGCTCGATGGCTGAGTCACGTCCGAAACCCCGGCTCAAGGAGCACTACGAAAAAGTGGTGCGCTCGGAACTCATGAAGGAGTTCGGGTACAAGAACGCCTTCGAGGTGCCGCGTCTCGATAAGATCGTCGTCAACATGGGCGTCGGCAAGGAAGCCGTCGTCGATGCGAAGAAGACGGATGCCGCCGCTAAGGAGCTTGCCGCAATCACCGGGCAGAAGCCGGTGGTCACGCTGTCGAAGAAATCGATCGCGACCTGGAAACTGCGGCAGAACCTGCCGATCGGCTGCAAGGTGACGCTGCGGCGCGAGCGCATGTACGAGTTTCTCGACCGCCTGGTGAACGTAGCCCTGCCGCGGGTGCGCGATTTCCGGGGTCTTTCGGGCAAGAGCTTCGACGGCCGCGGCAATTATGCGCTGGGTCTCAAGGAGCAGCTCGTGTTTCCCGAGATCAACTATGACCAAGTCGATGTGGTACGCGGCATGGACATCATCATCGTCACTACCGCGAAGACCGATAAGGAAGCCAAGGCGCTCCTGCGTGGCTTCCAATTGCCTTTCGTCAACTGAGGACAGCGATATGGCGAAGACCAGTTCCATATGGCGCAACCGCAAGCGCGAACGGATGGTGAAGCAATTCGCCGCCAAGCGCGCGAAGCTGAAGGCGATCGCGAACGACATGTCGCTGACGCCGGAAGAGCGTTTCGCCGCTCGGCTCAAGCTGGCCGAACTGCCGCGCAATTCCTCGGCGGTGCGCATTCACAATCGCTGCGAGTTGACCGGCCGTCCGCGGGGCTATTACCGCAAGTTCAAGCTGTCGCGTATTGCGCTACGCCAGTTGGCCTCCGCCGGGCAAGTGCCCGGCATGGTCAAGTCGAGCTGGTAAGGGAGAACACGGTATGATGACCGATCCCCTCGGCGATTTGCTTACGCGCATCCGCAATGCGCAACAGGCGCGCAAGCCCACCGTGCAATCGCCGGCGTCGAAAATCCGCGCCAACGTGCTCGAAGTGCTGCAGCGCGAAGGCTACATTCGCGGCTATTCCCGCGAAGAAGTCCGCCCCGGCGTGGCTGAGCTGACGATCGAGCTCAAATACGTCGACGGCGAGCCTGTGATCCGTGAGATCACCCGCATCTCCAAGCCCGGCCGCCGCGTCTACTCGCGCATCTCCGATTTGCCGCGGGTCTATAACGGGCTGGGCATTTCGATCCTGTCGACGCCCAAGGGCGTCATGTCGGACAACGAGGCCCGCGCCGCCAATCTCGGCGGCGAAGTCCTCTGTCGCGTGTTTTAAGGAGCGCAACGTCGATGTCGCGCATTGGCCGCTATCCGGTGGCGATCCCGCAAGGGGTGACGATCGAGGTGTCCGGCGGCAAGCTCACCGCCAAGGGCAAGCTCGGCAACCTCTCCATGCCGCTGTCCGCCGAGGTCAACGCCACGGTAAAGGACGGCAAGGTGTCGTTCGAACCGAAGACCGAATCGAAACGGGCACGCATGCATTGGGGTACGATGCGCGCGCTCGCCAACAACATGGTGGCCGGCGTGTCGCGCGGCTTCACCAAGAATCTCGAGATCGAGGGCGTCGGCTATCGCGCCGCGGTGCAGGGCAAGAACCTGGTGCTGCAGCTCGGCTTCAGCCACGAAGTGACGTTCGCGATCCCGGCCGACGTCAAGATCACGGCCGAAAAGCCGACAAGCATCACGATCACCGGCGCCGATCGCCAGCGCGTCGGCCAGGTGGCCGCGGTGATCCGCGCCTTCCGCGTGCCCGAGCCCTACAAGGGCAAGGGCATCCGCTACGCCACGGAGACCGTCCGGCGCAAGGAAGGCAAGAAGAAATAGGTGCGCCGATGAGCCACAAAACCGTCGATCTTTTCACCCGTCGCCAAGGCCGGGTCCGCTATCGTATCAGTCGCGCCACGCAGCGCCGCCCGCGGCTGACCGTGTTCCGTTCGTCGAAGCACATTTATGCGCAGGTGGTCGACGATCTGAGCGGCCGCACGCTCGTCGCCGCTTCGAGCCTCGACGAGAACCTCAAGAAAGACGCCAAGACTGGCGCCAACAAGGATGCCGCCGCGGCGGTCGGCAAGTTGCTCGCCGAACGCGCCAAGGCCGCTGGCGTCACTTCCGTGGTCTTTGATCGCGGTGGTTATTTGTTTCATGGCCGGGTCAAGGCCCTGGCCGATGCCGCCCGCGAGGGCGGATTGCAGTTCTAGGAAGAAGGCACCATGGCACGCACACCCGGATCACGCACCGCCGGCGGACCGCCTCGCCGGAGCGAAGGTGAGGGCGACCGCCCGCCGCGCGACCGCCGCCCGCGCCAGCGCGAGCGCGATAGCGACGCAGGTGAAGGCGAATTCATCGAGAAGCTGGTCGGCATCAACCGCGTCGCCAAGGTGGTTAAAGGCGGCCGGCGCTTCGGCTTTGCCGCGCTCGTCGTCGTCGGCGACCGCAAGGGCCGTGTTGGTTATGGCTCGGGCAAGGCGCGCGAGGTTCCGGAAGCGATCCGCAAGGCGACCGAGCAGGCGCGCCGCGCGCTGGTGCGCATTCCGCTGCGCGAAGGCCGCACACTGCATCACGATATTGTCGGTCATTTTGGCGCCGGCCGCGTCGTCCTGCGTGCGGCAAAGCCCGGCACCGGAATCATTGCCGGCGGCCCGATGCGTGCCATCTTCGAGGCGCTGGGCGTGCAGGACGTGGTGGCAAAGTCCATCGGTACGTCCAATCCGCACAATATGATCAAGGCCACCTTCACGGCGTTGACCCATTCGGTCAGCCCGCGATCGGTCGCGCAGCGGCGCGGCAAGAAGGTGAGCGAGATCCTGGGCAAAGGCGCCGCGGCGGCCGCCGAGGCGCGGGAGTAGCGCATGACCGAGCAGATCAAGGCGAAGCGGCCGGCCAAGAAGGCCGCAGCAGCTGGCGGCAAAGGCATCCGGCTCACCCAGATCGGGAGCGCGGCCGGCCGGCCGGCCTGGACGCTGGCGACGCTCAAGGGTCTCGGCCTCAACAAGCGTCACCGCTCGCGCGTTGTCGTGGATACGCCGGCGGTGCGCGGCATGATTGAGCGCGTGAAGCACTTGCTGCGCGTCGAAGCGGCGTCGTGAAGGCGCGATTGCGCGATCGGCGCGCGTTTTGCGATAATTGGGTGAGCGCACAATGAAACTCAACGAGATCAAGGACAACCGCGGCGCCCATTATCGCGCCAAGCGGCGCGGCCGCGGCATCGGCTCGGGCAAAGGTAAGACCAGCGCCCGCGGCGGCAAGGGCCAGACCGCGCGCACCGGCGTCGCCCTCAACGGCTTCGAAGGCGGCCAGACGCCGCTGCATCGCCGGCTGCCCAAGCGCGGCTTCAACCGCGAGGAATTCCGCAAGCGCTATGCCGTGATCAACCTCGGCGTGCTGCAGCGCGCGGTCGACCAGGGCGCGTTGCAATCCGGCGCGACAGTGAAGGGCGAGGATCTGGTCAAGGCAGGCGTGCTGCGTCGCACGTGGGACGGCGTGAAGCTGTTGGCCAAAGGCGAATTGAAAGCGCCGCTGACTCTCGAGGTCGCGGGCGCATCCAAGGCGGCGGTTGCCGCAGTCGAGAAACTGGGGGGCAAGGTCGTTCTACCGGCCGCCAAGGCGAAAGCGCCGGCGGCGCCGCAACCCCAGCAAGGTTAATCGCCAATGGCTTCCGCCGCCGAGCAGCTTGCCGCCAGTCTCAATCTCGGCGCTTTTGCCAAGGCGACCGAACTTAAGAATCGAATCTGGTTCACGCTCGGCGCGCTGATCATCTATCGCCTCGGCACCTATATTCCGCTGCCGGGTATCGATCCGCAGGTCCTCGCCGACGTATTCCAGCGCAATTCGGGCGGCCTTCTCGGCATGGTTGACATGTTCTCGGGCGGCGCGCTCGGGCGCATGACGATCTTTGCGCTCAACATCATGCCGTACATTTCGGCCTCGATCATCATTCAGCTGATGCAGGCGGTGTCGCCCCAACTCGAAGCGCTCAAGAAAGAAGGCGAGCTCGGCCGCAAGAAGATCAACCAGTACACCCGCATCGGCACCGTGTTCCTGGCGGCGATCCAGGCCTATGGCATCGCCGTTGGCATCGAAAGCCTGCACAGCGGCGCCGGCGCCGCGGTCACCAATCCGGGCATGTTCTTCCGCTTGACCGCGGTGGTGACGATGACCGGCGGCACCGTGTTCCTGATGTGGCTCGGCGAGCAGATCACCGCGCGCGGCGTCGGCAACGGCATCTCGCTCATCATCATGGCGGGCATCATCGCGCGCATGCCCTCCGCGCTCGCGGCGCTCCTCGAACTCGGCCGCACCGGGGCGCTATCGACCTTCTTCATCATTATGTTGCTGGTGGGGGCGGTGGCGGTGATCACCTTCATCGTCTTCATGGAACGCGCGCACCGCCGGATCCTGGTGCAGTATCCGAAGCGCCAGGTCGGCAACAAGATGTTCGGCGGCGAGGCGTCGCACTTGCCGCTGAAGCTCAACACTTCGGGCGTGATCCCGCCGATTTTCGCGTCGTCGCTGCTGCTGCTGCCGGTAACGGTGGTCAGCTTCGGAACGAACCAGACCGGCTTTCTCGGCGAGGCGGCGGCCTATCTCGGCCCCGGCCACCCGCTCTATATCATCCTCTATGCCGCGCTGATCCTGTTCTTCACGTTCTTCTACACCGCGATCGTCTTCAACCCGACGGAGACGGCGGACAATCTGCGCAAGTATGGCGGTTTCATTCCTGGCATCCGGCCCGGTACCAACACCGCCGATTATCTCGATTACGTCCTGACCCGGCTGACCGTGGTCGGTGCGCTCTATCTTGCCGCCGTCTGCGTGCTGCCCGAATTTCTTCGGTCGCAGTATGCGTTGCCGTTCTATTTTGGCGGCACCAGCCTGATGATCGTCGTCAGCGTCACCATGGACACGGTCGCTCAGATCCATTCGCATTTGCTGGCGCACCAGTATGAGGGCTTGATCAAGAAGGCGAAGCTCCGCGGGAGAAGCGGGTGAATCTGATCCTGCTGGGGCCACCCGGCGCCGGCAAAGGAACGCAAGCCAAGCGTCTCGAAGAGCGGTACGGCTTGGTCCAGTTGTCGACAGGGGACATGCTGCGCGCCGAGCGCGCATCGGGCACGCCGCTCGGCAAGAAGGTTCAGGCGATCATGGATTCGGGCCAGCTGGTCTCCGATGACATCATCGTCGACCTGATCGCCGCGCGCATCGACCGCCTGCCGAAGGGCAAAGGTTTCATCCTCGACGGCTTTCCCCGTACCCAGCGGCAGGCCGAGGCGCTCGACGCCATGCTGGCGCGCAAAGGGCTTAAGCTCGACAGCGTGATCGAAATGAAGGTCGACGAGGCAGCGCTGATCGACCGCATCGCCGGCCGCTTTTCCTGCGCCAAGTGCGGTGCTTCCTACCATGATCGACACCACCGGCCGCGGCAGGATGGGGTCTGCGATGTCTGCGGCGCTGGCGAGTTCGTCCGCCGCGCCGACGACCGGCCGGAGACCGTTAAGGCCCGGCTTAACACCTATCGCGAGCTAACCGCGCCGATTCTGCCCTATTACCGGGCCAAAGGGGTGCTGCGGACGGTCGATGGCATGTCCCCGATCGACCAGGTTGCCACCCAGATTGAAGCGATTTTAGAAAGCCCAGGAGCCGCCCCGAATGGTTGACTTTAAGGCTCGGATTTCTATAATCCGCGCCCTCGGCCTGGTGCGGGGCTGGGTCGTGTCCAACATCGCGAGCTGAACGGAGAAGCGCAGTGGCGCGCATTGCCGGCGTCAATATTCCGAGTCAAAAACGCGTCCCCATCGGATTGATGTACATCCATGGCATCGGACGCACGACGGCTGAGAAGATCTGCAAGGAACTAGCCATTCCCGAAGCCCGGCGCGTCCACGAGTTGACCGACGGCGAGATCCTTCGCATCCGCGAGCTGATCGACAAAAACCACACCGTCGAGGGCGATCTGCGCCGCAATGTGGCGCAGAACATCAAGCGGCTGATGGATCTGGGCTGCTATCGCGGCTTGCGCCATCGTAAGGGTCTGCCGGTGCGTGGCCAGCGTACCCACACCAACGCCCGCACGCGCAAGGGACCGGCTAAGGCGATCGCCGGCAAGAAGATCGCGCCGTCGAAGGGCTAAAGGACAAAAGGAACGGAATCGACTATGGCGAAGCCTGCTGCAGCCCCCGCCGCGCAATCCGGCGCGGCCGCGACCGGAACCGGTGCCGCAACCGGCGCACCGGCTGCGTCGCGCATCCGTCGGCGCGAGCGCAAGAACATTACCGCGGGCGTGGCGCACGTCAACGCCACCTTCAACAACACGATGATCACCATCACCGACGCGCAGGGCAACACGATCGCTTGGTCGTCGTCGGGCACCATGGGTTTCAAGGGATCGCGCAAGTCGACGCCTTATGCGGCGCAGGTCGCTGCTGAGGACGCGGGCCGCAAGGCGATGGATCACGGCATGCGCACCCTCGAGATCGAGGTCAAGGGTCCGGGCTCAGGCCGCGAATCCGCTCTGCGCGCGCTGCAGGCCGTAGGTTTCACCGTTACCTCGATCCGCGACGTTACGACGATACCGCACAACGGATGCCGTCCGCCGAAGCGGCGGCGTGTTTAATAGGGAGTTCCAAGAGAACGGCGCTGCCCCGGCCCGTGGTGGACCGTCGGCGCGCTCGCAGGAAATGGCCAAAGGCGGCTCGTCCGCAACGGCAAAGGAAAGACTCGTGATCCAAAAGAACTGGCAAGCTCTCATCAAACCGAAACAGCTCGCGATCGAGGCGGGCGACGACCCGGCGCGGATGGCAACGGTCGTCGCAGAGCCTCTCGAACGAGGTTTCGGACTCACCCTCGGCAACGCGCTGCGGCGCGTGCTGCTGTCGTCCCTTCAGGGCGCGGCCATCACTTCGATCCAGATCGAAGGCGTGCTGCACGAATTCTCGTCGCTGCCCGGCGTGCTCGAGGACGTGACCGACGTCGTGCTCAACATCAAAGGTATTGCGCTCCGGATGCACGGCGAAGGGCCTAAGCGTATGCGGCTCCGCGCTGGCGGTCCCGGCGAGGTGCGAGCCGGCATGATCGAGCTCGGCCACGATATCGAGATCATGAATCCCGACCATCTGATCTGCACGCTCGACAGCGGTGCCAAGATCTCGATGGAGCTCACGGTCGAAACCGGCAAGGGCTACGTACCGGCGAGCCAGAACCGTCCCGAAGACGCGCCGATCGGTCTCATCCCGGTCGATGCGCTGTTCAGCCCGGTGAAGAAGATCAGCTACAAGGTCGAGAACACCCGCGTTGGCCAAGTGACCGACTACGACAAGCTGTCGATGCGGATCGAGACCAACGGCGCAGTGACGCCCGAGGATGCCGTGGCGCTCGCTGCGCGCATCCTGCAGGACCAGCTGCAGCTGTTCATCAACTTCGAAGAGCCGCGCGCGGCCAGCGAGGAGGAGCGTCCGTCCGAGCTGCCGTTCAACAAGAACCTGCTGCGCAAGGTGGACGAGCTTGAGCTGTCGGTGCGCTCGGCCAACTGCCTCAAGAACGACAACATCGTCTATATCGGCGATCTGGTGCAGAAGACCGAAGCCGATATGCTTCGGACACCGAATTTCGGCCGCAAGTCGTTGAATGAAATCAAGGAAGTGCTGGCGCAGATGGGCCTCCATCTCGGCATGGAAATCCCCAACTGGCCGCCCGAGAATATCGAGGAACTGGCGAAGCGCCTCGAGGAGCCGTACTGACCATGCGCCATCGTCTTCGCGGCCGCAGTTTCAGCCGCAAATCCGCTCACCGCAAAGCCATGTTCGACAACATGGCGCATGCGCTGCTGAAGCACGAGCAGATCACCACCACGCTGCCCAAGGCGAAGGATTTGCGCCCGGTGGTCGAGAAGCTCATTACGCTCGGCAAGCGCGGCGGCCTCCACGCGCGGCGCCAGGTCATGGCCGCACTGCAGGATGCGAAGATCGCCGACAAGGTGATGACGACGCTGGCGGAGCGCTACAAGACGCGCGCCGGTGGTTACTGCCGCATCCTCAAGGCGGGTTTCCGCCACGGCGATGCCGCGGCGATGGCGGTGATCGAACTGGTCGATCGCGACGTCGCCGCCAAGGGCGTGGATTCGGGGCCGGTCACCGCAAAGGCGGAGACCGAGAGCGAAGAAGCCCCGGCCGCCTGAGCGCCAGTGCGGCCGCCAAAGCCGCATTGCTCACGCCCAGCACCAGGAAGATCGCCGGCACACCGCTGCCGAAATTGAGCATGATCGCCGAGCCACCGCCGGCGGCGACGATGAACAGTGCATTGAGGATATTGTTGCCGGCGACGACGCGCGCGCGTTCGCTTTCGTCGCTGCGCGCCTGCATGATCGCATAAAGCGGCACCACGAAGATGCCCGCGGCCACCGCCACGCCGATTAGGTCGCCGACGATCCGCCAATTGCGCGCGACCGCCAGGAACGCCGCGACGCCGCCCATCGCCGCCGCAGATTGCGGCGCCGGGCTGGCGAGCCACAGATCGAAGGTGAAGATGCCCATCGCCAGCGCGCTCCATGGCACCAATCGCGCGGTAATCGCGCCGCGCAGGATGCGGTTGGCGGCGAGCGAGCCGCAGCCGACACCGACCGAGTTGAGTGCGAGAAACAAGGTCACGACGTGGTTGTCGCCGCCGAGATACTCCTTGGCATAGTTCGGGAACTGCGAAATCACCGCCGCGCCGACCAGCCAGAACCACGAAATCCCCAACACGGCGCGCCAGACCTCCGGCCGTTCGTGCGCCTGACTGGCGACTTCCCACGTCGATGCCAAGATATTGGCGCGCAGACGCACGCCGGCGTGCGCGCGGCCGGTCGGTGGAATGAAATGGCTCGCGCCATAGCCGAAGAGCGCGAGCGCGAGCAACGCCGCGCCGGTCGCGATCCGGCCGCCAGGCACCAGGATCAGCAATCCGCCGGCGATAGTCCCGATCAGGATGGCGAGGAACGTGCCCGCGTCGACCAGGGCGTTCGCCGCCAACAGCTCGGTTTCGGGCAGTAATTCAGGCAGCACGGCGTACTTCACCGGACCGAAGACCGTTGCCTGCACGCCGAGCAGGAACAGCACGCCAAGCTGAAAGACAATGTTGTCACCCAACAGCGACAGCGCGCCCAGCGTGACGACACCGATCTCTGCCAGCTTGGTCTGCCGCAGCAGCCACGATTTTTCGTACTTGTCGGCGATTTCGCCGGCCAGCGCCGAGAACAGGAAATACGGCAGGATGAACACCGCCGTGGCGATGGTAACGATGATCTCGGTTGCCTGGCCCGATTGCGCCTCGCGATAGGCGACCAGAATGACGTACGCGTTCTTGAGCAGATTGTCGTTCATCGCGCCGGCAAACAGCGCCCAGAACAACGGTCCGAGCCGCCGCGTTGGCAACAGACTAAGCGCTGCGTTCCCCCGCGCCACGGCTCAGTCAACCGCCCGTTCGAAGAAATCCGCGGAACCGTCGTCGTCGGCCGGATCCTGACGCACCTCAACGACATGCGCCATGAGCGGGCCGCGGCGGCAAGCGGTGGCCATTGCCGCGACCGCTTCGGCTTCGCCGATGATCAGCGCTTCGACGCTGCCGTCGCGGCGATTGCGTACCCAACCGCGCAGATTGCGTTGCATCGCCTCCTGCACGGCCCAGGCGCGGAAGCCCACGCCTTGGACGCGTCCGACGATCGACAGGCGCAACGCGGTTACGGCACGGCGCATGGCGGCAATCTAGGCAGGCATGCCGTCGCTGTCCACGCCGGCCGCCGTCACATAATCATTCGAATTCGAGGATGAGCTGATCGACTGCGAGGCTTTCACCCGGCTTGGCGACGAGGCCGGCGATGCGGCCATCGCGCTCGGCGCGCAGGACATTCTCCATCTTCATCGCCTCCACCACGGCGAGCGGCTCGCCGGCCTTGATCTCCTGGCCGGTTTTGACGGCGATCGAGACCAGAAGGCCCGGCATCGGTGACAGCAAGTGGCGCGATTGCGCTGGCGGCGGCTTTGGCCTCAGCCGGCGCAGCAGCGTAGTCGCATAGCAGGGTACCACCATTGCCTCGAACGCGGCGCCGCCGCGCGCCAGGCGCCAGAATAACTCGCGGCGCTCGACCCGGAATGTCGCCTCGGCCCTGCCGATCTTCAGGCGCATGACCGGCTGACCGGGCTGCCAGGCGGTACGCAAAACCTGCTTCTGCCGGTTGCGCGTCGCCGCGACGCCATCCGGCAAGCGGCGGACGACAACCGGATAGTCGTCGCGACCGATCATGACGCAAAGTGACTGCTCCGCCGATCCCGGCGTCGCCAGGGTTTGCACCGCCGCAGCAGCGAGGACGGCCATCTCCATTTCCTCGCGCGTCGGCTTCGCCCCGTCAAACCCGTCGGGAAATTCACGGGCAATGAAATCTGTCGACAGCTTGCCGCTGCGGAAACGTGGCCGGCGCAGGATCGTCGCCAGGAAATCGACGTTGTGCGCGATGCCGCCGACGACAAAGGCGTCGAGCGCCTGAGCCAGGCGCGTTGTCGCTAAATCGCGGCGCTTTGCGTGCGCCGCCACCTTGGCGATCATCGGGTCGTAGAAGATCGGAATGTCGGCACCTTCATAGACGCCGCTGTCGACGCGCACGCCGTCGCCCGCCGGCTCGGCGTAACGCACCAGTCGGCCGGCAGAGGGCAGAAAGCCGCGCCGCGGATCCTCGGCGTAGACGCGCGCCTCGATGGCCGAACCCGAGAGTTTCAAATCCTTCTGTGCGAACGGCAGTTTCTCGCCGGCAGCGATGCGGATCATCAATTCGACCAGATCGAGGCCGGTCACTAGCTCGGTCACCGGATGCTCGACCTGAAGCCGCGTGTTCATCTCGAGGAAATAAAAGTTGCGCTTCTTGTCGACGATGAACTCGACGGTTCCGGCCGAACTGTATTTGGCCGCCTTGGCAAGTGCCACGGCCGCCGCGCCCATGCGCGCGCGCGTCTTGGCGTCGAGGAACGGGCTCGGCGCCTCCTCGATCACCTTCTGGTGGCGGCGCTGGATCGAACATTCGCGCTCGAACAGATGGACGACGTTGCCGCGGCGGTCGCCGAGCACCTGAATCTCGATGTGTCGCGGCTCTTCGATGTATTTTTCCAGGAACAGCCTGGCGTCGCCGAACGCCGTCTTGGCTTCGCCGCTGGCGCGCTGAAACGCCTCGATCAGCTCGGCGTCCGAAGTGGCGATGCGCATACCCTTGCCGCCGCCGCCAGCCGCGGCCTTCAGCATCACCGGATATTTGATGCGGCGCGCGACGGCGATGGCGGCCTTGGCGTCCTTGATCACGCCGAGTTCGCCCGGCACGGTCGGCACGCCGGCTTTGACCGCGATCTGCTTGGCGGCGATCTTGTCGCCCATCGCGGCGATCGCAGCCGGATCGGGGCCTATGAAGGTGATTCCGGCCTTCGCCAGGGCGCGCGGCAGCGCCGGGTTCTCGGACAGGAAGCCGTAGCCCGGATGCACCGCTTGGGCACCGCTGGCACGGCAGGCGGCAACGATCTTTTTGAGGTCGAGATAGCTCTGCGCCGACTGTGCCGGCCCGATGGCAATCGCCTCGTCGGCTTCGCGCACATGCCGCGCGTCGGCGTCGGCCTCGCTGTAGACCGCAACGGTGGCGATGCCCATGCGCTTGGCCGTGCGCATGATGCGGCAGGCGATCTCGCCGCGGTTGGCGATCAGGATTTTTTTGAACAGGGGCACGTCAGAGCGGGATGTTGTCGTGCTTCTTCCACGGATTCTCGAGGCGCTTGCCGCGCAGCATCGCCAGCGAGCGGCAGATGCGCCGCCGCGTCGAGTGCGGCATGATCACGTCGTCGATAAAACCGCGTGCGCCGGCGACGAAGGGATTGGCGAATTTCTCGCGATATTCTTCCGCGCGGCGCTCGATCTTTTTCGGATTCTTGAGGTCGCTGCGGAAGATGATCTCGACCGCGCCCTTGGGTCCCATTACCGCGATCTCGGCCGACGGCCAGGCATAGTTGACGTCGCCGCGCAGATGCTTCGAACTCATCACGTCATAGGCGCCGCCATAGGCCTTGCGCGTGATCAACGTCACCTTGGGCACGGTTGCCTGGGCGAAGGCGAACAATAGCTTGGCGCCGTGCTTGATGATGCCGCCGTATTCCTGTGCGGTACCCGGCAGGAATCCCGGCACGTCGACGAAAGTGACGATTGGAAGATTGAAGCAATCGCAAAAGCGCACGAAGCGCGCCGCCTTGCGCGACGAATCGATGTCGAGGCAGCCGGCCAGCACCATCGGTTGGTTGGCGACAATGCCGACCGGATAACCTTCAAACCGCGCAAAGCCGACGACAATGTTCTTGGCGAAATCGGGCTGCAGCTCGAAGAAATCACCTTCGTCGGCGATCTTCTCGATCAGCTCTTTCATGTCGTACGGCTTGTTCGGATTGGCCGGCACCAGGGTGTCGAGCGAATGCTCGACGCGGTCGGCAGAATCCTTGGTCGGCCGGATCGGCGCCGGCTCGCGGTTGGACGCCGGCAGGAATTCGAGGAACCGGCGCACCTGCAGGATCGCCTCGGCATCGGTAGCGAACGCCAAATCGGCAACGCCCGATTTCGTCGTGTGCGTGTGCGCGCCGCCGAGCTCCTCGTGCGTCACCGTTTCGTGCGTCACCGTCTTCACCACGTCCGGACCGGTGACGAACATGTAGGAGCTGTCCTGCACCATGAAGATGAAGTCGGTCATTGCCGGCGAATAGACCGCGCCGCCGGCGCAGGGGCCCATCACCACCGAGATCTGCGGCACCACGCCCGAGGCGAGGACGTTGCGCTGGAAGACCTCGGCATAGCCGGCGAGCGAGGCGACGCCTTCCTGGATGCGCGCACCACCCGAATCGTTGAGTCCGATAACCGGCGCGCCGACGCGGACCGCCTGGTCCATGATCTTGCAGATCTTCTCGGCGTGCGATTCAGACAGGGAGCCGCCGAAGACGGTAAAATCCTGGCTGAAGGCGAAGACGCGGCGGCCGCCGATCAGGCCATGGCCGGTAACGACGCCGTCACCCGGAATCTTCTGCTGCTCCATGCCGAAATCGGTCGAGCGGTGCTCGACGAACATGTCCCATTCTTCGAAGGTGCCGCGATCGAACAGCAGATCGAGGCGTTCGCGTGCGGTGAGTTTGCCCTTCTGATGCTGCTGCGCGGTGCGCTTGTCGCCACCGCCTTTGCGCGCGGCTTCGCGCTTCTCTTCCAGTCGCCGCAATATGTCCCGCATCGGCTCCCCCTGCGCGTCCTGCGGACAGTTTGGCCTGTTTAGGCGGCGCGGTGAAGCGTGGCGAAACGGGCGGCAAGCGCGATATCGTCGCGCACGGCGGCGCGGCGCGCGGTCGCTTCGGCGTCCTCGCCCCATCGTTCGATCTGGAAGCTTTCGTCGAGTTCGGCGGCGGCAAAGGCCTCGTCGGCAGCCACCCGGCCTTCGATCAGGGCCAGGGCCAGCACCAGCGAGCCGAGTGTTGCCGTCGCCAGATGTAAGGCTGCGAGGATCATGTCGTCGTAGGCCGCGACGGCACGGCGATAGGCGGCGAGGGCGTCCGCTGCCTGGGCGACGGGCGTAACGCCGGTGGTGACCGCGAGCGGCGCATAACGGGCGTTGGCCCAATCGAGGTGCGGCTGCCAGGCGCATTGCTGGCGTACGGCAAGCTCGGACGGCTCTTCGGCCCGATAGCAGACGAGGTCCGTCGTCGCGTATTTGGCGATTTCAGCAACGATCTGCTCACGTCGTTGCGCGACGAGGTCGATGGCGGTGCCCGCCAGCCGTGTCAGCGCCAACCCCGCAGGCTCGATCGTCTCGCCCTGCGCCTGCCATTCGGCGGCGATCGCTTCGGCCAGCTTTCTGCTGCGAATCACGAGCGGCGCCTTGGCCGGCGTGCGGATCGGCTTGCCGTCGAGCAGCACGCTAAAGCCGGCGGCGGTTTCACCGACCGCGGCCGTCTTGAAGAATCGCCTCATCGTTCGCCGCGAGCCTTTTCGGGCGCGAGATCGGCGAACACGTCGCGCTCCTGTCCGTCCTCGAAGCCGAAAAAGCTCCACGTCTCGCGCATGTGCGGCGGCAGCGGCGCCATGACGATAAGCGTGCCCCCGGCGGGATGCGGAATGGCCAGCGCGCGAGCATGCAAATGAACCCGACGATTGCCGGGTACGCCGGGCACATGTGTCGCGGCACCACCGTATTTGCCGTCGCCGAGGATCGGCGTGCCGAGCACAGCACAATGCGCGCGTAGTTGGTGGGTGCGGCCGGTCACTGGCTCGAGCGCCATCCACGCAATGCGATCGCCGGCATGCGCCACGGTGCGGTAATAGGTTACGGCGCGCTTGCCTTCTTCGTCGGGCACCACGCGTTCGCCGAGGCGGCCGGGCATCTTGGCCAAGCGCTGTTCGACACGGCCCTGACGCGGCTCCGGCACGCCGACAACAGCAGCCCAATAAATCTTGCGCGCCGCCTTGCTACGAAACGCCTCCGCCAATTTCGCCGCGGCGCGCGCGTGGCGCGCCAGCACCAGCACGCCGCTGGTATCCTTGTCGAGGCGATGCACCAAACGCGGCCTTTCCTTGGCGCCGAAGCGGAGCCCGTCGAGCAGACCGTCGAGATGGCGATCGGTTTTGGTGCCGCCCTGTACGGCAAGGCCTTGTGGTTTGTCGATGACGATGACGTCGTCGTCGCGGTGCAGGACGCGCGCCTGGATCATCTTGGCGTCGCGCGCGCTGGGTTCGGATGGACGCGGTGCCGGCGCCCGCGAGCCTGCCGCCGGCAACGGTGGCACACGCACGACCTGACCGCTGGTGACGCGGTCGCGCGCGGCGGCACGCTTGCCGTCGAGCCGGATCTGGCCGGTGCGCAACAGCTGTTCGAGCTTGCCGTGCGATAGATCCGGGAAATGCCGCTTGAACCAGCGGTCGAGCCGAATTTCGGCGTCGGCGGGAGCGACCGTGATCGATTGCACCTGTCCCATGCGCCGCAATGTAGCGGCGCCGGCCGTTGGGCCGCTAGCTAATCAGGCGCGCTGCCAGTGGCCGGGACCCCACACCCAGCCACGCGGCCGCGCATCCCAATGGCCCGCCACCCAGACCGCGCCGTAATAGGGCGGATGGACATAGCGGCCGCGCACCCAGACATAGCGCACGCCGTTCCAGCGCCAGAATCCCGGGCGCCATACCCAATAGCCGGGAGCGACCGGCACCGGTGGCGCAGTCTCGACAATCGGCGCGGGCGGGGCGACACCGATGATGAGCTCAGCGGCGCTGGCCATCGGGCTGGCTGCCAATAGCAGCGACACCACCAAAACGCTGCGGAAAAACCGGGAATTAAGCATGCCTGGACTCCAGGTCGGTTGTTCTTGTCGTTTCTTTATAGGCACGCGATCGGGCCGGCGTTCCCGTGGCGGCTTGGTTACTTTTTGGGCCGATCCTGGTTTGGCGTTGTGGCGCGCTCAGCGCGCAGTTTCTGCCAATAGTCGAGCCGCTTGCGGATCTCGCGTTCGAAACCGGCTTCGATCGGACGATAGAATGCGTGCCGGCCCATGCTTTCGGGAAAATAATCGAGGCCGGAAAAACCTTCGGGCGCATCCGGATCGTAGACGTAGCCGCCGCCATAACCGAGATCGCGCATCAGCCGTGTCGGCGCGTTGACGGCGTGCATCGGCGGCATCAACGATCCAGTCTCTTGCGCGGTGCGCGTCGCGCTGCCGAAAGCGATATAGCCTGCGTTCGACTTGGGCGCGGTGGCGAGAAAGATCACCGCCTGCGCCAACGCTAGGTCGCCTTCAGGAGAGCCAAGCCGGTCGTACGCTTCCCACGCGGCAATCGTCTGTGGCAGTGCGTTGGGCGCGGCGAGGCCGATATCCTCGACCGCCATTCGCACCAGCCGGCGTGCGATGTAGATCGGATGCTCGCCGCCGACCAGCATACGCGCCAACCAATAGAGCGCGGCGTCGACATCGGAGCCGCGCACCGATTTATGCAGCGCGCTGATCAGATTGTAGTGACCTTCCTGCGCCTTGTCGTAAAGCGGTGCGCGCCGCTGCACCGCCGCCATCAGGCCCTCGGTGTCGAGTTCTGTGTTCTCCGGCAGGGCGGCCAGCTCCTCGGCAACGTTCAGCACGTAGCGGCCGTCGCCGTCGGCCATCGCCTTGAGCGCCTGCCGCGCCGCCGGATCGACGGGCAGCTTGCGGCTGAGCGCGACTTCGGCGCGGGCGAGCAAGGTTTCCAGCGCGGTATCGTCGAGGCGCCGCAGCACGAAAACCTGACAACGCGACAGGAGCGCGCCGTTGAGCTCGAATGATGGATTTTCAGTCGTCGCGCCGATGAGCGTTACGATGCCGGACTCGACATAGGGCAGAAAACTGTCCTGTTGCGCGCGGTTGAAGCGATGAATCTCGTCAACGAACAGCAGCGTGCCTTGACCCGCAACGCGACGCTGCTTCGCCGCGTCGAACACTTTGCGCAGATCGGCGACACCCGAGAACACCGCCGACAACGGCTCGAAATGCATGTCGGTGGCATCGGCGAGGATACGCGCGATCGTCGTCTTGCCGCAGCCCGGCGGGCCCCACAGGATCATCGACGCCAGCCGCCGCGCCGCCACCATGCGGCCGATTGGCGCGTCGGGTGCGAGCAGGTGATCCTGCCCCACGATTTCGGCAAGCGTGCGGGGCCGGAGCCGATCGGCAAGCGGGCGCGGAGCCTGCTGCTCGAACAGGCTCATCGTATGACGAGCGAGAACTTCTTGTCGCCGCGGGCAATGATCAAAGCCCAGGGCGGGCCGCTGTCGGCAAGCAGGTCGCGCAATTGCCCCACAGTGGCGATCTCGCGGCGGTTGAGGCTTGCCAAGATGTCGCCGCGCCGCAAGCCGAACTGTGCCGCCGTGCTGCCGGGCGTCACCGACGCGATCACCACGCCGCGGCGCGATTGCGGCAGGCCGAGCTCTTCGGCGAACGCCGGATTGAGATTGCCGACCGACGCGCCCGCAAGCGGCTCGCGACCCTCGAGCAACGTGACGTCGCGCGGCGGCTGCTCGGGCGGCGCGATCAGCGCCACTGTCACAGTGTGCGAATGTCCGTCGTGCCAGAGCGAAAACTGGGCGTTGGTGCCGATGTGATGCGTGGCGAGCCGGAAGCGCAGGGCCTCGGGGTCCTCGATGTCGTGGCCGTCGACCGCGAGCACCACATCGCCGGTGGCAATGCCGGCCTTGGCCGCCGGACTGCCGGTAGCGACATTATCGACCAGGACGCCGCCGGGACGCGGCAGGCCGAGCTTGGTCGCCTCGTCGGCATTGACGCTCTTGCCGACGAGACCGAGCCACGGCTGTAGCACGACATGCTCGCCTTGCTGCACGGCATAGAGGACCGAGCGGACGAGACCGGTCGGAATGGCGAAGCCGATGCCGACCGAGCCCCCTGATTCCGAGAAAATCGCCGTGTTGATACCGACGAGCTCGCCGTCCATGTCAACCAGCGCGCCGCCCGAATTACCCGGGTTGATCGGCGCATCGGTCTGGATGAACGAGCCGAATTCATTGATGCCCGTGCCGGTGCGCGCCAGACCCGAGACGATGCCGCTGGTCACGGTTTGGCCGACGCCGAATGGGTTGCCGATCGCGAGCACCAGATCGCCGACCTCGAGCTTGTCGCTGTCGCCGATTGGCAGAACCGGCAGCTTCTCGCTGGGGACGCTGATTTTCAGAACCGCAAGGTCGAGATGCTCGTCCGCGAGCAAGACCTTGGCAGGAAATTCGCGGCGATCGTTCAGCACCACCGAGATTTCCTGCGCGTCCTTGATCACGTGGTCGTTGGTCACGATCAATCCCGATGGATCGAGGATAACGCCGGAACCAAGCGAGTTGAGCACGCGCTGACGTGGTACAGTCAGCGGAAAGGCATCGCCGAAGAACTGCCGCAGCAGCGCGTCGTTGAAGATCGGTGTGCGCGTTTGCACGACGCGGCGCGAATAGACGTTGACCACCGCCGGTGCCGCCTCTTTGACGATGGGTGCGAACGTCAGGTGAATTTCTGCCCGCGACGACGGCGGCCGGCTGGCGGGGGCTTGTTGCGCCGCCGCCGGAAGCGCCGCGGCAAGGCCGACCAGCACGGCGATCAAAGGCCACCTTCTCATTTCGTCGCAAATCCCGTCGCCATGGGTGTCGAATCTCCTTTTTGCAATGTCACTATGATTCAGGCGAAAACGGTGGCGAAACTGGCGCGGAGCGCACCGTCGACCTTGTTCATGGCCGGATGGAGGCCGAGCGCGGCAAGCGACGTGACGCCATGCTCGCGCACGCCGCACGGGACGATGCCGCGGTAGTGGCTAAGGTCCGGCGCGACGTTGAGCGAAACGCCATGGTAGCTGACGCCACGGCGCACGCGTACACCAATGGCCGCGATCTTGCTCTCAGCGCCGGATTTGTCGGCGATCCAGATTCCGATCCGGCCCGGACGGCGTTCGCCGGCCACATCAAAGCTGGCGAGTGTCCGGATCAGCCATTCTTCAAGATCGCGGACGAAGGCACGCAGGTCGCCGCGGCGGCGGTTGAGATCGAGCATGACGTAGGCGATACGCTGGCCGGGGCCGTGATAGGTCCATTGGCCGCCGCGGCCGGTGTGATGCACCGGCAATACCGGATCGACAAGGTCACTGTCGCGGGCGCTGGTGCCGGCTGTATAGAGCGCCGGATGCTCCAGGAGCCAGACCAGTTCGGGCGCGGTGCCGGCGCGGATCTCGCGTACACGCGCCTCCATGACGCTGACCGCCTCTTCATAGGGCACCGGCTTCGTGTTCTTGCGCCATTCGATGGCTTCCGTCTTGGGGGGCGTGCTTGCTATGCTCATGCGGATTTGGTAATCAGCCGCGCCATCTGCGGCATTTGCCGAATCCTATCGCGGTCGTGGCGGAATTGGTAGACGC
>DASQHO010000092.1:0-4048 GCA_035632055.1 Allostellaceae bacterium
GGCGCCGCTCGACGAGCGCGGCCCGCCTCCCCTAGAGTGCGCGGCCATGAAAAAATCCGAACGCGTCCGCATCCTGCGCAGGAAGACCGTCTATCGCGGCTATTTCCGGCTCGACCGTTACACGGTCCGCCACAAGCTCTACCGCGGCGGCATGAGCGCCCCGCTCGACCGCGAGGTGTTTGAGCGCGGCAACACGGTCGGCATCCTGCTTTACGATCCGAAGCGCGACGCGTTGGTGCTGGTCGAGCAATTCCGGCTGCCGGCCTATCTCGCCGGCCGTCCCGCGTGGCAGACCGAAATCGTCGCCGGCATCATCGACCACGATCACGAAAGCCCGCGCGCAGTTGCCGTGCGCGAAGCTTACGAAGAAGCCGGCATCAAGCTGACCGAGCCGCCGCTCCTGGCGCAGCGGTACCTGACTTCGCCCGGCGGCTCGACCGAAAGCTTTCACCTGTTCTGTGCGCGCGTCGATGCGCGCGGCGTCGGCGGCTTGCACGGCGTGCCGCACGAACATGAGGATATCCGGGTGACGGTAAAAGGGTTTCGAGCGGCGATGAAGCTCGCACTGACCGGCCGCATTCAGAATGGCCCGACGCTGCTGGCACTTTATTGGCTGGCGGCCAACCGCGCGCGCTTGCGCAAGCGCTGGCCGCGCGGCTAAACCGAACGAGACGGCTTAAGCCACCGAGCGCGGCTTTTCGTTTTCGTCGCGCGGTTCCTCGGCGCGCACGGGAACGAGTTTGGCTTCGCCGCGATAATGGCCCGGCCGGAACAGCCGGGTCGCGACGAGCACCAAAATAACGGGAACAACCCAGGCGAGGCCGATGGCGTTGAACGCGTTGGCGTGATCGAGGATCCAGTGCCACATAATGCTTATCCCTCCCCCGGATGGAAGATTCTAGGCACCGACACCGACGACTATCCCCCCAAAATCATCACGGTCGCCAAGGTGTTCCGATGATCGGAATTCCATTCTGATCGATCGGCGCACCCGCACCGTTACGTGGCGTAAACGGGCCGTAGGTCGGCGTCGGTGGATTGCCGGCACATCCCGCCAGCAACGCCACCACGATCGCCAAGGCTATGACGCCCGCCGACCGCGTAAACACGCTCTAGAATGCGAGGCCGCGGGGTTGATTGCAAGAGGCGACTCACTATAGTCACGCATCCACACAGCGCGGCCTCTCCCCCATGCTCAGTCCTGCCATCCGCAACGGTTTTATCGAAACTATCGGCAACACGCCGATGATCCGCCTGCGCAAGGCATCGGAAATGACCGGCTGCGAGATTCTCGGCAAGGCCGAGTTCCTCAATCCGGGCGGCTCGGTAAAGGATCGTGCGGCGCTCTATATCGTCAAGGACGCCGAAACGCGCGGCCTGTTGAAGCCCGGCGGCACCATCGTCGAAGGCACGGCGGGCAATACCGGCATTGGCCTGGCGCTGGTCGGCAACGCGCTCGGTTACAAGAGCGTTATCGTGATGCCGGAGACGCAAAGCCAGGAAAAGAAGGACATGCTGCGCCTGTGCGGCGCCGATCTGCGGCTGGTGCCGGCGGTGCCCTACGCCAATCCAATGAACTATGTGCGCTATTCCGAGACGCTGGCGAAGGAAGTGGCGGCGCAGTCGCCGCGCGGCGCGATTTGGGCGAATCAGTTCGACAATGTCGCCAACCGCCGCGCGCACATCGAGACGACCGGACCGGAGATCTGGGAACAGACCCAGGGCAAGGTCGACGCCTTCATCTGCTCGGTCGGCACCGGCGGCACGCTCGCCGGCGTCGGCATCGCGCTCAAGGAATTCAGCCGCAAGGTGAAGATTTATCTCGCCGATCCGATGGGCTCGGCGATCTATTCCTGGTATGCGAAACACGAGCTCAAGGCCGAAGGCAGCTCGATCACCGAAGGCATCGGCCAAGGCCGCATGACCAAGAACCTCGAAGGCGCGCCGCTTGACGGCTGGTTCCAGGTGACCGACGAGGAGATGCTGCCGGTCCTGTTCGATCTGGTCACGGACGAAGGTCTCATCCTCGGCGGCTCGTCCGGCATCAACATTGTTGGAGCGATCAAGGTGGCAAAGGAGCTCGGCCCCGGCCACACCATCGTCACGATCCTCGCCGATTACGGCACGCGCTATCAGTCGAAGCTGTTCAATCCGAAATTCCTGCGCGAAAAAAACCTGCCGCTGCCGAGCTGGATACCGGAGGAATAAGGTGGCCGCCGCCTACGGCCATCCCGAAGCGCTGGTCGAGACCGCCTGGCTCGCGACGCATCTGAACGACAGCAAACTCCGTATTCTCGACGGCAGTTTCACGCTGCCCAACGTCAGCCCGAGCGGTCCCGAGCTTTACGCGCGCCAGCACATTCCGGGCGCGATCTTCTTCGACATCGAGGAAATTCGCGACCGCGCCAATCCCCTGCCCCACATGCTGGCGGATGAGAAAACGTTCGCGGCGGCGATGGGCCAGCTCGGAGTCGGCAGCGGCCACAAGGTGGTGGTCTACGACGCTTTCGGTCTGACCTCGGCGCCGCGGGTCTGGTGGACATTGCGCGCATTCGGCCACAAGGACGTCGCAGTGTTGAACGGTGGCCTGCCCAAATGGCTCGCGGAAGGTCGCACCGTCACCGCCGACGTGCCGAATTATCCGCCCGCCACATTCGACGCCAAACTCGACAAGCGCCGCGTGCGCGACAAGGCGCAGATGCTGGCAAACCTGCAATCGAAACGCGAGCAGGTGATCGATGCCCGAAGTGCTGGGCGATTTACCGGAGAAGCGCCCGAACCGCGCGCCGGTCTGCGCGGCGGCCACATCCCGGGAAGCCTTTCGCTGCCGTCGGATCAGCTGATCGACAAAGCGACACGCACCGTACTGTCGGCCGATGCGCTGGCCGCCAAGTTCCGCGCTGCCGGCCTCGATCCCGCGAAGCCGGCGGCGACAACGTGCGGTTCGGGTGTAACCGCCTCGGCACTGGCCTTCGGCATGTATCTGCTCGGTTGGCCGGAGCCCGCGGTCTATGACGGCTCATGGTCGGAATGGGGCCTGCCCGGCGACACGCCGGTCGAAACCGGCCCCTAGCTCACGCGCCTACCACAGCCAGCTGGTGACGTTGTCGTACGGCGCGGCGCGGCCGACGAACCGCAGGCCTTTGACGCAGCGGACGATGAACCAGATCAGCGTCAGGAACAGAATCAATCCGCCGATCAGGACATGCAGCGTGAGGAAGCCGATCACGCCATAGAGCAACCCGATCCAGAAGGTGCGGATCTGAAACCGGTAATGCGTCTGCACCCAGTCGGGCCCGTCGTGGCGATAGATATACGCGACGATCACGCCGATCAGATGCGTGACCTGAATGATCAGGCCGACGAGATAGAGAATATAGACGATGGTGGCGGTGCGGCCTTGCGCCGGATCGCGGCCGGCAACGATCGCTTGCGTCATCGAACCCCCTCGGCGGCCTGGGCGCCGCAGCGCTCAAGCGTTACGCGCCCGGCTGCCCGCGTTCAAGCGGCTTGCTGCTAGACGCCTTCCGGCTCCGGCGCGATGCCGGCTTCGGCCTCCGCCGCCTTGGAGTGATCGGCGGCGACCAGCATATAGACCGCCGGCACGACGAATAGCGTGAACAACGTGCCAATGGCGATGCCCGACGAGATCACCAGGCCCATGTCGAAGCGCGACACGGCGCCGGCGCCGCTGGCGACGATCAGCGGCACGACGCCAAGCACCATCGCCGCGGTCGTCATCAGGATCGGCCGCAACCGGATGCCGCATGCCAGCTCGATCGCTTCGCGCTTCGATTTGCCCTGCCGCTGCAAGGTGTTGGCGAATTCGACGATCAGGATGCCGTGCTTGCTGATCAGGCCCATCAGCGTGACCAGGCCGACCTCGGTGTAGATGTTGAGCGTTGCGCCGCCGACGCCGGTGCTGATGAAGATCAGAGCGCCGGCGATCGACATCGGCACCGACACCAGGATGATGAACGGATCGCGGAAGCTCTCAAACAGCGCCGCCAGCGCCAGGAAGATGATGATCAGCGCGAAGCCGAATGTG
>DASQHO010000093.1:0-54886 GCA_035632055.1 Allostellaceae bacterium
GCTCGGCATTCTCGAAACGCCGGTCTTCCAGCAACTCGTTGCACGCAAAAAGATCGAGCGCGCGCCAATCATCGAAGTCATCAGAAAACAGCCGCGCGAGATCATTCTCTCGGCGCTGTTGCGCATGGCCGAGCAGGCGCCATTCTATATCTTTACGGCGTTCGTCTTCGCTTATGCTACTGGCACACTGAAGCTGCCGCGCAACCTGATTCTATCGGCGGTTCTTGCCGGTTCGGTGCTGTCGTTCATTACGATTCCGTTGTCCGGCCACATCTCCGACCGCATCGGCCGCCGCAAGATGTACCTGATCGGTGCGGCGGTGACCGGATTTTTCGGCTTCCTCTATTTCGGCATGCTCGACACGGCGCTGCCGTCAGCGGTGTTCATTGCCATCGTTCTGTCGCTTATACCGCACGACATGCAGTACGGCCCGCAGGCCGCGCTGATCGCCGAATCGTTCACGCCGCGGTTGCGCTACAGCGGCGCGTCGCTTGGCTATCAGCTGGCCTCGATTATCGCCGGAGGTCCGGCGCCGATCATCGCTACGGCACTGTTTGCCGCATATCACTCGGGCTATGCGATCGCGATCTACATCGCCGGCTGCGCGGTGGTCAGCCTGATATCGGCCGGTCTGATGCCGGACTACACCGGCAAGGATATCTCGACGGAATACGACGAGGGTGCCTAGGCGCGACCCGACGGGTTGAGATTCCCGTCAGCAGGGCGGAGACAGCGAGTCTCCGCCCTTATTCTTCAGTTGGTCGGATCTGGCGGACAGTGGCTGGCGGCGAGGGTGGCGCCGATCATTGCGCCGGCGACGACGCCGAACACCGTGGCGCCTGGGTCGACTCGGCCGTGATTTTCGCTCAAGGCCGCGGCCAGCAAGCCGCCGGCCGAGGCGCCGAGAATGCCGCCGACAATCGGCTCCCTGCCGTCGCAGGCCTGGACAAATCGCGGTGTCGGCGCTGGCGCGAACGGGTCGAGGAAGCGCGGTGCGGGATACGGCACGCCGTAATAGGGCTGCGGGCCCGGGCCAGGCGCCGCCACGGTTGGCATGACCACCAGGACCAAGGCTGCAAACGCCGCCAACAACGCGCCCGCTGCCCGTCGGAACCGTCCGTGAAATGCCAATTTTGCCACGCGATTTCTCCTAGGCCGCTGCAGGCCTGTCGTCAAGAAAACGCCATAGAACGCTGTCTATTCCCGGACGGTTGCGTTTCGCGGCGCGATGACTCATCATCGCTAGGCATGGGACTGGTATCCCGTCCGTCGCGCATCCGGGCCGTGCTCGGCCCGACCAACACCGGCAAGACCCATCTCGCCATCGAACGCATGCTCGGTCATCAGACCGGCATGATCGGCTTTCCACTGCGCCTGCTCGCGCGCGAGAATTACGACCGCGTGGTGCGGCTCAAGGGCGCACGCGCCGTCGCGCTGATCACCGGCGAGGAGAAGATCGTCCCGCCGAATCCAAGCTACTTCGTCTGTACCGTCGAATCGATGCCGTTGGACCGGCCGGTCGATTTCCTCGCCGTCGACGAGATTCAGCTCTGCGGCGACCGCGAGCGCGGTCACGTCTTCACCGACCGGTTGCTATATGCGCGCGGCGTGAGCGAGACGATGTTCCTCGGCTCGGACACGATCGCGCCGCTGTTGCGGCGCTTGGTGCCGGACGCCGAGATCTCATCGCGACCGCGCTTCTCGACGCTGTCCTATACTGGTGCCAAGAAAATGACGCGACTGCCGCCGCGCAGCGCCATCGTCGCCTTCGCCATCGCCGACGTCTTCGCGCTCGCCGAGATCATGCGCCGGCGCCAGGGCGGCACCGCCATCGTTCTTGGCGCTTTGAGTCCGCGCGCGCGCAACGCCCAGATCGGCCTCTTCCAGTCGGGCGAGGTCGATTACCTTGTGGCAACCGACGCGATCGGCATGGGCCTCAATATGGACCTCGATCATGTCGCGTTCGCACGTCTGGTCAAATTTGACGGCCACGCACCGCGGCGGCTCGCGCCGGCTGAAATCGCCCAAATCGCCGGCCGCGCCGGCCGTCATATGAACGACGGCACGTTCTGTGTTACCGACGAGATTAAGGCGCTCGACGATGCGGTCGTCGAAGCGGTTGAAAACCATCGTTTTGATCCGCTGTCGCGGCTGTACTGGCGCAATGCGCGGCTGGATTATCGCTCGCTCGGAGGCCTGATCACGTCGCTTGAGCGCCGTCCGGACCTTCCTGGTCTCGTTTCGGCGCCGCAGACCGACGATCACGCCGCATTGCGCGCGCTGGCGCAAATGACCGACGTCGCCAGCTTGGCGACCAACCCCGCGGCGGTACGCCTGCTCTGGGAAGTCTGCCAGATTCCGGATTTCCGCAAAGTGCTGAGCGATACGCATGCGCGGCTGTTGGCCCAGATCTATCGCCATCTCGCTGGGCCGCACGGCCGTCTGCCGACCGACTGGGTTGCCGGCCAGGTCGACCGGTTGGACCGCGTCGACGGTGACATCGACACACTGATGATGCGCATCGCGCACATCCGCACCTGGACCTATATCGCCCATCGCGCCGATTGGCTCGACAATGCCGGCGGCTGGCAGGAGCGTGCCCGCGCCATCGAGGACAAACTGTCGGATGCGCTGCACGACCGCATCACCCAGAGGTTCGTTGACAAGCGTGCCGCCTATCTCATGCGCCGCTTGGCCGACCCGCGCGAGTTGCTGGCATCGGTAAGCGAGGCGGGCGAGGTCAAAGTTGAGGGCCATTATGTCGGTCGCCTCGACGGCTTCCGCTTCCGGCCCGATCTGGCGGCGTCGGACGAGGCCGCCAAGACGCTGCTGGCGGCGGCCCAGCGGGTCCTGCGCGGCGAGATCGGCCGCCGCGTCGCGCGTTTGGCCGCTGCGCCGGACTGCGAGTTCACGCTCGCTGTCAACGGCACGCTGGCATGGAAAAGCAGCCCCGTCGGCCGGTTGATCGGCGGCGCACATGCGCTCCAGCCGCGAGTCGAAGCGTTGGCCAGTGACTTCTTCGAAGGCGAGCAGCGCGAGACCGTGCGCCGGCGCCTGGCTGCCTTTGCTGCGGCATATTTATGCCAGCGCCTGGCGCCGCTGTTCCTCGCGCGCGATGCGGCGTTGTCGGCGCCGGCGCGCGGCGTCGCATTCCAGCTTGCCGAGGCGCTCGGCAGCCTGCCGACGACGACCGTGGCGCCGCTGTTGCGCGCTTTGTCGCGCACCGACCGCAAGGCGCTCGCCCGGCTCGGCATCCGCCTCGGTGTCGACAGCGTCTATCACGCCGGACTGTTCGCACCGGACACGATTGCGCTGCGCGGCTTGCTTTGGTCCGTGGCGGCGCACGACAGCGTGCCGACCACGCCGCCCAATGTGGGCGCACCACGTGACCCGGCCGTGAGCACGGCGGCTTATGCGGCGATGGGCTATCGCGTGCTGGGACGGCGCATCCTAAGGGTCGACCGGCTCGAGACGCTCGCCGCCCGGCTACGTTATTTGGTGCGGCAGGGCGCCTTCGCAATCACGCCGGCACTCGCGGCAGTCGCGCATTGTCCCGCCGACGAGCTTGGGACAGTGCTGCTGGCGCTCGGCTATCGCGCGACGCACCATGCTGACGGCACGCGCTTCGCGGCACGGCACGCACCGGCACGCCAGCGCCGGCAGGGGAATCGGCGTCCATCGCCGCCCGTTGCCGGCGACAGTCCGTTCGCCAAGCTCAACGAGCTCAGCCTTGTCCGCTGACGGCGGCGGTACGCCGACTTTGCGACTCGACAAATTCCTCTGGTTTGCCCGGTTGGCGCGCACGCGTTCGGCAGCGGCGCGCCTGTGTGCCGAAGGCCGCGTCGCCGTCGCTGGCATCGCGGCGTTCAAGCCGCATCAACCGATTCGGGTCGGCGACTGGATCACAGTCGAACAAGGGCACTGGCGCCGCCGGCTGCGCGTCATCGCGCTTGGCGAGCGGCGCGCCGGCGCACCGGAGGCGCGGCAACTCTACGACGAGCCCGAACGGCCGCAACCGATTCCGCGCGAGCCGTGGATCGCGCTGCTCGAGGAAGAAGCCGGCGCCTGACGTCGCCGCGTCAGACGCTGCAATCCTTCCACGGGCCGATATCGAGATGGATGTGGTTGCGGTGGTCGTAATTGGTGTTCGGCGTCAGCACGACGCTGAATAGGCCGCAGGCGCGGCGCGCCACCGCATGCAGGAAATCACTTTTGGGTCCGTTGCCGCGCCAGTCATTCTCGACCATCACAGCGTCGCCATTGTCGAGTGCGAAACCAGCAATATCGATGGCATCGCCCTTCGCGTGCTCGCTCCATTCGCCGTTCGGCTGGCCGCGGCACGAATAGGTGCCGAAGTGGCGGAGTTGGCTGACCGACGCGTGCAGATAACGCTGCGCCGCCGGCTGGACGATTTCGCGCGTAAAGCGCTCGAGGCGCAGCGCTAGGTCGCATGTGACGAGGCCGGAATGGTTCCACGGCACACCGTCCGCGCTCACCCGAACCGCATCGTAAACCGGGCACGGACCTTCGGGCGCGTCGGCCGCGACGAATTGGACATGCAACCGGTCGAGATCGGCGCGGCACGCGGCAGGCGGCAGATAGCTGACCGGCGGCGGGCGATAATGCCGCCCACCGCATCCCGCTGGCGCCAGCAAAGCGACAACCAGCGCCGCCCACCGTGCCGAAACACGCCATCCCGGCATGGTGTTGAGGGAATCACAGCCGCGCCTTGCGCGGCAAGCGCGACTCGGCATACATGCCGGCCATGATGTTGTCTTGTTTCACATCCGGGATTAACCGATGACCGAGAAACTACTGCGTGCCGCCTTCGCCGGCGCGCGCGTGACCGTTGCCGGCGGCCTCGGCTTCATCGGGTCGAACCTGGTGCGGCGGCTCGGCGCGCTCGGCGCCGACGTGCTGGCGGTCGACGCCTTGCTGCCCGAGCTTGGTGGCAACCGGCACAATCTCGACAACGCGCAGGGACGCATCGTGGTCGAGATCGCCGATTTGCGTACTGCCGACGCCGTGCCGTTCGTGGCTGGCCGGCAATACCTGTTCAATCTCGCGGGCCAGACCAGCCATCAGGGCTCGATGGATGCGCCCTTGGATGATCTGGATCTCAATTGTCGCGTGGCGGTGCGTCTGCTCGAAGCCTGCCGCCGGGCTACGCCGGCGCCGACGGTAATCTTCGCCTCGACGCGGCAGGTTTACGGCAAGCCGCATTATCTGCCGGTCGACGAGCGCCATCCGTTGGCGCCGGTTGACGTCAACGGCATCCACAAGCTCGCCGCCGAGGCCTATCACACGCTCTACCGCAACGTGTACGGCGTCACATCGGCGGTGCTGCGGCTGACCAACACCTACGGCCCGCGCATGCGCATCAAGGATGCGCGCCAGACGTTCCTCGGCGTCTGGCTGCGCGCGGTGCTCGAAGGACGTCGATTCGAAGTCTGGGAAGGCGGACAATTGCGCGACCTGACCTACGTCGACGACGCGGTCGATGCCCTGCTGCTTGCTTCCGTGGTGCCGAAGGTCGCGGGCGGAGTCTTCAACATCGGCGGCGGCCGCCGCGTCGCGCTGAAGAAGCTGGCCGACGGGCTAATCGCAGCCCATGGTGGCGGCGAGTATTCGGTCGAGTCGTTTCCGGCGGCCCGCAAGCGCATCGACATCGGCGACTATCACGCCGACGACCGGCTGTTCCGCCGCCTCACCGGCTGGAAGCCGCGCGTCGCATTGAAAGACGGGCTGGCGCGCACGCTCGAATACTATCGCGACAATCTCGCCTCCTATCTCTGACCGATGGCAAACCGGCGTAAATCCATTCCCCAAGCGGCCCCACTCGCGGCCTATCGCACATCGCGGTCGCGCATCGATCGGGCGGTGGCGCGCGTGCTGGCAAGTGGCCGCTACGTTCTCGGCCCCGAGGTCGAGGCGTTCGAGCGCGAGTTCGCCGCCTATATCGGCTGCCGCGACGCCATTGGCGTCGGCTCGGGCACCGATGCGCTGGTGATTGCGCTGCGCGCGCTTGGCCTGGCGCCGGGCACGTTGGTCGCGACAGCGTCCCATACCGCCGTAGCGACCGTTGCGGCGATCGAACTCGCCGGAATGGCGCCGTTGCTGCTCGACATCGATCCGGTGACTTATACGCTGGCACCGACTGCGCTCGAACGCGCATTTGGCGGGGGCCGGCCCGTCGGCGCGGTCATCGCCGTGCATCTTTACGGCCAGGCCGCCGACCTTGATGCTCTGGTGCCGCTGGCGCGGCGGCTCGGCGCCAAGCTGATCGAGGATTGTGCACAGAGCCATGGCGCGATGCTCGGCGGCCGACGGCTCGGCTCCATCGGCGACGTCGCCTGTTTCAGTTTCTATCCGACCAAGAATCTTGGCGCCGTCGGTGACGGCGGCGCGGTACTGACCGACGACGCGGCCGTTGCCGGACGGGTCCGTGAATTGCGCGAATACGGCTGGCGTGAACGCTATGTCAGCGCCGTGCCGGGCATGAACTCGCGGCTCGACCCCGTCCAGGCCGCGGTGCTGCGCGTCAAATTGGTGGCCCTCGATCGCGCCAACGCGCGCCGCGCGGCGATTGCCGCGCGCTACGATCGCGGTCTGGCCAAGACCGGGCTCGGCCTGCCGCAGCGGCGGCCTGGGGCGACGCACGTCTTCCATCAATATGTCGTGCGCGTGCCGCACCGCGATGCGTTGCGCGCGGCACTCGACCGCGCCGGAATCGGCACGGCGGTTCATTATCCGGTACCGGTCCACCTGCAACCGGCCTATCGCGGCCGCGTTGCACTCGACCCCGGAGGCCTACGCGAAAGCGAGCGTGCGGCGCGCGAAGTCCTGAGCCTGCCGATGTTTCCGGAACTCGGCGCTGGCCACGTCGCGCGCGTGATCGCCGCAGTGAAGGCAAACGCCTAGGCGCGCTGCAACAGCGCGACGCCGGCGAGGATCAGCAGGATTGCGATGACCTTACCGGCGGTTAGCGTTTCGTCCCAGAAGAAGTGCGCCACCACCGCAACCACGACATAGCTCACCGCGACCGATGGATAGGCGATCGACAGCGGGATCTTGCGGATGGCGATCAGATAGAGGATCGCGGCGGCGCCGTAGAATGCGACGCCGACGATCGTGAAGCCGTTGGTGATCTGCGCGACGAAATTGGGCGTGCCTTGGACGCCGGTTTTGAGCAGGAGCTGGCCACCGATCGCGATCAGGATGCCGCCGAACAGTGCGGCGTAGTAAGGCAGCAGAGCCGGCATCACACCCGCCGCATCGTGCTGCCGGCGCTGCGCCGTTGATTGGATTCGGCCGCCTTGCTGCGCGTCACTGCCCGCACGACGGCTTGTGGCCGGCGGTTGACCGTCAGGTAGAGGCGACCGAGATATTCGCCGAGCAAGCCGAGGATCAGCAGCTGCACGCCCGACAGCAGCATCACCGCGACGGTCAGCGACGCCCAGCCCGGCGGCGTCTTCTCGAAGAATAGCGCCGCCGCGGCCGCCCAAATGGCGCCGGCGAGGCCCAGGATGCTGAGTCCGATGCCGGTGAAGGTTGAAAGCCGCAGCGGCATCACCGAAAAATTGACGAACATGTTGAGCCACAGCCGCACCAGCCGGCGCAGCGTGTAGTTGCTGCGGCCGTGCGCCCGCGGCAAATGCTCGACTGCCAGGCTGTCGATGCGTTGCGTGACTTGCAGCAGCAGTCCATCAACATATGGGAACGGTCCCTCATAGGAGATAGCCTGCTCCACGGCGAAGGCACTGATGCAGCGAAAGCTCGACAGGTAAAGGCCCTTCGGCTTTTCGAGGACGAAATCGGCGACGCGGTTGGTGAAGCGGCTGCCGAAATTACGCCAGCCGGCATGATGCTTCTCGACCGGCCTTGCATAGACCACATCGGCACCGCTGCGCTGTGCGTGTTCGAGGAGCCGCAGCACCTCGGTCGGCGGATTCTGCAAATCGTCGTCCATGGTGATCACATGCGCGCCGTGTGCCTCGCGCAGTCCGGCCATGACGGCGTTGTGCTCGCCGAAATTGCGCGCCAGATTCACCAGCGTCATCGGCACATATGCACGGGCGACCAATGTGTCGCAGACCGCGAGACTGTCGTCCGGGCTGCCATCATTGACCAGAACGATCTCGTGGCCGCCGGGGACCGCAAGGGCCTGGAGGGCGTCGACCAACGCGCCGATGCTGTGCGCGCCGTTGTAGACGGGTATGACGATGCTCAGTGCGGGGGCGGTCATCGGCGGGTTCCGGTGGCCAGAATCGAGCCCCCGAAGGGAAGACGCAAGCCCGATCTAAGTAGCGCCGATTCGAAACCCGCTATGGTGTCGAAAATGCGCTCGAGCGGCATCGGCAGCAGGCCCACCTCACTGCCGCCGCCCGGCAGCAGCCGGCGCGCCACCATTAGCGGGAACAGCAGCGTGTTCCAGTAGGTCGCCCGAACCCGGCTGAAGCCGGCGGCCGCCAGAAGGCGCACCAGCTCGCCACGGAGGTAGCGCCGCGCATTGTCGACCGCGCGGTCGTGCGCCGAATAGAGCCAGGGATAGGCCGGCAGGTTGACGATGAGCGTGCCAGCCGGCTTGAGGCAGCGATGCATTTCGCGCAGCGCACGCTCGACACCGACGCCGCGATGGCACAAGACGTCGGCGCTGACGATGACGTCGAAGGCAGCGTCGCGGAACGGCAGGTCGTCGATCGAGCCCTGTGCCACCGGCTGATGCGCCCTTTCGTGCGCCAGACGGCAGGCGAAACCGTCACGGTCGAGCCCAAAGTTCACTCCCTGCACCAGCGTCGCCAGCAAGCCGCCGGTGCCGCAGCCAGCGTCGAGCAGCCGCGCGTCCGGTGTGGCGGCGAACGGTGCGACTGCCGTGCGCAAATTGCGGCGCAGCGCGCGCGTCCACCACATACGGTCTTCGACCGCGGCCAACCGCTCGTATTCGATGCGTTCCACGCGGCCTCAGCGGGTGACGACTGTCGCCGCGCGCGGTCCGTGCGCCAGCACCGCGCGCCGGTCGAGCACCACCGACAACAGCGTGCCGAGCCGCGTGACACGGTAGATCGTGCGTCCGGTCACCGATTCGTTGCACTCGTCCTTGGTGAACGCGATGACGAACTCGGCGTTGGCGCGGTCTGGCGTGAAGGCGAAGTTCGGTGGGAAATAATAGGCCGCCGATGCCGGCGGGCCGCACACGAACACGGTGAAATCGTGATCCATGAAATCGTTGCCGTATTCGGCGCGGAGATAGTTCTCGAGCGCGGCAACGTCTTCGGCATAGGAATTCGCCCAGTAATCCAGCTTGAACAGGCCCTGGGCACCGCGCGTACCGCCGATGAAGGCGTTGTAATAGACGTACTCGTCGGGATGAAGCATCGCCATCACCGACACGTGATAGACGCCGTAGACCGCGAGCGCGCCGTAAACCCAACGCCGCCATCGCCGTTGCGCAAGCGCACCGAGCGCGCTCTCGGCAGCAAGCGCAGCGGCCACCGCGATCGGCGGCAGCACGAAGATGAAATGCCGCATGCCGTCGAACAGCACCGCCTTGATGGCGATGGCATAAGCCACCGGAAAAACGATGGCGAAGCCGAGCATGAACACACCGAGGACTCGCGCTCGATCGTGCCGCGCGCCGGTGCGCCGCAACGCGACGAATGCGATGGCGGGCGCTGCCGCAAGCAGCAACAACACCAGCTCTGGCAGCGCCAGGACGATGTAGGTCGGCAGATATTCCCACGGCAGGTCCGCCGCCGGGATGTAGTGGCCATCGAACAACGTGCCGTACGGGAAAATCTCGTGGGAGAAATAGAGCAGCGCGTGGACGGGATTGATCAACGGCGATTGCTGCGCCCACGGCCAGAACAGCATCATCACTGGATAGGCGATTGCGATCGTTACCGGGAGCAGGCGCCAGCCGCCGCTCCAGGATTCGCCAATGGCCTTGGCCAGGCTGCGGCTTTCGGCCAGGCGCCAAAGTCCGAATGCCAGTAGCGCCACGCCGATATAACCGAAAATCAGCAGGCCGCCGACGCGCACGGCCAGCGCGACGCCAGCCGCCAGGCCGAGCTTGATGCCGAGGCGCCAATCCGGCCGCGGCAATTGCGACACCGCGCACACGAGATAATAAAGCGCCCAAACCATGCCGGCGGCGAACGGCACGTCCTTCGGATTGTTGAACATCTGGCCGTAGTAATTCGGCGTCAGCGTCAGGAAGAGGGCGGCGATGAAGCCAACGCGCGGACCGCCGAGAACGCGGCCGAGTTTCCAGGTACCGACGACGCCGACGATGCCGATCAGGGCATTGAGCAGGTGCCGCGTTTCGAACGTGCCAAATGGCGACACGTGATTTAGCGCCGCCGCGAGCGTGTCGAAAATCGACCCGTAATAGAACAGGTCGTAAAGGTGCATGTACGAACGATCGGCGAAGCCAGAGAGGTAATAGTTGAGAACGGCGACGCCGTACCAATTCTGCGCGTCCTCGTCCCAAGTGACGCCGTAATCCTTGAACGTGACCAACACAAACACGAGCAGGACGGCGAACAGCGCCAGTGCACCGTCGTCCCAGCCGGTACGGGCGAACCAGCGCGCACTCGACGCTGCTTTGAATCTCATCTGCCAGCTGCCGGCGACCGGTCGCGCCTCGCTCATAAGCCGGCGCCCGCCATCATCGTTGCCAGCACCCGGTCGGACGAAAAATGCTCCGCCGCCAGATCGCGCGCCGCGCGCGCGTGATGCGGGTAGTCTTCGTTGATCGCGGCGACCGCGGCGAGCGCCTCGGCGGCATCGGCATATTCGAACAGGCCTTCGCCGACAGGACAGAAACGCGAAAATCCGGTGTTCATCGTGATCACCGGCCGGCCGGCCGCCAAGTAGCAAACGCTGCGGTCGCTGAACCAGCCGCTGCGCGGGCGGACATAGATATCCTTGGCGACGGTGAACTCACCGCGCGAGCCGCGGATGAAATCGCGATACGCGTCGATGCTGAGCGACACATCGCGGGCGTCGCGGATGGTCCAGCCATGCGCAGCGATCTCGCGTTGCGCGTCGTCGGGCGCCGAGTTGAGCGCGACGGTGAAGCAGTGATCGGCCTGCCGCGGCAGATCGATGAAGCGCACGAAATTGACGTGCTTCGACCAGATATAGCGTTCGCCGTGGAAGACGATGTCCTTGCCCTTGTTTTCCCAGGTGGCAATCGTCGAGAAGCATGGGCCGCCCATGGCATCGGCCGGCCAGAAATCGAGCACCACCGGCGGCCGCGTCGGCTTCCAGTCGATGCCGCATAACGGCACGATCCAGCCGGGTCCGCCAACATTCTCGCCGTAAGTGAAGAAATGCGTATGGGCGTCGAGATAACTACGCGCCGCCGGATCGGCCTCGGCGTACTTGATCTGCTCGTAGACCGGGTCGGTGTCGATCATGAGCCGTCGCTTGCAGGCGAGATGGTGGTCGCGCAGCCGCGTCGCGCCGCACAGGTTGAGCAGTGCGTCGCTGTCGCGGAACAGCGCGTACACCGCCTCGCGCGTCAGGCCATGGTATTCGTCGCGGATCGCGTCCCAATACGCCCAGCGATCATCGAAGCCGAAGCGCGTCATGAGCGCCGCGAGATAGGCGATGTTGGGCGCGTTGTCGGTGGCGACGCTATTGGCGCGGGGATCGTAGGGGTTGGCACCGTGGTCTTCGACGTACCAGACGTCGTAGCCGAGGCGGCGGAGTCCAGCGAGGTAGTGCAGCGCCTGCCAGGCGATACCGGCGAGCGGCATCTGCCCCGCGAAATGCATCACCACCACCCGCCCGCGCGCGGCCATCGCCCGATCACTCCGCCTATTAAGCGGGCCGGACAATAGCAGAGCGCCGCGCCGGCGAAACCGGCGGCGCGCCGCCGAACTGCCTGCCAAAGCCACCGCAACCGCTGCCCCTTGACTGAATACCAAATATATTGATTATATTGATCAATGTATGGCGATCACGACGGATCCCTTACGGCGGTCGAGGCAGCGCGCACGCTCGGCGTCACGCCGGCGACGCTATACGCCTATGTTAGCCGTGGCCTGATCCGATCCGAGCGGGCCGCCGGACGTGCTCGGCGTTATGCCGCAGCCGATGTAGTGGCGCTGAAACAGGGCGGTCTGCCGAGCGGCCCGGTGGTTTCGACGGCGATCACCCTGATGCGCGGCGGCCGGGTTTATTTCCGCGGCCGCGATGCGGTCGAACTGGCGCAGACACTATCGGTGCGCGAAGCGGCGGCGCTGATCTGGGATTGCGACCCTGTGGCCAGCTTTGCCACTGACAATGTGCCCGATCCGCTGCCTGACAGCGCCGCGCTGCACGTTGCATTGATTGGCGCATCGCCCGTGGTGCGCCTGCTGGCGCTGTTACAGGTGGCGATGGCAGCGGAGCCGCGGTGGCAACAAGCGACGGCGGAGTTCTTCGGTTACGCGGGTGCGCGCCTCGTGCGGTTCCTAGCCGCGGCCGCGGCCGGCAGTGCGCCGTCGGCACGGCCCATCGAGGCGGTACTAGCCGAAACCTGGGATCTCGGCCGCGAAACACGGCCTCTGCTGCGCGCTGGGTTGATTCTTTCAGCGGACAACGGCATCGACGCCGCGGCGCTGGCGACACGGGCCGCATCTGCTGCGGGCCTTCCGCCGTGGCGTTCGGTCGCAGTCGGCTTGGCAGCGCTCGACTTCGATGGCGACCACGCTGCCGACGCGCGCGCCGGCGCGCTCATGGCGCTTTTGCCGCAACGCTCGCCGGCCCCGCGCACGTTGCCGCAAGCGATGGCCAAACTGGGTGCGGCGTTGAAATTTCCGGCCGGTGGCGCGGCGGCGCTATACGCGATCGGCCGTGCCATCGGCTTGATGGCGCATGTCGCGGAGGAACGCGTCGCGAAGCGGGCCTGCCGCGGCCGCGGCGCCTATGTCGGCCTGCCGCCCGCCAATGGTGCAAGTCCCCAATCCAGCAGGGGTTGAATCCGGCTTCGCCACCGTGGTACGAGCGGCGATTCCCAGCCAGCGATCGAGTTTTCCCGATGACCTATGTCGTGACCGAAGCCTGCATCAAGTGCAAATACATGGACTGCGTTGAGGTTTGCCCTGTGGATTGTTTCTACGAGGGCGAGAACATGCTGGTCATCCATCCCGACGAATGCATCGATTGCGGCGTCTGCGAGCCCGAATGTCCGGCCGAGGCAATCGTCCCGGACAGCGACCCACAGGCCGAGAAGTGGGTTGAAACCAATCGCCAATATTCGACCTCATGGCCGAACATCACCCGTAAAGCCGAAGCGCCGGCCGACGCCGACGCGTTCAAGGGTGTTCCTGATAAGTTCACCAAGTTCTTCAGCCCAAATCCCGGCAAGCGCTAGCAAAAAACCTAGTGAAATCCATGTGTTGCGGCCCGGCCTGCATGCGATGCATGGCTCCGGCCCTGGCTTTATCCCGCCATTTGTGGTAAACATAATCGTAGATGCACGATGGGTGCGTCTCTCCCGGGGATTGGAATCCATTGCCGCAGCCTTTTGAGCGGTCGGGGGTTACTCGCGTTTTCGGCTGAGGGCTATCCGGAATATGGCTGTCGCGCGCAAGAAGGAAGAGAAAACCCTGGCGGAAACGCTCGGCTTTTCCACTGGTGACTTCGTCGTCTACCCGACCCATGGCGTCGGCAAGATTCTCGGCATCGAGAATCAGGAAATCGCCGGCTATCAGCTCAAGGTCTTCGTCGTTCATTTCGACAAGGACCGCATGACGCTTCGCGTGCCGATCGCGAAGGCGAAGAACTCCGGCCTGCGCCGGCTGTCGACCCGCAAGGAAATGGACGCAGCGCTGTCCAAGCTCAAGGGCCGTTCGCGTGCCAAGCGCACGATGTGGAGCCGCCGCGCCCAGGAATACGAAGCCAAGATCAATTCCGGCGATCCCGGTTCGATCGCCGAAGTGGTGCGCGACCTTTATCGCAACGTCGGCCAGCCCGAGCAGTCCTACAGCGAACGCCAGATCTACCAAGCGGCCCTGGACCGGCTGGTGCGCGAATTCGCGGCCGTTGAGAATATCGACGAGGCGTCGGCGGCGAAGCGCGTGGAACAGATGCTGAGCGCGGCGTGAGCCGCGTCATCCCCGGCATCTAGCGCCGGTGGCGTTCTCCAGCGACAACGAGATTTACGCCCGCTTCAATCGCGCACGCCGTGTCTGGGCGGTGGCGCCGATCAACGGCGAAGCCAAGCGTTTGATCGTCTTGCATCGCCAGCTCATCGAGCGCCTCGAGCCTGGCGACCGCATCGTTTACCTCGGCAACTATCTGGCGCCCGGCGCCGACGCGGTCACCACGATCGACGCGCTGCTGCATTTCCGCGCGCTGGCGCTGGCGCGCCGCCGCGCCTTCGCCTGCGAACTGGCCTATCTGCGCGGCGCGCAGGAAGCGATGTGGCAAAAACTGCAAGAGCTCCAATTCGCGCCCAATCCGCGCGAGGTTCTGCCGTGGATCCTGGCGCGGGGCCTTGGATCGACGCTGCGCGCCTACGGTCTCGATCCGCGTCAGGGTGAAGCCGCGTGCCGCGAAGGCACGATGGCGATCACACGCTGGACCGGCACGCTGCGCAACGCCATCGACAGCCGGCCCGGCCATCGCCAATTGCTCAGTGCCTTGCGACGCGCCGCATTTACGGAGGACGGCGCCTTGCTGTTTGCCCATGCTGGCGTCGATCCCGAGAAGCCGCTCGAGATGCAGCGCGACGCGTTCTGGTGGGGCGCCAGCGGCATTAACATGCTCTCACTGACGCGGCCTTATGGCGGATTCAAACGCGTCGTCTGCGGCGTGGACAATGCACGCCGCGGCATCAGCGAAAGCGAACACGCCGCAGTGGTCGATGGTGGCGCTGGACCTGATGGCAAACTCATTGCTGCCTGTTTCAGTGTCGACGGCACCGTAGTCGACCGGCTCGCCGCCTAAAAAAAAAGAGGCCCGGTCTGACCGGGCCTCGAGAGCTAGGGTTGAGCTAAGTCGTCAGTATGGCGATTGGCCGCCAACCTCTTCCCAGATTTTGCGCTGATGCGTCGGCTCGCGCACCCCGGCGAGTCCGACAACGACGCCCACAGCCGCCACCGCCATCGGATAGAACAATCCGACGAACGGCACGCCGGGCAGCGCCGCCGCAAGCGAATTGCCGATGAACGGCACGCCGCCGCCAAAGACGCCGTTGCCGACGTGATAGGGCAGCGACATCGAGCTGTAACGTATCTTGGCCGGGAAGAATTCGACCAGGAAAGCTGCGATCGGCCCGTACACCATGGTGACGAGGATCACCATGTACCAGACCAACATGGTGAGGACGACCGGGTTCTCCTTGTAGGTCGCCATCGCCTGGAACACCGGAATGTAGGTGATCACGGCAAGCGCGAAGCCTGCGATCATGATCCCCTTGCGGCCGATGCGGTCGGACAACCAACCGAAGACGACGAAGAACGGCGCGCCCAGGATCAAGGCCAAAACCAGGATCATGTAGACCTCGACATAGGGCAGCTTAAGCACGGTTAGCATGTAGATCAGGGCGTAGAACTGACCCGTGTACCAGACGACGCCTTCAGGTGCGGTGAAGCCGAAGAGCGCGATCAGCATGTAGCCCCAATTGCGGCCGCTGCCGAAGGCGTCGAGCGCGGGATTGTGCGAAGTTTTGCCCTGCGCCTTGAGCTTGGCATACAGCGGTGCCTCGGCCAGCTTGTAACGGATATAAGCCGAGAGTGCGACCAACACGGCCGAAAGCAGAAACGGAAAGCGCCACGCATAGGCGCGGAAGGCGTCGTCGCCCAGGCCAACGCGGAACGCCATTATCACCAACAGAGCTGCGACAATGCCGATGGTCGCGGTCGTTTGGATCCAACTCGTATAGAGCCCACGCCTGCCGTCGGGTGCGTGTTCAGCGATGTAGGTGGCGGCACCGCCATATTCGCCGCCGAGCGCCAAACCCTGCACGACGCGGCAGGCGACGAGCAGGATTGGCGCCAGCACGCCGATGGTGTCATACACCGGCAAGCAGCCGACGACGAATGTCGCCATGCCCATCAACACGAGTGTCAGCATGAAGGTGAACTTGCGACCGATCAGGTCGCCGAGGTAGCCGAAGAACACCGCGCCGAATGGCCGCACGACGAATCCGGTCCAGAAGATGCCGAGGCTTGCGAGAAACGTGAGCGTCGCATTGGCATTTGCCGGAAAGAACTGACTCGCAAAAAAGCCTACGAGCACGCCATAGAGATAAAAATCATACCACTCAATCAATGTTCCGAACGACGATGCGGCGATGATGAAGGGCAAGCTTTGCGTGCCGGCTGTACCGATGCGGCCGGCGGTGGCTGCGGAGACGGACATGGGCGTTTACCCCTTTGTGTGTGGCGATATGGGCTCTTGCGGCCCGAGACCGATTTCGCACGTGACTTCACGCGCGCCGGCCGTGTAGCAGGAAGATTAAACTCAATGTCAGGTTGCGGCAACGCGGCGGCCGTGCTGCAAAGGGCATTTTTTGCTTGCGGGTCAATTCGATAGCTATAGCCAACGATCGTTGCAGCCCGCCGCGTGGCAGGGGTCCCGCGCGCTTGCTATAAGGGCGGCCAGTGTCCCCGTAGCTCAGCTGGATAGAGCATCAGTTTCCTAAACTGAGGGTCGGGTGTTCGAGTCACCCCGGGGACGCCAATCTCCCGATCGTCTTCATCAGCCGCGGCATGGCTCGGGTCGTTGCATGCCACGCCGCTGCGGCACGCTGTCCTCCGCGCGCGTGCGGGATATACCGGAACCGGATTAGAATTACGCTGTTGGCTGCGGTCGCAATGTCGTGGAGGGCAAGGCGGCGCGCTGCAAGAACTTTAGGCCAAAAAAAGGGGGTGTGCGATGCGCTTGGTCATGGCCACGGCAGTGGGTTTGCTCTGTCTGCTCGGCGGCGCTTTCGCCGCTGGACCATTCGACGGAATTTGGCACGGTACGATCGAGCCATCGGGTTCCGCATGCGTGCAAGGCGCCATCGCCATGCGGATCACCGATACCGAGATCGCCGGACGGTTCAGCCTCGGCGGCGCGCAGATACCTTTCCGCGGCACAGTCGGTGCCGATGGCGGCGTGAATGCCAGCTTCAACATTCCGTCGCACGGCGCCTCCGGCAGCATGACCGGGAAGATTTCCGGCACCGATTTCGCTGGCCGGCTGGAAACGAATTTCCAGACGACGCGGCGGAGTTGCACACGCAACGTGACCGCCAAGCACGACTAGCTTTCGAAGATGTGCCGCCGACAGACGCTCACGGCGAGCGGCTGTCGGCGACGGTGCTCGTTGGCAACGGCGTCAGCGCGTCCTTGCCGACGGCGTCCGTGATCGCCGGCGGCCAGTCGCCGAGCCAGACCGTCAGCGGCATGATCAACGGTCGCTCGCCGGCTTCGACCAGCGAGGAATCGAACGCGAAATATTCGCCGCTCGCGCGTTCGCGCAACACCGCCGTATTGCGCATGTGGAAATCGAACATGCTGCCGGCATAGGACAATGGCGCGACGTCATGGAAACGCAGCAGGTCGTCGCGCGCCATCATCGTCAGATAGGTCCAGGTATTGACCGCTTCGTCGATGCAGTCGAGCTGCGTCGGATCGCCGTCGTTCGGCCAGATCAGCAGATCGTGCCGCGTCCATTGGTGCGCGATCGTGCCGGTGCGCGCACCGACCAGCCGTTCGAGCAAGGCGACCGCGCTGGCGATTTGGCGGCGCTCGGCCCGTGGATCGGCTGCCGGCGGCGTGAATTCGCGGCGCACGAATTGCCATTCGGCCGGGCTTAGGCTGATCGGCGTGCTCTGCGCACAACCGAAGCCGTGGCATTGACGGAAGCCCGCCGGCGTCGGATCCGGCCCGGCATACGTGTCGAGAAACGTACGGCTCAGGTGCAACGGATCACGCTCGCAGGCGGCAAGCGCCGACACCGCGACGAGACCGGCCACCATGGCGCGCCAGCGCACCGTAAGCTCCCTGATGGCAAAGCATAACGCGCGCGCCGCCGACGCGCGAGCGGCGCCGGAGCGCCGGGTCGTGCCGGGTTTCGGCCTAGACGCCGCCCCAGATTTCGCGCGCGGTTTCGACCACCAGCCGGAGCTTGGCGATCTCGTCGGCGACGGCGAGCTTATTGCCGCGCTCGCCGCTCGCGAAACCGCATTGCGGGCTCAACGCCAGCTGGTCCAAGGGCACGATTCTGGCGGCCGTGTCGATGCGGCGCTTGAGTTCGTCCTTGTCTTCAAGCCGCGGCTGCTTGGTCGTCACCAGGCCCAAGACGGCGATCTTGCCTTTGGGCAGGAAGCGCAGCGGCCCGAAGCCGCCGGCGCGCTCGGTGTCGTATTCGAGGAAATAGCCGTCGACGTCGATCTCGTTGAACAGCGCCTCGGCGACCGGTTCGTACCCGCCTTCAGCAATCCATGCGCCTTCGAAATTGCCGCGGCAGAGATGCATGCAGACGACCATGTCCTTGGGCCGGCCGGCGATCGCGCCGTTGATCAGCTTGGCGTAGGTATGCGGCAGTGCATCGGGGTCCTCGCCGAGCGCGCGTACCTGGTCGCGCAGCTTGGGATCACAGAGATAAGCGAAATTGACTTCGTCGATCTGGAGATAACGGCAGCCCGCCGCCGCAAGATCGTGCACTTCCTCGCTGTAGACACGCGCGAGATCGGCATAGAACGCGCTCAGATCGGGATAAGCCGAGCGGTCGATGGCGTCGCGTCCGCCGCGGAAGTGCAGGATGCTCGGCGACGGAATGGTGAGCTTGGGCGTGACCTTGGTCACCGATTTCACGAACGCGAAATGGTCGACGAAGATCGGCCGAGGCCGCGAAAGCTTTCCTGTTACCGCCAAGCCCGACGGCGTTCGTTCGATTTCGCCCGTATGTGTGTGGAACTTGGCCGTCACCTTGCCCGGCACCGATTTGACGTTGGCGAACGAAGTCAGGAAATCGACATGCCAGAGCGTGCGGCGGAATTCGCCGTCGGTGACGGCCTTGAGGCCGATATCCTCCTGCAATTTCACCACGTCGCGGATCGCGACATCCTCGGCTGCCGCGAGCTGCGCCGCGCCGATGACGTTGCGCTTGCGCTGCTCGCGGGCCTCGAGCAGCGCCTTGGGTCGCAGCAAGCTGCCGACATGGTCGGCGCGGAACGGAGGCGTGTGACGGGCGCTCATGATTTTCCCGAACGTTGACAGGGGTTGGTGCAGCGGTGATTCTGCATTTCGGGGAGGACACGATGAAAGCACCGCTTGAGATGATAAAGTCCAGCCGCGCGGCCGCCTATGGGCTTGCGCTGGCTGCCGCGGCGTCGATCGGATTCGTGCCGCCGTCCTACGCCGCCGACACCTATGACATCAACGTCGTCATGCCGCTCACCGGCGGTGCCGCCTTCGTCGGCCAGGGTCAGAAGGACGCGCTGTCGGCGCTCGAGGAAGAGGTCAACAAGACCGGCGGCATCCACGGTGCGAAGCTGCATTTCATCTTCCACGACGAACAGACCAGCCCGCAGGTCGCGGTACAGCTCACCACCCAGCTGCTGACAGCCAAGCCGGCGGTGATCTTGGGATCGAGCCTGGTCGGCGAGTGTCTCGCCATGGCGCCGCTGATGGCCAGTGGCCCGGTGCAGTATTGCTTGTCGCCGGCGATTCATCCCAAGCCCGGCAGCTGGACGTTCTCGACCAGCGCGTCGTCGGTCGATCAGATCGCGGCGGTGATGCGCTATTACCGACTCAAGGGCTGGACCAAGATTGCGACACTGATGACCACCGACGCGAGCGGCCAGGACGGCGACCGTTCGGTCGACGAAATCCTAAACCGCCCTGAGTTCAAGGGCACGTTGACCAAGGTGATCGGCGAGCATTTCAACCCGACTGACGTTTCGGTCGCGGCGCAGATCGCGCGCATCAAGGAGTCGGGCGCGCAGGCGCTCATCGCCTGGGTGACCGGTGCGCCGGCGGCAACCGTGTTCAAGGGCATGGTCCAGGCCGGCCTCGACATTCCAGTGGCGCCGACCAGCGGCAACCAGACCTTCGCAGCCATGGCGCAGTGGGAATCGTTCTTGCCGAAGCAACTGATCATGGCCTCGGCGATGTTCCCACCGCATCCGAGCTCGGTGAAGCTCGATCCGCGGATGGATAAGGCGCAACACGCGATGTACGCCATCCTGGCGGCGCACCATCTGAAAGCCGACAACATGGTGGCGACGTCGTGGGACGCCGGCCTAATCGTCGTCGAGGGCCTGCGCAAGCTCGGTCCCAAGGCGACGGCGGCGCAGCTCAAGGACTTCATCGACAACCTGACCGACTTCGCCGGCGTCGACGGTATCTACGATTTCAAGAAATATCCGCAACGCGGCCTGGGCCCGGAAAGCTCGATCGTCACCACTTACGATGCCAAGGCGAAAGAGTGGGTGTGGATATCGAAATCGGGCGGCGAGCCGCTGAAGAAATAGAGGGCAAGGTTTCGATATACAGAGGGCGGCGCCACGGCGCCGCCCTTTTTGTTTGACCGTAGACCGGGCGCTCAGACGCCGCCCCAAACCTCGCGTGCGGTCTCAACAATGAGGGCGAGCTTGCGCTTCTCGTCGTCGATGGTGACCTGATTGCCTTCGACCGTCGACGAGAAGCCGCATTGCGGCCCCAAGGCGAGCTGATCCAACGGCACGAATTTCGCCGCTTCGTCGATGCGTCGCTTCAGCTCGTCCTTGCTTTCGAGCTTCGGCAGTTTGGTCGTGACCAGGCCGAGCACGATGACCTTGCCTTTGGGCACGAAACGCAGCGGCTCGAAGCCGCCCGAGCGCTCGTCGTCCCATTCCATGAAATAGCCGGTGATATTGAGCTCGTTGAACAGCGCGTCGGCCACCGGCTCATAGCCGCCTTCCGCGACCCAGGCGCTCTTGAAGTTGCCGCGGCAGACATGCATGCAGAAGGTCATGTCTTTGGGCGCGCCGGCGATCGCGTTGTTGATCAGCTTGGCGTAAGTGTGTGGCAGCTGGTTCGGATCCTCGCCGATGCCTTTCACCTGCTCGCGCAGCTTGGGATCGCAGAGATAGGCGAAGTTGACCTCGTCGATCTGGAGATAACGGCAGCCCGCCGCCGCCATGTCCTTGACCTCCTCGTTATAGACGCGCGCCAGATCGGCATAGAATTGCGCCATGTCGGGATAGGCTTTCTCGTCGATCGCCTTGCGGCCGCCGCGGAAATGCATGGTCGACGGCGACGGAATCGTGATCTTCGGCGTGACCTTGGCGACCGATTTCAGGAACTTGAAATGGTCGACGAAGATCGGCTTCGGCCGGCTGAGCTTGCCCGAAACCCGAATGCCGGGCGGTTTGAATTCGATGTCGCCGCTATGGGTGTGGAACTTCACGCCGACCGACGGCGGCACGATGGTGACGTTGGAAAACCGCTCGAGAAAATCGAGGTGCCAATAGGCGCGGCGGAATTCGCCGTCGGTCGCCGCCTTGAGGCCGAGTGTTTCTTGCAGCTGTACCACCTCACGGATCGATTCGTCCTCGACCGCGGTGAGCTGATCCCGGGTAATGGCGTTCTGTTTGTGCTTGTCACGCGCATCGAGCAGTTTCTTGGGGCGCAACAAGCTGCCGACGTGATCGGCGCGGAAGGGCGGTGCGGTACGCGCGGCCATGGTTCCTCCTCGATTTTTGCCGCAGGCCTCGTGCAAAGGGCCTTTGGTTTTGGCGGGCCGGTCTCTAAAGTCGCGCGCAGTGTCGCGGGCGCAACCAATTGCGTCAAGGCGCGGCACCAGTGGGCGGTGCGCATGGGCTGCCGCCCATCGCGCACGGGAGGCACCATGGCATTCGTCCGCACCGGCAATTTCGTCGCGCATTACGATTTCGCGGGCAAAAGCGACGCCACCGCGCTGGTGCTCGGCAATTCACTCGGCACCGACATGCATCTCTGGGATGCACAAGTGCCGGCACTGGCCGCACGGTTCCGCGTGCTGCGCTATGACATGCGCGGCCACGGTCTGAGCGAGGCGCCGGCGGGTATCGAGGCCTATACCATCGACGATCTCGCGGGCGACGTCCTGGCGCTGACCGACGCGCTTGAAATCGAGCATTTTCAATATTGTGGTCTGTCGATCGGCGGCATGGTCGGCCAGAGGCTCGGCGCGCGCGCGCCGGATCGCGTGCGCGCGCTGGCGCTGTGCAATACGGCGATGACCGTCGCTGTGCCGCAGAATTATCGCGATCGTGCCGATGCGGTGCGCAAGAATGGACTCGCCTCCATCGGCGACGCCGTGTTGGAGCGATGGTTCACGCCCAAATTCCTGACCGCCAATCCCGACATCGCGCGCGGCATGCGGACGATGCTGACGCGCAATTCGGTTGCCGGCTACGCCGGTTGTTGCCTCGCACTCGCAACCATGGATCTCACCACCGACGTACGGCGCATCGCCTGCCCGACGCTGGTCGTCGCCGGTGCCCAGGATCAGGCGACGCCGCCGGCCGCGGCGCGCGCCATTGCTGCCGCCGTCAAAGGTACGAAACTGGTCGAAATCCCTGATTGCGCCCATATCTCCGCGGTCGAACGGCCGGCCGAACTGACGGCGGCGCTGAGCGATTTCTTCGCGTCGGCGGCCTTCGCAGCCTAGAATACCGATCAATGCAGATGCGGCAAAACTGCCTACCGGCCGCGCGAGGGATCGTTGCAGGATAGCGGCGGGAGGAAGGCACGCGCATGACGGAGATACGCGAATACAACCCCGAGCGCGCCGGCGGCCAGCCGTCGAACGACTGGCCGGCCTATGCCAGCACGATCAAACGTCATCCGCAGCAGAAGCCCGTCGTGCTCAAGCAGACCCTGACGGAAATCACCGGTCCAACCTTTGCCAGCGGCTGGACCGGCCCCGAGCTCGTCGATCTGACCAAGCAGCATAAAGGCGAGCCGCTTGGAGAGCGCATGATTCTTGCCGGCCGCGTACTCGACGAAGACGGAAGGCCGGTGCCGAATACGCTGGTGGAGATCTGGCAGGCGAATTCTTCCGGCCGCTATGCGCATGCCAACGACACGCATCCGGCGCCGCTCGATCCGAATTTCACTGGCCGCGGTCACATGGTCACCAACACCAAAGGCGAGTACCGTTTCCTGTCGATCATTCCAGGCGCCTATCCATGGCGGAACACCTACAACGCCTGGCGTGCGCAGCACGTCCATTTCTCGGTCTTCGGTCCGGCCTTCGCCACGCGCATCATCACGCAGATGTATTTTCCCGGCGATCCGCTGCTCGAATTCGATCCGATCTATAACAGCGTGCCGGACCAAGCCGCGCGCAAGCGCATGATCTCCAGCTACGATCCGAATCTGAGCGAAGCCGAATGGGCGCTGGGCTATCGTTTCGATATCGTGCTGCGTGGCCGGCACGCGACGCCGGTCGGTATGTAGGTAGACGCATCGCCATGGATGCCAAGCTCACCCCGACGGCGACCCAGACTGCTGGTCCGTTTTTCCATTTCGGGCTGCTGCGGCCGGAATGGGCTGACCTGACCGACGGCGGCAAGGCGACGGGCGACAAGATCGTGGTCGAGGGTCGTGTCACCGACGGCGACGGCGCACCGCTGCCCGACGCCATTGTCGAAATCTGGCACGCCAATGCGGCCGGCAAATACGCACATCCTGATGACGCACAGGACAAGCCGCTCGATCCGCATTTCCGCGGCTTCGGCCGCGCCTTTACCGACAAGGACGGCATCTATCGCTTCACCACAGTGAAGCCAGGCGCGGTGCCCGGCCGCGGCAACGCACTGCAGGCGCCGCATATCGCCATGTCGATTGCAGCGCGCGGCTTGCTGCATCATCTTTTCACGCGGATCTATTTCGCCGGCGAAAGCCTCAACGCGAGCGACCCGGTGCTGACATCGGTGGATGACGCCGTACGGCAAAAGACGCTGATCGCTGCGCACAGCGGCAAGGTCAATGGGGCGGCGGTGTGGCGGTTCGACGTCGTGCTGCAAGGCAAGGGCGAGACGGTTTTCTTCGATTTCTGACGCGGCCACGCTTCGGGGGAGGAATGGCGGTCAATCCGGCGGACTCGGCGATCTACGGCGCGCTCTTCGGCAGCGACGCGATGCGCGCGCTGTTCTCCGACGAGCGCCGCTTGCAGACGATGCTCGATGTCGAGGTGGCGCTGGCGCGGGTCGAAGCCCGGCTCGGGCTGATTCCGAAAAGCGCTGCGGCGGCGATCGCCAAGGCGGCCAAGGTAGCCAATCTACCGCTCGCCGAGATTGCCAAGGGCACGGCATTGATCGGCGTACCGGCGGCTGCAGTTGCCAAGGCGTTGGGCCGCGCCGCTGGCGGCGACGCGCCGCGTTATGTGCATTGGGGCGCGACCAGCCAGGACATCGTCGACACGGCACTGGTCCTTCAACTGCGCGACGCGCTCGATCTGATCGAGCGCGATCTCAAATCGGTCGGCGACGCGTTGGCGGCGCAGGCCCGCAAGCATCGCGGCACGGCGATGGCCGGCCGCACCTACCTTCAGCAGGCGCTGCCGATCACTTTCGGCTACAAATGTGCGATCTGGCTGGCGCCATTGGCGCAGCATCGTCGCCGGCTGGCGGAGCTGCGTCGCCGGCTGCTGATCGTCCAATTTGGTGGTGCCGTCGGCACGCTGGCGTCGCTCGGCGCCAAAGGCCGCGCCGTCACCGAAGGACTGGCACGCGAGCTCGGTCTGGCGGCACCCGTGTCACCATGGCACGCCAATCGCGAAACGCTGGCCGAAACTGCCGCTGTGCTCGGCCTCATTTGCGGCAGTCTCGCCAAGTTCGCCACCGACGTCATTCTGTTAAGTCAGACTGAAGTCGCTGAAGTCGGCGAGCCGGCCGAAGACGGCCGCGGCGGTTCGAGCACCTTGCCGCAGAAACGCAATCCAGTGGCCAGCGCCTATATCGTCGCCTGCGCGCGCGGCGTGCATGCGCTGGTGCCGCTGATGTTTCAGGCGCTGGCGGGCGACCACGAACGCTCGACCGGTGCATGGCAAAGCGAGCTTTTGGCGCTGCCGCAGATTTTCCTTTTAACCTCAGGTGCGCTCCAGCATGCGAAGGGCGTCGCCAAAGGCTTGCGCGTCGACGCTGCGGCGATGCGGCGCAATCTCGATGCGACCCACGGACTGATCGTCGCCGAAGCGGTGATGATGGCGCTCGCCGAGTCGGCTGGCCGCGATACGGCGCACGATCTAGTGCAACGCGCAAGCCGCACAGCGCTCGCGCGCAGCCGACCGCTCGGCGAAGTGTTGGCCAAGGATCCGGCGGTAACCGCGTATCTCGACGCCAAGGCAATCGCCCGGCTCACCGATCCGGTGCGCTATCTCGGCGAGGCCAAGGCCGTGATCGATCGCGTGCTTGGTGCCTGGCGCGCGGCGGCGTCGGCAAAATAAAATAAAAGGACGGCTCCAAGGCGGAGCCGTCCAATCGAAGAACCCGAAATGAGAACCGGACTAAGCGAACCCGAGTGGTTCGATTAGAACAGCTTGTGCTTGATCCACGCTGCGGCGCCCGGAATGGCGACGCCGAGGAGGGCGAGGGTCGACGGTTCCGGAACCGGCGTACCGCCACCGCCACAACCCCAGGAACAGCCACCACCGCCGCCATACCACGCGAATGCGGGGGCGGAGACGAGGGCAACGCCGGCAGTCATGACGGCGAGACGGACGATATGCGACAGGCGAACGGACATCGAAACACTCCTTTTCTTGTTGGGCCGCTTTTTGGGTGCGGCGAAGCAAGAAGTACTGCATTTCCGGAAAACTACAAGAAAGATCAAATAAAAATCAAATATTAATTAACTATACACATAATATAAGCGTTAATATGTCTTAGTATTACTTCCATTCCTTTGTAGAAATACCAAGTATTTGGCCATTTTGACCAAGGACGGTCCATGACTATACTTAGCGCAAATTAGGGTTGGCAGAAATAAACCCCGAGGGAGAGTTGAAATGCCGGCTTATTGGGTAGCGCGCTCGCGGATCGTCGATCCGGTCGAATACAAGAAGTACACGGATCGCGTTCCGGCGATCCTCGCCAAATACGGCGGCAAGGTTCTGGCGCGCGGCGGGCGTTACCAGGTGATGGAAGGCCCGCAGAAGTTCCACCGCTTCGTCGTGATCGAATTCCCGACCTTCGAGCAGGGTGTCGCCTGCTTTACTTCGAAGGAGTACGACGAAGCCGCCGCGTTCCGGCGCAAAGGTGCGGGCGAGGTCGAAACCATCATGGTCGAAGGCGGCGAAGCCACGCCGCGTTGAGCGGCCCGGTTCCCGAACCGACAGTGGTCGAATTTGAGTGCGCCGGATAGCGCATCAACGAATTTGCCATTGACATAACCATATCGTTATATAACAGATAGGTTATGAAACAGCTCGACGCCACTTTTGCCGCCTTAGCCGATCCAGTGCGCCGCGCCATCCTCGCGCGGCTGGCGCAAGGCGACGCGACGGTCGGCGAGCTCGCCAAGCCCTTCGCGATCTCGCAGCCGGCGATTTCACGGCACCTGCGTGTCCTCGAAGCGGCGTCGCTCATCCGCCGCGAACGCGACGGCCAACACCGCCGCTGCCGCCTCGAAGCCCGGGGCCTGGAACGCGCCAGCGAATGGCTCGATTTCTACCGCCGATTCTGGAGCGACAGCTTCGACCGGCTCGACAAACATCTGAAACGCAAAACGGGAGCATCACATGACTAACAGCGCCGTTGCCGGGGCTGAATTGTCGCTCGAAATTTCACGCCGCTTTGATGCGCCGCCCGAGCACGTGTTCGACGCCTGGGTGACAGAGGATTGGTGCGCCTGGCTTGGGCCAGCCACGGCCCGCTGCGAACTCGTGGCCATGGACCCGCGTGTTGGCGGCGCATTCCATCTGCGCATGCATCTGTCAGATCGCGTCGTCGACCTCACCGGCGAATATCGCGAGATCAAGCGGCCGGAGCGGTTGGTGATCAGCTGGGTCGGCGACCGCACGCGCTTCGATACGACAATCACGGTCACCTTCAAGCGGGACGGCCAGGGCACGTTGATGACGCTGCGGCAGGAGGGCTTCAAGGATCAAGGCGTGCGCGACGGCTTCGTGCAGGGCTGGTCGGCGCCGGGCAATTCGTTCGACAAGCTGGCACAGCTGTTGACGCGATAGCCGTCACGCTTCGCCGCTGGTTGATTTGGTATAATCATGGCCTTGATGGATGCCGTTCGCGAGACCGTTCCTGCTGCGCCAGATATGAGCGCCGCGCGTCGCCGCACCGTGCTCGGTGCGGCGATGGCCGGAATGTTCATGGCAGCCGTCGAAAGCACCATTGTTGCGACGGCGCTGCCCAGCATCGTCGCCGATCTCGGCGGCTTTCACCTGTTCAGCTGGGTCTTCGCGGTCTATCTGCTCGGCCAAGCGGTGACGATTCCGATATACGGCCGCTTGGCCGATCTGCACGGACGCAAGCGCGTCTTCGCTGCCGGCACATTGCTGTTCCTTCTCGGTTCGGGATTGTGCGGCTTCGCCCGCAACATGGTGATGCTGATCGTCTTCCGCGCACTGCAGGGCTTGGGCGCCGGCGCGATCGTACCGATTGCGACGACGGTTGTCGGCGATATCTATCCTGGCACCGCGCGCGCCCGCGCTCAGGGGTATCTTTCGGGCGTCTGGGGCATCGCCGCAGTCAGCGGGCCGCTGCTCGGTGCTTTCCTGGCCGAGCGCGTCACCTGGGCCGCAGTGTTCTGGGTCAATTTACCCGTCGGCGCAATCTGCCTGGTGCTGTTCGCGGTGGCCTTGCGCGAAAGCCGGCATCATCAGCCGCGCAGCATCGATTATCTCGGCGCCGTGCTGCTGATGGCGGGCAGTGGCGCGCTGATGCTGGCGCTCATTCAATGGGCACATCTGTCGGACGCGCTGCGTGTCGAATTGTTGATGGGTGCTCTGCTGGCGTTGATTGCCTTCGCCTTCAGCGAGCGCCGCAGCGCCGAACCGATGATGCCGCCCGACCTCTGGCGTATTCCCGCGGTCGCTGCCTCGAACATTGCCGCCTTCGCGATTGGCGGTTCGCTCATTGGCGTCAACGCCTTCGTGCCGACCTACGTCCAGGGCGTGATGGGTCGCAACGCCGTAATCGCGGGCTTCGCACTGACGGCAATGTCAATGAGCTGGTCATTGACGACGATCCTGATGGGCCACATGACGTTCGCCGCGCGCGCCTCATACCGCGCGCTGGCGGTGTGCGGCGGCGGCGCGCTGGTAGCTGGAAGCGTGATTCTCGTTTTGCTGAGTCCGGCGCACGGGCCGCTGTGGGCGGCGAGTGGCGCGTTGGTTATCGGTGTCGGCATGGGCCTGTGCAACACGACCTATATCGTCGCGGCACAGGATAGTGTCGAATTCCACCGCCGCGGTACCGCTACCTCGGTCAATGTCTTCCTGCGCATGGTCGGCCAATCGGTTGCTGCCGCGGTCTTCGGCGGCATTCTCAATTCGGTGCTGGCAGCGCGCATCGGCGCAGCCGACACTATGGTCGACCGGCTGATGACGCCGGCGCTGCGCGACGCGCTGCCGGTCGCCGATCTGGCGCGGCTCGACAACGCGCTGGCTGCCGGGCTGCATGGCGTCTTCCTGGCGACTGGAGCGTTCTCGCTGCTGGCGCTGTTGTTGGCGTTACGCTTGCCGAAGGGTTTAGGCTCGCGTCACGCGCGCGAATAGGTCTACCAGCTGCCGAGTGGCAGCGAGAACATCAGCAAGATGTTCTCTTCGCCGGGGTTCGTCTTGCTGAGGCCCGCGTTAGAAATATGGTCGAATGCGATGCCAATGCGCGAGGCGTCCTCGAAGCGATAATCGAAGCGCGCACCGGTCTTGAACTCGAACGCCTCGCCAAGATTTTTGCCGTTGCCCTGGTGGTAATAGCCGACGGCGGCATTCGGCACCAATACGAAGTGGCGGCCGAAATGCAGGTCGAGGTTGAACCCGGCGTAGGCAAAGGCGGATTTCTTATTGGTGCCGAAGATGCCGATCATCGGCTTCACGAAATAAAAGCCGTGGCCGAAATCGTATTCAACGCGGCCTTCGCCGGCTTTGTGGTTGTGCAGGAAATCGTACATGCCGCCGCCCAGCGACAGCAAACCCGGCTCCTGCGGCCCGGCGAGATCCGTGGCCCAATTGGCACGAGCGCCGGCAGTTCCGAGGCACGTCGCCAGCAACAGCGCGCCGACCGCGGCAATCCATCGTCCCGTCATGCGCGATTTCTCCCCCACCGGCGCGACCGCGGCATCTTAAAGCCTTGGTGGCAAAGGGCAAGGCCACCAACCACGTGGTTACCTTAGAGCCGCCGCTTCATACGTTCGGTCGCCGCCACCAGCTCGGTGCGGATGCCCGGCTCCATTGCCGAATGACCGGCATCGGGCACGATCACGTATTGCGCTTCGGGCCAGGCGCGGTGTAGCTCGTCGGCGCTGACCACCGGGCACACCATGTCGTAGCGGCCCTGTACGATCACCGCCGGAACTTCGCGGATGCAATCGACCCGCGCCACTAAATCGTGCGCAGGGTTGATCACGTGATGGCGGAAGTAATGCGCCTCGATCCGCGCCAGGCCGAGTGCCATGCGATCCTCGCCGAAGGCGGCGACCGTGTCGGGGCTCGGTAACAACGTCGAGCACACACCCTCATAAGTGCTCCACGCGCGCGCCGCCGGCATGTGCATGGCCGGCGTTGGATCCATCAGCCGTCGTATGTAGGCGGTGAGCAGATCGGCACGTTCGTTCTCGGGAATGAAGCCGGAAAAGTTGCGCCAGGCCTCGGGGAAAACCGCGCGCATCCCATAGAGGAACCAGTCGATTTCGCTCTGCCGGCAGAGAAAGATGCCGCGCAGCACCAAGCCGCTGCAGCGATCGGGATGCGTTTCGGCATAGGCCAGGGCAAGGGTCGAGCCCCATGACCCGCCAAAGACTAGCCAGCGCTCGATGCCGAGATGGACGCGCAGGCGTTCGATATCGGCGATCAGATGGCGGAGCGTATTGTCGTGGGTTTCGCCCAGCGGCGTCGACCGGCCGGCGCCACGTTGATCGAACACGACGATGCGGTAGATCGCGGGATCGAAAAAGCGCCGATGCGTCGGCGTCGCGCCTGCACCCGGACCACCATGCAGGAACACTGCCGGCAGGCCAGCCGGATTGCCCGATTGCTCCCAATACATCGTGTGATGGCCGTCCAGCGGCAGCATGCCGCTCTGGTAGGGTTCAATCGGCGGAAACAGGTCTTGCCGGCCGATTCGCGGATTGTCGGGCATGGCGCCAGTGTAAGAATCCGGGCCCTGAAGGCAAGCCGCGGCAAGCCTTCATTAACCATCTTTCCGCTTAACTGCCGGCCATGGCGGTCACCGCATCGCTTCGGGCGGCGAAGAGCCGGTTCGGCGTCTCGTTGCCGCTGCTGGTGGCGCTTGCCGCTTTCATGACCGTGTTGGTGAATGCGTCGGGCCTGCTGGGCGATCCCGATACCTACTGGCACATCATTGTCGGCCGCTGGATTCTCGCGCATCACGCGGTGCCGCACGCCAATATCTTTTCCTATTCGCTGCCGGGCGCGCCGTGGGTGCCGCACGAGTGGCTCGCCGAAACCGTCTTCGGCGCGCTCTATGACTGGTTAGGTTGGAACGGTCTGGTTCTAGTGACAGCGCTGTCGCTGGCGGCGACACTAGCGATTCTGACGCGCGCGTTGCTGCATTGGCTCGAGCCTGTGCACGCGCTGGCCGCTGCGATGGCGGCATGGGGCCTCATCCTGGCGCATGTGCTGGCACGGCCGCACATCCTGACACTCCCGATCATGGTGTTGTGGTTTGCGGCGCTGGTCGAAGCGCGCGAGCGCGACCGGGCGCCGCCGCTGTGGGTCGCGGCGCTCATGACGCTGTGGGCCAATCTGCATGGCGGCTACGTGCTCGGCCTGGCGTTCGCGGCGCTGTTCGCCGGCGAAGCGCTTCTGGCAGCATCAAACCGCGCCGCGCGCATCACGGCGATCAAACAATGGAGTGCGTTCGGTGCGCTGTCGCTGGCGGCCGCGCTGCTCACGCCCAACGGCCTCGCCGGTTTATGGCTTCCGTTCCATCTGATGGACATGAAATTCGCGCTGTCGGTGCTGGTCGAATGGCAGAGTCCAGACTTCCAGACCATCCAGCCACTCGAGATCTGGTTCATGGTCGGGCTCGCCTTGGCGTTTGGCTTCGGCGTCAAGCTGCCGCCGACCCGCATCGCCATGCTGCTGTTGCTGGTGCATATGAGTCTGGCGCATCGCCGCCACGCCGACGAACTCGGTCTGCTCGCGCCGTTGATTCTTGCGCCCGCGCTGGGCGAGTTCATCCGCAACCGGTCGCGCCGGCGTAGTGCCCCCGCGCTCGACAGCGCTTTCACCGAGCTGGCGGGCAGCGCCAGCCTGCGCGGCGCGGCCATTGTCGGTTTGATCGTTGTCGCGCTCGCGGCGCTGTTTGTGCAGCAGCCGCTGGTGCGCAAGCCCGATCCCTATACGCCCGCGGCAGCGCTCAAATTCGCCGCCGCCCACGATCTGACCGGGCCGGTTTTCAACGAGTACGGTTTCGGCGGCTATCTCATCTTCAACGGCATCAAGCCATTCATCGACGGCCGCGCCGAAATGTACGGCGACGATTTCCTCAAGCGCTACGTCGAGGCGACGCGCGGCGTCACCGGCGAGTTGCCGGCAATGCTCGACCAATATCACGTGACCTGGACGCTATTCACCGCCAAGAGCCCGGCGGCGACACTGATGGATCATTTGGCGGGTTGGAAGCGCGCCTACGCCGACGATACCGCGATCATCCACGTTCGCGCCGATTCCGGTCGCTAGACGCTACCGGCCCAGCTCGGCCTTCAGCTTTTTGGCGCCTTTTGCCAGCGCTTCGAGCTTGGCATAGGCGACAGTGCGGTCGAGCGGCGCCAGGCCGCAATTGGTGCAGGGCTGGAGATTCTCCGGCGCGACGTAGGGCAACGCGGTCTTCAGCACGGCTGCGACCTCGTCCGGCGTTTCGATGCGGTCGGTGGCGACGTCGATCGCGCCGAGCAAAATCTGCTTGCCCTTGAGCAGACCAAGAAGGCTGACTGGCACCTTGGAGTGGATGCATTCGAGCGACACCTGGCTGATCTTGCTCTTGGCAAGCGCAGGGAAGATCGCCTCGTACTGCCGCCATTCGTTACCGAGGCTCGCCTTCCAGTCGATGTTCGCTTTGATACCATAGCCATAGCAGATATGGACGGCGGTCTTGGCCTTGAGTCCCTGCGCCGCGCGTTCGAGCGCCGCCACGCCCCAGTCCTGAACCTCGCGCATATAGACGTTGAAGGCGGGTTCGTCGAACTGGATGACGTCGACGCCGATGGCGTCGAGCTCGCGCGCTTCCTCGTTAAGCAGCTCAGCAAAGCGCATCGCCATCTTGACCCGGTCGCCGTAGAACTGATCGGCGATCGTATCGATGATTGTCATCGGCCCCGGCAGGGTGAATTTGAGCTTGTGCCGCGTATGAGCGCGCGCCAGCGTCGCCTCCATCCGGTGCACGCTGCCTTTGCGCTGCAATTCGCTGGTCACTGTTGGGACCTCGGCGACGTAGCGGTTGTCGCGGATGCCCATTTTGACGCGCTTGCCGAAATCGATGCCGCCGAGATTGGCAAGGAAGCCATGGACGAAATGCTGCCGTGCCATCTCGCCATCCGTGACGATGTCGATGCCGGCGTCCTCCTGTTCCTTGATTGCGAGCACGGTAGCGTCGCGCTTGGCTTGGTCCAGCGCGTCACCCTCGGCGGCCCACGGCGCCCACAGCATATTGGGCTTCGCAAGCCAGGCGGGTTTCGGCAGGCTACCGGCAATGGTGGTCTCGAGCATGGCGTTCTTTCTCCCGGCCGCAGACTATAACGCGGCGATGAAACCGACCATTGCCGCGAGGGTGTCGGCTTCCTGGTCGCGATGCGGTGCGTGCATGCAATTGTCGAGCAGCAGCTTTTCGAACGGTCCTTTGACGCCGCGCGCCACGGCGTTGACTTGCTCAACCGTGCCGTATTGGTCGTCGATGCCCTGTATCGCCAGCACCGGACAGGTTACGCCGGGCAAGCAATCCTCGATGTTCCAGGCACGGAATTGCGGCGACAGCCAGATGTCATTCCAGCCGCGGAACACGCCTTCGACGTCGGCGTGATAGGGCGCAAGGCGGCGCTTCAGGTCGGAATCCTCGTAGGCATGTTTCGCCTCCTCGATGCCGAGGATGGAGACGTCCTCGACGAAGACGTGTGGCGCCTCCAAAACCAGGCCGCGCACCGGCCAACGGCCGCTGTTGGCGTGGATCAGCGCGATCGAGGCGCCGTCGCTATGTCCGATCAGGACTGGATTGTCGATCGCCAGGGCCGCGCGCAACGCCGGCAGCTCGTCGAGGGCTTCACCATGCATGTAGCGCGGATCGCGCGGGCCGCGGAACCGATCGGACTTGCCGTACCCCCAGCGCGAATAGGTGACCGTGCGGCAGCCGGTGGCGGCAGCCAGTTTCGCCGGAAAATCCCGCCACATTGCGACCGAACCGAGGCCCTCATGCAGCAGCATGAGGGTCGCCGTGCCGGCGTGCCGCGCTGCGATCTCGGTATATTCGATACGGTGTCGGTTGATTTCGACGAACGGCAATTCACACTCCGAGATGCCGCCGCAACAGCGCCTGATCGGCTTTGAGCCGCGCCGGCTCGCCGGCAAAGGCGACGCGGCCCTTGACCAGGAGAACGGCGTGGTCGGCGAGCGTGCTGAGCGTGGCGAAATTCTTGTCGACGATGACGCAGGCGATGCGGCTTTCGCGAAGCTGCCGGATGATTGCCCAGATCTCCTTGGCGATGCGTGGCGACAGGCCTTCGGTGGCCTCGTCGAGGACGATCAGGTCGGGGTTGGTCATCAGCGCGCGTCCGATCGTGAGCGTCTGTTGTTCGCCGCCCGACAGTAGCGCGCCACTCTGGTGAAGCCGCTCCGCGAGACGCGGAAAGGTATCGAGCACGCGCGCCAGCGTCCAGTCCATCCGGCCGTGGCGCCCCGGCCGTGCTGCGAGTTGGAGATGCTCGCGCACAGTGAGCTTGGGGAAAATGCCGCGGCCTTCGGGGACCAGCGCTAGGCCTTCGCGCGCGACCCGGTGCGGCTGCGCGCCGGTCATGTCGGCGCCGTTGATCCGCACGCTGCCGTGGCGCGGCGGGGTCAGGCCCAAGAGCGAGCGCAGCAACGTCGTCTTGCCCATGCCATTGCGGCCGAGCAGAGCAACAGTTTCGCCGCGGCCGATCGCGAAATCAACGCCATGCAGGACATGGCTCGCGCCATAGAAGGTGTGTAGGCCTCGGGCTTCGATCAGCGCCGGCTCGGGCTCATAGACATCGATCATGGTGGCGTCTCGTCGCTGCCGAGATAGGCCTCCTGAACCGCTGCGCTGGCGCGGATCGCCTCGGGCGCGCCGGATTCAAGCACCTTTCCGTCCACCATCACGGTAAGCGTGTGGGCGATGCGGAAGACCGCATCCATGTCGTGCTCGACCAGCAGTACGGCGTGGTCGCGCCCGAGTTCGGCGATGAGCGCGGTCATGCGTTCGGATTCCTCAGTACCCATGCCGGCCAGCGGCTCATCGAGCAGTAGTGTCTTGGGTGCGGTCGCCAGCGTTATGGCGATTTCGAGCTGGCGTTGTTCGCCGTGCGATAAGGTTCCGGCGATGCGTTCGCCGTGCTCAAGGCGCACGCGCGCGAGCGCCGCTTCCGCTGCTTCGTCGAGCGTGCGCACGTCGCGTGCCTGGCGCAACAGGCCAAGACCATGTGCCAGCCGTGCCTGCGCCGCGAGACGGCAATTCTCGAAGGCGGAAAAGCCGGCGAAGACATTGATGCGTTGATAGCTGCGGCCGATGCCGAGCCGGGCGATGTGCTCGGGCGCCGCGCCGGCGATCTCACGGCCGGCGAAACGGATGCTGCCGGCGGTGGGGGCAAGGTCGCCCGACAGCAGGTTGATGAGCGTAGTTTTGCCGGCGCCGTTTGGGCCGATAACGGCGTGAATTTCGCCGGTAAACAGTTCGAGCGACACGCCGTCGACTGCCTTAAGGCCGCCGAATTGCCGCACCACGTCGTACGCCGCCAAGACCGGCTCAGCCATGCGCCTTCTCCGTCCGGCGCATGAGACCGCCGATGCCCTGCGGCAACAGCAACACGGCAACGATGATGAATAGGCCCAGCGGCAGCAGCCAGTGGCGCGTGATGTCGGTGAGCCCGTCCTGCAACAGGACGAGGGCGAAAGCGCCGAGGACCGAACCGTAGAGCGTGCCCATTCCACCGAGAATCACCATCATCAGCACCTCGCCCGACAGCCGCCAACCGAACAAGTCGGGGCTGACGAAGCCGAATTGCGCCGCGTCGAGATAGCCGGCGAGGCCCGCGACCGCGCCGGCGATGACGAAGGCGGCGAGCTTGTAGCCGTAAGTGGCGAAGCCGAGTGCGCGCATGCGGCTTTCGTTGCTGCGGATGCCGAGCAGCGCATGGCCGAACAGTGAGCGTGTCACAAACCGCAGGACGAGATAGCTGGCGGCAAGCGCCGCCAGCACCAGGTAGTAGAAGCTGGCGGGCCGATCGAGCGAGACGGGTGTCCAGCCGAACAATGCGGGCGACGGCTTGACGTAGATGTAGACGCCGTCCGAGCCGCCGAGCGCCTTGCTGCCGATGACGTAGTAGAACAGCATCTGGGCGAAGGCGAGTGTCACCATGATGAACGAGACGCCCGTGGTGCGCAGCACCAGCAGGCCAATCACAAATGCCGCCACGGCCGACGCGGCGCTCGCCGCCGGCAATGACAGGTAAAGGCTGGCCGCCGCATATTGCGGCGACAGCAGGAACAGCGCATAGGCACCGATGCCGAAGAAGGCGGCATGGCCGAAACTGACCAGGCCGGTGTAACCGACCAGCAGATCGAGGCTCATGGCGAAGATCGCCATGATCATGATCTTGGCGAAAAGCTGCAGGTAGAAGGTCCCGGCCAGCAGCGGAAACAGCGCCAGCAGAACGAAGGCTGCCAGCAGCATGGCCCGCTCGCGCATCGCTCGCATGCTCAGGCGGCTCCGGCGCGGCCGAACAGACCGGCCGGCCGCAACAGCAGCACCGCCGCCATCAACACGTAGATCGTCATGCCCGAAAGCTGCGGCAGATAGATCTGACCGAATGTGTCGGCGAGGCCAATGAGCAGCGAACCGAAAAACGCGCCCTTGATCGAGCCAATACCGCCAATCACCACGACAACGAACGAGACGATCAATACGTCGTTGCCCATGCCGGGAAACACCGACGCCACTGGCGCGGCGATCATGCCGGCGAGCGCCGCCAGCGCGAGGCCAAGCGCGAAGACCGCGCGATAGACCCAGGCAATATCAATGCCAAGCGACTGCACCATCTCGCGGTTGGTCGAGCCGGCGCGGATTGCCATGCCGAGACGCGTATAGCGGATCAGCCACCACATCGCGCCGGCGATGACGAGGCAGAAGGCTGACAGGAACAAGCGGTAGGCCGGATAGGTGAGCGCGTCCTTGAGCGGGATAGAAAAATCGAGGAAGGCCGGCACGGCGACGCCGTGCACATCGTCTCCGAACAGCAGCGAACGGATCTCCTCCAGTACCAAGATGAGGCCGTAAGTCAGTAGCACCTGATAGAGGTGGTCACGGCGATAAAGCGGGCGGAACAGCAGCGCCTCGAGCGCGACCCCGAGCCCGATCGCCAGCGGCACGGAAACGAGGATCGCAGTCCACAAGTCGCCCGTCAGTCTCGTGAAGGCGTAAACGAGATAGGCACCGAGCATGTAGAAACTGCCGTGCGCCAGATTGATGACGCCCATGATGCCGAAGATGAGCGTCAGGCCGCTGGCGACCAGGAAGAGCAACAGCCCTTCCTGGACGCCGTTCAACACCTGGATCAGAAAAAACGCGAGGGAATCTGACATCCGGCTATCGGCCGTCAGCGTTCAGCCGAAGAGCATTGGCCAATGGCTGATCGCTGATAGCTTTCTACGCCGACATCTTGCAGCCGGTGGCCGGATCGGCGAGGGCCTTGATGGCGACGCGCACATAGCGATTCTCGGTGCCCTGTACTTTGCGCAAATAGAAGTCTTGCACAGGATTGTGCGCCTTGGAGAGCGTGAACCGGCCGCGCGGACTGTCGAACACCGTTTTCTCCATCGCGCTGACCAGCGCGTCGCGCGCCTTCACGTCGCCTTTGACCGCGCCAAGCCCGGAGATCAGCAGCGTGCCGGTGTCGTAGCCCTGGACGGCATAGACGTCGGCGGCGCGGCCGGTCGCCTTCTTGAAGGCGGCGCGGAACGCCTTGTCCTTGGCGAACTTAAGGTCGTCGGCGTAGTGCAGCGTTGTTTCGAGTCCCTGCGCCGCTTCGCCTTGCGCCTCGAGCGTGCCGTCGGTGAGGAAGCCGGGTCCGACCAGGGGAATCGCCGTCTTAAGACCGGCCGCGGCATAATCTTTGACGAACTTGACAGCGCCGCCGCCAGCGAAGAAGGCATAAACCACATCGGGCTTGAGCGCCGCAATTTCGGTCAAGAGTGGCTGGAACTCAACGCCAGGGAAGGGCAGGAAGAGGCCCTTCTCAGTCTTGCCGCCGCTTTTCGTGAATGCCTCGGTGAAGGCATCGGTCGATTCCTTGCCGGCGGCGTAGTCCCATGAGATCACCACGGCCCGTTTGCGCCCGGCATCGGCCGCGACCTTGCCCATGGCGTAGGCCGGCTGCCAGTTCGAGAAGGAGGTGCGGAAGATGTTGGGTGCGCACAACGCGCCGGTGGCGGCGCCGACGCCGCCGTTCGGAATGACCAGCATGGTGTTGCTGTCGCGCGCCACCTTGACCATCGCCATGACGACTCCCGAATGCACGGTGCCGATCATAAAGTCGACCTTGTCGCGCGCCACCAGCTTGTTGGCATTGTCGCTGCCCTTTGCCGGATCGGATTCGTCGTCGAGCGTGATGTACTCGATGTCGCGGCCGCCGAGCTTGCCGCCCCTCTCGTGGATCGCCAAGCGCAGCGCGTCGTCAATGTTTTTACCCAATGCGGCATAGGTGCCGGTATAGGGCAGCATCAGCCCAAGCCGAATTTTGGCCTGCTGGCCGATGGCGAAGCGCGTCGGCACAAAGCCTGTCGCTGCAGCCGCGCCGGCCGCCGCCATGCCGGCGAGCACCCGCCGGCGCGATGCCTTTCTGGTCGAATTTGACATGTTGTCCCCCTGGGTTGCCGTTGTCGTTACTTGCGGTCACGTTCACGCAGCTTGAAGCGCTGGATCTTGCCCGTCGCGGTTTTGGGCAGATCGCCGACGAACTCGACCCAGCGCGGATATTTGTAGGGCGCGAGGCGCGCCTTGACGTGCGCCTGCAGCGCCTCGGCGAGCGCTGGCGAATTGGCGTGGCCGGGCTTGAGCACGACGTAAGCCTTGGGCTTGACCAGTTGCTGCTCGTCGGCGTGGCCGATCACCGCCGCTTCGAGAACGTCGGCGTGAGTCATCAGTGCCGCTTCGACCTCGAAAGGTGAGACATACATGCCGCTGACCTTCAGCATATCGTCGGTGCGGCCGCCATACGTGTAATAGCCCTGTGCGTCGCGCGTGTACTTGTCGCCGCTGCGCGTCCACGCGCCGAGGAATGTCTCGCGGCTCTTGGCACGATTGTTCCAATAGCCTGCGGCGCTGGTCGGGCCGGCAACCTGAAGCTCGCCGATCTCGCCGTCCATCACCGGTTTGCCGTCTTCGTCGACAAGCCGGATGTCGTAGCCTGGAACCGGCACGCCGGTGGTGCCGTAATGCACGTCACCCGGCCGGTTGGAAAGAAAGATATGCAGCATCTCGGTCGATCCGATACCGTCGAGAATCTCGACACCGAGCCGCTCGGTCCAGCGCTTGCCGATGTTCTCGGGCAGTGCCTCGCCCGCCGACACGCAGCGCCGCAATGCCAGGTCACCGCGCTGCGGCAGATCGCTGCTGGCGAGCAACGCCGCATAGAGCGTCGGTACGCCATAGAAGATTGTGGGCTTTTTCTCGCGCAGCATGCGGATCACGGCCGCTGGCGTCGGTCGTTCAGCCAGCAGTAGGCTGGTGGCGCCGACGGCCAGAGGAAAAGTCAGCGCGTTGCCCAGACCGTAGGCAAAGAACAGCTTGGCGGCGGAATAGACGACGTCGCTTTCGCGGATGCCGAGCACCGGCTTGGCGTAAAGCTCGGCAGTCAGCGTCAGATGCGAATGCAGATGCATCGCGCCTTTGGGTGCGCCGGTCGAGCCCGACGAATAGAGCCAGAAGCAAATGTCGTCGCAAGTGGTTGCGGCCGCCCGTGCCTTGGCCGGCGCGTCGGCCAGGAGGTTCGCAAACGACAGGCGGCCCGCCGGTGCCGTGCCCACAACGATCACATGTTCAAGAGCGGGTTGGGTCGCCAATGCCGGCGCGAGCTTGTCATAGAGTGCGTCGGACACGATCAGCGCGCGGGCGCGGCTGTCGCGCAGCATGAATTCATAGTCGTTGGCGGTCAGCAGCGTGTTGACCGGCACCGGCACAATGCCCGCCTTGATCGCGCCGAGGAAGGCCACCGGAAAATCCACCGTATCGAGCAGACACAACATGACCCGCTGCTCGGGCTGCAGCCCCAGCCGGCGCAACGCGCCGGCGGCACGGTCGGCGCGCTCGGTGAGTTGGGCATAGGTGAGACTGGAATGGTCGTCGACAAAGGCGAGCTTATCGCCGCGGCCGGCGGCGAGATTGCGGTCGAGCAGATCTGCCGCAGCATTGAAGTCGCGCGGGATTGCGATCCGCGGCGCCACCGCGGCGGATCCGTCGGCTGTCATGCCATCCTCCCTGCGGCGCGGCTCTTGCTATGGCCTTTTAGCGCCTTCATTCTCGATGTTTGGCGAGGGGGGACGCGGCGTCAAGCCCTTACTGCCGGCCACCGACGCAGGTCACTCGGACCACACGAAACCAGTCATCAGCATATCAATATTGGTGCCGTCGTTTGCCAGGGGCACCACCAGCGCCTCGCAATCGAGCATCGCCATCCTGTCCGTGAACATGTGCGCGCGCCGGGCAGCGATCGGTCGGCGTTCGTCGAGGGAGCGCAGGTAATGATCGAGGATCAGCGCGCGGTGCTTTTCGTCGGTGTATTGGTCGAGGAACTTGTGTGTCATGTCGAAGCCGGTGCGCGCGGAGATATTGGTGGCGTGCACCCGATAATAGAAGCGCAACGGATGCCGCCGAACTTCGACCAACGACAGATTGCCGATGATGTATCGCATCTCGGCCGGATCAAAATCGGCACGCGCCGGAAAAGCGGGCGCGCGGCGCCGCGCTTCCCACTCTTCGTGCAAACGACGCAGCGCCGGGTTCGTCAGCGCCGTGACGTCGACATATTCTTGCGCAATCTTATCCAAGCCCGACCCTTTTCCCGCATCCGAGTATATACGCCCGAAAATTAACCGGTCGTTAGGACTGACCGGTAAAGGGCGGTGTAAATGCCGGCGACCACAGCCATCGAATAGTCGCTGATGGCCTTGGCGCGGGCGTTACGGCCGAGTCGTTCGGCGAGTCCGCCTTCGGATTCGATGCGTGCGATGAGCGCGCAAAACTCGGCGGCGGTATCGAACAACAGGCCGGTGTCGCCGTCGGCGAGAACGAAATCGGTGACGCCTTCAAGTCGGCGCGCGACGATCGGCAAGCCATAAGCCATCGCCTCGGCGAGCACGTTTGGAAAGCCTTCGAGCCAGGACGCGAACACGAAGGCATTGGCCATACGGTAGAACGGCGATGGGTCATCGCGATAGTCGACGAAACGCACGCACTTGGCGATGCCAAGCGCCGCGGTCGCGGTGTCGAGTTCGGCGCGGTAATCGGCCTCGAGCGCCGGACCGAGAATTACCAGGTATCGCACCTTGCCGTCGGCGTTGAGCGCGGCGAGGCTCTCGATCAGAAATAGCACGTCCTTGCGGCGCGAAATGCTGCCGACATAAAGCTGCACGAACGCGTCGCGTGGAATGTCGAGTGCCGAACGCGTCGCGCCGTCGTCCGCAATCCGCTCGGGCACGGTCACACCTTGCGGCACGATGACGACGCGGCCAGGCGCGCCCATGAAGGCGGCACTTTCGTCGTAGAGCCGCCGGTTGAGCACCACCAGCCGCGCAATAGTCGTGCGCATTGCCCAAGCGACGAAAAACCAAAAGCTCGGACGATAAGTCTTGAGGATGTAAGGCGGCGAATCGTCGAGTGTGGCCGAGTAAATAAAGCGGACACCGGCGAGCCGGGCGATCCCGTTCGAAATGAAAAAACGGTCGATGTGCGTGCGCGCATGAATGGTGTCGTAGCGGCGGATGTTGCGCAGCAGCCAAAGGTAATAGCGCAGCAGAACGGTGCGCACGGATTCGCGTTCCGAGCGGCGCAGATAAATCAGGTTCATGCCCGGCGGCGCCACCCGCGGAATTTCTGCCGGCGCCGGCGTGGTGAACACGAGGACGTCGTGGCCGCCGCCTTCCGCCGCGAGATGCGGCCACAGCTTCTCGAAATAAAGCCCGTCGCCGGCGAAGTTGGGGCGGAAGCGCGGAAAGAGGTGAAGCACGCGCATGACGCTAGCTACGCCTCCGGCAATGACGCAACGCAGCGGCCAAATTTCCTCCGCTTCTTGACCGGCGGCGAGTATGCACTATCGTCCGGCAAAAGCGCAGATGTTGCGCCGACGGTCGAGGAGGCAGCCTTGATCACTTTCGATACCGCGCCCGAGCGCTATCGCCATTGGAAGCTGATGATCGACGGCCCGATCGCGACGTTGGCGCTCGATGTCGCCGAAGATGGCGGCTTGGTTCCGGGCTACAAGCTGAAGCTCAATTCCTACGATCTGGGCGTCGACATCGAGCTTGCCGACGCACTTAACCGCATCCGCTTCGAGCACCCAGCTGTCAAAACCGTGGTGCTGACCAGCGGCAAGGAGCGCATGTTCAGCGCCGGCGCCAACATCTTCATGCTTGCTTCGTCGTCGCACACCTTCAAGGTGAATTTCTGCAAGTTCACCAACGAGACGCGCAACGGCATGGAGGATTCGAGTCGGCACGAAGGCCTCAAATTCCTCGCCGCGGTGAACGGTGCCTGCGCCGGCGGTGGCTACGAAATTGCGCTGGCGTGCGACGAGATCTTGATGGTCGACGATCGCTCATCGACCGTGAGTCTGCCGGAAGTGCCGCTCTTGGGCGTGCTGCCGGGCACCGGTGGGCTGTCGCGTCTCACCGACAAGCGCAAGGTCCGCCGCGATCTTGCCGACCTGTTCTGCACCACGGCCGAAGGTGTGCGCGCCGACCGCGCGCTTCAGTGGCGTCTGGTCGACGCTGTAGCAACGCCGCAGAAATTCACGGCGACATTGAAGGAACGCGCGCTCGCGTTGGCGCAAACCAGCGACCGACCGGATCAGGAACAGGGCGTGAAGCTTCCGTCGCTCGATCGTACGATCGACGAAAGCGGTTATCGCTATCGCTACGTCGAAGTCGCGTTCGACCGCGGTGCACGGACCGCGACGCTGACCGTGAAGATGCCGGACGAAACCACTCCGTCGCTGGCTACGGCACTGGCACAAGGAGCATCGTGGTGGCCGCTGCGGATGGCGCGCGAACTCGACGACGCGCTGCTGCTGTTGCGGCTCAATGAGCCGGAGATCGGCGCGCTGGTGTTGAAGACACGCGGCGAAGCGGCGGCGGTACTGGCCAGCGATGCGTTGTTCGATGCTGAAGGCAATCATTGGTTCGTGCGCGCGACTTTGGGATTGCTACGTCGCACATTGCAACGTTTCGACGTTTCGTCGCGCAGCTTGATCGCCGTCATCGACCGCGGTTCGTGCTTCGCCGGTTCGCTGTTCGAGCTCGCGCTCGCCGCCGATCGCTCTTATATGCTCGACGATCCTCAGGCCAACGATCCGCCGCGCATCGTACTTGGTACCCTCAATTTCGGCGCGCTGCCGATGGTCAACGGCCAGACGCGGCTTGCCACCCGCTTCTGCGGTATGGACACGTCGGTGGCGGCGGCGCGTCAGCGTGCCGGCGAAAGCCTCGCGGCGTCCCAGGCGAACGCGCTCGGTCTGGTAACCGCGACCCCCGATGCGCTCGACTGGGCCGACGAACTGCGCCTCGTGCTCGAGGAGCGCGCCAGCCTGTCGCCCGACGCGCTCAGCGCGCTCGAGGCCAATCTGCGCTTCGCCGGACCTGAGACGATGGAAACGCGGATTTTTGGCCGGCTGTCGGCCTGGCAGAACTGGGTGTTTTCGCGGCCGAACGCCGTTGGCGAAGAGGGCGCGTTGAAGCGTTTCGGCACCGGTGCGCGGCCGCGCTTCAACTGGGAGCGTGTCTAGGCATAGAATCAGCCATGGCCATCGATTATCAGGAACGCATTCCCAATAACGTCGAGCTCGCCGGCAACGCGACGTTGCAGCGCGCGCTCGAACATTGGCAGCCGCGTTTCCTCGATTGGTGGCGCGAGATGGGGCCGAGCGATTTTCTCGGTGCGCCGGTTTACCTGCGCACCGCGACCTCGGTCGACGCCAAAGGATGGGCGAGCTGGGGCGAAGTGAAGATGCCCGACTACCGCTGGGGCATCTTCCTCGCCGAGCCCGATGCCGACCGCACGATCGGTTTCGGCGATGTCATGGGCGCGCCGGCCTGGCAACAAGTGCCGGGCGAGCATCGCACCACGCTCCGCCGTTTGATCGTCACGCAAGGCGACACCGAGCCGGCTTCGGTCGAACAGCAGCGACTGCTCGGCCACACCGCGCCGTCGCTTTACGACCTGCGCTCGCTGTTCCAGGTCAACGTCGAGGAAGGCCGTCACCTCTGGGCGATGGTCTACCTGCTGCACGCTTATTTCGGCCGCGATGGTCGCGAAGAAGCCGAAGCGCTGCTGGCGCGCCATTCAGGCGATGCCGACCGGCCGCGCATTCTCTCGACTTTCAACGAGCCGATCGAGGATTGGCTGTCGTTCTTCCTGTTCACTTACTTCACCGACCGCGACGGCAAGTTCCAGCTCATGAGCCTGGCCGAAAGCGGTTTCGATCCGCTGGCGCGCACCTGTCGCTTCATGCTGATGGAAGAGGCACATCATATGATGGTCGGCGTAAACGGCGTGGCGCGAGTGGTCCAGCGCACGCTCGAGGTAATGAAGGAGATGAAGACCGAGGAGCCCGATAAGCTGCGCGCAGCGGGTGTCGTCGATTTGCCGACGCTGCAGCGCTATATCAATTTCTGGTTCAGCTCGTCGCTCGACTTGTTCGGCGCCGAAGTCTCGACCAACGCAGCGTCTTATTTCGCCACCGGAATTAAAGGCCGGCCGGATGAAGGCCGCTATGACGATCATGTCTGCCGCGATGGCGTGCTCGCAGTCGAGACGCCGGAGGGCGCGCAGGATGTGCCGCTCCGGAACGCGATGAACGAGGTGACGCGCCAGGCGTACGTCAAGGACTGCGACAATGGCGTGCAGCGTTGGAGCAAGATGATCGCGCAGGCGGGATCCGCGTTCAGCCTTGTACTGCCGAGTCCGCGCTTCCACCGCACCATCGGCGCTTGGGCCAACCGTTTGGTCGATCCAAAAGGCAAGCCCGTCGGCGAAACCGAGTGGCTGGCGCGGCGCGACGAATGGCTGCCATCGGCTGGCGACAAGGCCTTCGTCAAGAGCCTGATGCGGCCGGTCACCGCGCCTGGCAAGGTCGCGGGCTGGATCGCGCCACCGGAACGCGGCGTCAACCGCCTGCCGGCGGATTACGAATACGTCCGCCTCGCCTGAGGCGATCTTGTCCCTGTCCATCGCCATCGTCGGCTCTGGCCCCGCCGGACTCGCAGTTGCCGAGCGCATCGCACGCAAGGCGCCGCAAGCGCGCATCGACATCATCGAAAAGTTGCCGGTGCCCTACGGTCTGGCGCGCTATGGGTTGGCGCCCGACCGGCCGCTCGACAAGAAGCTGGCGAACTTGTTCGTGCGCGCGCTGAAGGCGAAACCCGTTGCTTTCTGGGGCAATGTCGCGCTTGGCCGCGAGTTCGATCTGGCCGATCTGCGCATGCTCTACGATGCCGTCGTCGTCGCCAGCGGTGCCGGCGCCGACCGGTGTCTCGGCGTGCCTGGCGACCAGCTGCCGGGGGTATGGGGCGGCGGCGCATTTTTGCGCTGGCTGAATGGCGACCCCGAGATGGCGGGGGCGCCGCCTGCACTCGACCGCGTCCGCAACGTCATCGTCATCGGCCAAGGCAGCGTCGCGCTCGAAGTCGTACGGTTGTTGGCGCGTTCGCCCAAAGAACTGGCGAAGGCCGATCTCGATCCGGAGATCGCCGCAGTGCTGGCGGCCATGCCGTTGCAGGCAATTCAAGTTGTCGGCCGCAACGACCTGCTGGCCTCGCGGGTTCGGCCCGCCGATCTCGCCGAGCTCAAGAAGCTCGCGCGCGCCCAGGCGGTCATCGATCCCGAAGCCTTGATGCAGGCAGAAGCGGTCGCCGGCGATCTCGACCGCGACCGCAAGGCGCTGCTGAAGGCTTTCATCTCGCTCGCTGCAGTGCCGCGTGACGAAACGCGCATTCCAATCCGCTTCCAGTTTCGCCTGCGGCCTTTGCGGCTGGACGGCGCCGCCGGTGTCGAGCGGGTGCTTTTCACTCGGCCCGACCGGCTCGGCCAGAATCTGGCGCTGCGCGCCGAGCTGGTAATCGCCGCAATTGGCTTCGAGCGCACGGCGGCGTACGACCGGCTGGCCGATGACCGCGGCTTGATCGCGCCGGGCCTTTACGCCGCCGGTTGGGCCAAGCGCGGCGCCACCGGCAGCATGGCCGATATTGTTGCCGATGCGCGGTTGGTTGCCGACCGCGTGTTGAAGGAAGCGTCCGTCACGCCGTCGACGCGGCCCGGCCGCGCCGGCCTCGCCCGGCTGCTCGAGGAACGCGGCGCCGTCCCGGTCAGCCTCGCCGGCTGGCAGCGCATCGACGCCGCCGAGCGCGCCGGTGCTGCCAAGCCGCGGCCGCGCCGACGCCTGCGCGCGCTACATGTGCTGTTAACCACGGCCGCAGAACCGGCGCGGCTGCTTTAACCCCTCACCGTCCTGGTCGCCGGCCTGTCGAGCGTTGGATTGATCGTGACCGGCCGCCTGCTGGTCACCACCGTCGTGCAGAAGGTCTCCTAGATCGCAGTCCACTCCGCCCGGACGCCGGCGTCGCTCTCATGGGCCAGGCGGTTTTCACGCGATTTGGCCGCGTCTTCAGGTGCGAGCCGCTTGAAGGCCCACACCGCCATCGCCCGCACTAGCGGCGACGGATCGTCAAGATTGGCGCGTGCCGAGGCGGCGAGCGCCGGGTCGCTGCTGTTGCCGATCGCGATCAGCACGTTGCGCAGGAAACGGTCGCGGCCGATGCGCTTGACCGGCGAAGCGGAGAACAGCTTGCGGAAGGCAGCGTCGTCCAACCGCGCGAGGTCGGCGAGCGCCGGTCCGGTCAGCGTTTGGCGCGGCTGCAAGCCACTTTCGCGTGCCGCGACCGCGAACTTGTTCCACGGGCAGACGGCCAAGCAATCGTCGCAGCCATAGACGCGCGTACCCATCAGTAATCGGAGTTCGGCGGCGATCGGTCCCTTGTGCTCGATGGTGAGATAGGAAATGCAGCGCCGCGCATCGAGCCGGTACGGGCCGGGAAAGGCGTCGGTTGGACAGGCGTCGAGGCAGCGGCGACATTCGCCGCAATGGTCGTCCTCCGCCGCATCGGCCGGCAGAGCGAGGTCGAGATAGATCTCACCGAGGAACAACCACGAGCCAAATTCGCGCGACACCAGGTTGGTGTGCTTGCCCTGCCAGCCGATGCCGCCGGCCTGTGCCAGCGGCTTTTCCATCACCGGCGCGGTGTCGACGAACACCTTGAGAGACGGCCCCCAGCGTGACGTGATCTTCTGCGCCAGCGTCTTGAGCCGGCCCTTAATCAGATCGTGATAATCGCGGCCGCGCGCGTAGACCGATATATAGCCACGGTCGCGGGCGTCGAGCTCGGACAGTGGATCGTTGTCTGGCGCATAGTTGAGGCCGAGCACGACCACGCTCTTGACGTCGGGCCACAACGCCGTCGGGTTGGCGCGTTGCTCGGCACGCTCGACCAGCCAATCCATTTCGCCGTGGAAGCCCTGCGCCAGGAAATCGGCAAGGCCGGCACGGGCGGCCATTGCAGTTTCGGGCGCCGCGAAGCCGACGGCGTCGAAGCCGAGCTTCAGCGCCTCATCGCGGATCGTCGCTTTGATCCGCGCCGCGTCCATTTCAGCGGCCGCGATACGGTGGCACGCCTTGGTCGGGTAGCCACAGATCCCTCGGCGGCGCGCCGGTCTGGAAGAAAATGTCGAGCGGCATACCGCCACGTGGATACCAATAGCCGCCGATGCGGAGCCAGCGCGGCTTGATCGCGGCGCGGATGCGGTCGGCGATCGTCAGCGTGCAATCCTCGTGGAAGTTGCCATGGTTGCGGAACGACGCGAGGAACACCTTCAGAGACTTGCTTTCGATGATGTGCTTTGCTGGCACGTAGTCGATGACGAAATGCGCAAAATCCGGCTGGCCGGTGAGCGGGCAGAGGCAGGTGAATTCCGGTGCGTTGAAGCGGACGAGATAGGTCATGTCCGGATACGGATTGACGACGCACTCGAGTATGGCGTCGGCGGGCGAAGCGGGCAGGGCGGCGCGCCGTCCGAGCAGGGTCAGGTTGCGGTATTTGTCTTTCGCCATGCGATTCCACCGCTTTTTTCAGGCAACGTCCTGAATCCGGTCTCTCAGATCCATCCGCCGGAATATGCAATCCAGTTCAACCATCGATACCCAATCCTTCGTATCGTAATTCGTCGGCTGCACTTGGCTGAGGACGAAGCCCCGCTGACGCAGATACTCCAGTGCGTCTGGCAGGGACCAGACGTTCCGGTAGAGATGCAGGAGTGGAAGCTCGGCCTGAATTCCCAGAATCTGTTTGAGCGAGGCTGCCGCGCCGTCGAGAATTTCCTGTTCGAATCCCTGGGCGTCGATCTTCAGGAAAACGCGGTGGCCGTGGAACGACGGGAGCACGTCATCGAGGCGTTTGACCTCGACGGATTCTTGGCGCAGAACGCGCGCCCTCGGATCAAATTCCTGCGCGGTAGGGGTCTGTTCGAGCAGCGAGCTGAATACGGTGTCCTCGCTGATCTGGATGGTTCTGACCGAAAGCGCCGATCCGAGGGCGTAGTTGTGGACCTCCCAGTTGCCGTCCCGGTTGGCCACGTCTTTCAACGTCGCGAAGACGTCCTTGATCGGTTCGAACGAAACGATACGGCCGCAATATCCCGCCAGGCGCAGCCCGCGTCCGAATTGCCCGGTGTTGGCGCCCACGTCAAGGACGGTCTGGATCCCGCGCGACTCCAGGAACTCCGCCAATTGAGGGGTGCGCCGCTTCCCGGCGCGGCGAACGTCCAATCCGCATCGGAACAACAGGTCTTTCAGCTGTCGTTTCATCCGGCGTCACCTGTCGCCGCGCGCCCAATCGCGTGTCAGGCGGTCGCCAAGCGTGGCGAGCTGCCGCGCTTCGATGGCCGCGCGCATTTGCTCCATCAACCGCGCATAGTAGCGAAGATTGTGGTGGGTCAACAGCATGCTAGCCAAGATCTCGCCGGCGCGCGCCAGATGGTGGAGATAGGCGCGTGAGTAGAACCTGCAGGCCGGACAGTCGCAGCCCTCTTCGAGCGGCCGTTTGTCATCCTGGTGGCGCGCGTTGCGCAAATTGACTGTGCCGAAGCGCGTGAAGGCCTGCGCCGTGCGGCCGGAGCGGGTCGGCAGTACGCAATCGAATAGGTCGATGCCGCGTATCACGGCACCGAGCAGATCGTCCGGCTTGCCGACTCCCATCAGGTAATGCGGCTTTTCATCGGGCAGCGCCGGCACTGTCGTATCGAGTACCGCGAACATCGCGCCCTGGCCTTCGCCGACGGCAAGGCCGCCGACCGCGTAACCGTCGAAGCTGATACCGGCGAGCGCTTTGGCCGAAGCTAGGCGCAGCGCGTCGTGCACGCCGCCTTGGTTGATGCCGAACAGTCCGTAGCCGGGCATGTCGCGGAACGCACGCTTGCAGCGCTCGGCCCAGCGCATTGAACGCTCCATAGAATGTTGCGCCTCGTCGAGAGTCGCCGGAAACGGCGCGCATTCGTCGAGCACCATGGTGATGTCGGCGTCGAGGAGGCGCTGAATCTCAACAGCGCGCTCGGGCGTGAGTTGGTGCCGGCTGCCGTCGAGATGCGACTGGAAGACGACGCCATCTTCGGAAATCTTGCGCAGCTTGGCGAGCGATAGCACCTGGAAGCCGCCCGAATCGGTGAGGATCGGCCCGGGCCAGTGCATGAACTGGTGCAGGCCGCCGAGTGCGGCGACACGCTCCGCACCCGGCCGCAGCATGAGGTGATACGTGTTCGCAAGGACCATGGCAAAGCCGGCCTGGGCCACGTCCTCCGGCCGCATCGCCTTAACCGTCGCTGCTGTGCCGACCGGCATGAAGGCCGGCGTCTCGACGTTACCGTGCGCCGTGCTGAGGCGACCGCGCCGGGCCGCACCTTCGCGCGCCGAGATTACGAAACCAAGGCTCATGACCGCTCCGGCAGCAGGAGGCAGGCGTCGCCATAGGAGAAGAAGCGATAGCCCGCCGCCACTGCGTGGGCGTAGGCGTGTTTCATGTGTTCGAGTCCGGCAAAGGCCGACACCAGCATGAACAGAGTCGAACGCGGCAAGTGGAAGTTTGTGAACAGTACGTCGACTGCGTGGAAGCGATAGCCGGGCGTAATAAAGAGGTTCGTTTCGCCTTCGAAAGCCTTCAGCGTGCCGTTGACGGCGGCGCTTTCGAGCAGCCGGACCGAGGTGGTTCCGACGGCGACGATGCGGCCGCCGGCCACGCGCGCGGCGTTGAGTCGTGCCGCCGCGGCGGCGCTAACCGTTCCCCATTCGCTGTGCATCACGTGATCCGCCGTGTCGCTGACTTTGACCGGCAGGAAGGTACCGGCTCCGACGTGCAAGGTCACGGTAACCCGCGCGACACCGGCGCGGTCGAGCGCTTCGAGCAATGCCGGTGTGAAATGCAGCCCAGCCGTCGGCGCTGCAACGGCGCCTTCGTTGATGGCGAAGATGGTCTGATAGTCGGCGCGATCGTGCGGATCGCCGCCGCGCGGCCGCTTGATATAAGGCGGCAACGGCATGGCGCCGTAGCGTTCGAGCGCCGCGCGTAGATCCGCGCCACCGCAATCGAATTCGAGACTGAGGTCGCCTTCGTCGTGACGGGCCGAGACCGTGGCCGTGAAATCGGCGGCGAATTCGATCCGGTCTCCAGGCTTGAGACGCCGCGCATTCTTGACGAAGGCGCGCCAGCGCGCCGGTGTCTCGCGGCGATGCAGCGTCGCTTCGATCGCGGCCTGGCCGCGCCGGCCGTAAAGCCGGGTTGGAATCACGCGCGTATCGTTGACCACCAACACATCGCCGTGCTTCAGCGAGGCCGGCAGATTGTGCACACGCTTGTCAGCAAGCTCGCGGCCAACGACAAGCAGACGCGCAGCATCGCGCGGCTCGATCGGATGCGCCGCGATCAGACGGCGGGGCAGCGGAAAATCGAAATCGTCGACCCGCATTGCGGGGCACCCGCGCGCGTCAGGAAGCGAGTGGCGGCAGCGGCTCGGCACCGGGCGGCAGCGGCGTGCGGTCGGTATTGAGAACGAGGCCGATCAATCCGTAATAGCCGACACAGACCGTGAGCTCGACGACGCCGGTATCGCCGAAGATCTGCTGAGCGCGAGCAAAGACCGGATCGCTGACGCCCTTGGTGGCGAGCAGCTCGCTGGCGAAGTCATAGGCGGCCTGCTGCTCGGCAGAAAGGCCACGGGGCTTCGCGCCTTTGGCGATCGCGTCGCACACTGCCGCCGGCAATCCGGCATCGAGCGCGAAGCTGCGATGCACGGCCCATTCGAACTGCGCGCCCCAATGACGCGCGGTCACCAGGATCACCAGTTCCTTGACCGCATCGGACAGCATGTTCTCGAAGCGCAAATAGCGACCGACGTTCTGCACCCGGTCGCCGAGCGCGGGGTGACGCAGCAGCATGTGAAACGGGCCGCGCAACGTCTTGCGATTCTCGGCGATTGCTGCCGCGACGCGTTTCTGCTCAGCCGTCATCGCGCTCTCGGCGAGCGGCGGAAACCGTTGTTCGCTCATTTCGTCGGCGATGGAACTCGCGGCGGTTCAGCTGCGATCATGCGCCGGCCGGTCGGTGGCGGACGCGGCAGGCGGCTGTACTTGCTGTGGCGGTTTGCCTTCGGATTCGTCATCTTCGCGCATGCCCGCCTTGAAAGCCTTGATGCCTTTGGCAAAGTCGCCCATGACCCGCGGCAGTTTGCCGGCGCCGAACAACAGGACGACGATGACGAGCACGACCAGCCAGTGCAGCAGGCTGAAGGAACCCATGGTAAAACCTCAGAAATTGGTCCGAATGAGGTAGCTTTAACACCAGATGGCGCAGACGTAACAGCCGTATGTCAAGCGAAAACCGCCCCGTCCGCAAGGCTTGGATCCGGCATGCCCGGAGCCTCGTGTTGCGCAAATGGCTGCTGGTTGCACTCGGCGTCGCCTTGATTGGATGGGCAACAGCGGCGATCGTCCACCATCACAAGGCTGCGACCGAAACCGCAGCGGTTGCGCCTACCAGTCCGGTGCCGAAGACGGAGGCGACCAAGCCGCCTTCATCGGCACAGCCCGAAACGGCGAGCACCGCGCCATCCACCCCGTCATCCGCAACGGAACGGCTGTCGGCTTCGGCTTTACGCTCGGCGCCAGGCGGCGAGGCCGCGCTGATCCTGGCGGCGCCGGCACTGGCACCGTCGCCGGCGGCGCAGGTGGCATTGCCGCCGCAGATCGGATCGTCGCCTGCGAAAGCGGTGCCGGATCTGCCGACTGTTGCCGTCGCACCGCCCAATTTCCATGTCGTGCCCAACGATCGGGATACCAAGGCGTTCGGCGCGGTGACTATGAGCGATCACAACGGCCGAACATTCACCATCGTGCCGGCCGCACCGATGCCGGCGTCGTCGCCGTCGCCGCAGCGGACGGCATCCGTCGCACCGCCGGCTGCGTCCCCGGCGCCGCGGCCCGAAGTGTTCGCGCCCGTGGGCAATCCGGCCGTGTTCAGCGGCCGCGCCCGCGTCACTGGTCCGTTCACCCTCGATGTCGAAGGTCAGGCGGTGCGGCTGTTCGGCATTACATTGCCTCCCACCGGTGATCGCTGCGCCGCATCCAACGGCACGGTGAAGCCATGCGCAGCGGTTGCTGAAGCGACGCTGACGCAAAAGCTGGCCGGCCATTCGATCGTCGCGTGCCGTGTGCCGCCAGGTCAGCGCGGTACTCTCGGCGCGATCTGCCTCGACGAGCAAGGCAACGATCTCGGTCGCTATCTGGTCATCGAGGGGCTGGCACTCGCCGATTCAAACCAAAGTTATGACTATCTTCCGGCTCAGGGCGCGGCGCGGTCGGCGAAACGCGGCCTATGGCACTTCCGCTGAAACGCGAACGCTCCCAGCGTTGCCGCCGGGAGCGTTCGGTTGACTTGTCTCAGCTTAATTCAGGCTGCGTTGTGGTTCTTCGGCCGCACATACGCCATCGTTGCGTGCTCGGCGCAGTACGGCTTACCGGCGAGCGTGCGCTTGCCGCAGAAACCGAAATCCTTGTCGCCGGGATGTCCCGTCGGCCAGGAGCAGTTTCCGCTGCCGGTTGCTGCCGGTATCGGCGCGGGCCGGCGCATCGGCGGACGCTTCAGCGGCGATGGCCGCGGCGTCAGCGCCAGCCGATGTGCCTTCCCCACCACGGCGTTCTTGCTGACCCCGAGCCGGCGACCGATTTCGGCCGTCGAATGCCCTTCGTCCCAGAGTCGGGCAAGGTTCTGTACGAGTTCAGACGTCCAAATCGATTCCATAAGCCATCCCCCCGTATATCGTGGTGAGAGATCGTCCAACCACTAGATACAGTACCATGGAGACCCGAATCGGCCAACACCTGCGATTCGGATATCCCCGGGATTCACAGCGCCGGCTGAAACCCGCGTGCCCCCGCCCGATACCATGCTCGCGCTGATCGCCACCCTTGCCATACAGGCGCTGGCCACCATGATGGTGCTGGCGCCGCCGGTGTTTGCCGGTCTTGCCGCGCCGGCCTTCGGCGTCAACGCCAACCATATCGGTGTCTTCACCGCGGTAGTTTATGCCGCGGCGTGCCTCTCGACCGGCATGTCGGGCGGACCGGTGCGGCGCTACGGCGCGATCCGTGTCAGCCAGGCGGCGCTGTTGATCGGCGCGGCCGGCTTGGCGCTGCTGGCCAGCGCCTCGATCTGGCTTGGTCTGATCGGTGCGGTGTTCATCGGCGTCGGCTATGGACCGATGACGCCCGCGAGCTCGCATATCCTGATCCGGCAAACGCCGCCGGCGCGACGTGCGCTCGTCTTTTCAATCAAACAGACCGGAGTGCCATTGGGCGGCGCGCTCGCCGGTCTTGTCGTGCCGCCGCTGGCGATCCCGTTCGGCTGGCGGGGCGCTGCGTTGGTGATTGCCGCGGTCGGTGCGCTGCTCGCCGTCGCCTGCGAACCGCTGCACAAAAGCCTCGACGACGACGCGGATCCGATGGCGGCCGGCGGCAGCCATATCTTGACTGCTATCAATCTCGTGCTGGGCGAGCCGGGGCTGCGCCGCCTGGCGCTCGCCTCGCTCGCCTACTCGGCGATGCAGCTGTGCATCAGCGCGTTCGTCGTCAACTTTTTGACCGAGCATGCCGCCATGGCGCTGATCGCCGCTGGCGTGGTGATGGCGGTCCTGCAGGCAGCCGGTATCGTCGGCCGCATCGTCTGGGGCTGGACTGCCGACCGGCTGGTGAGTGCGCGGCAAGCGTTGAGCATGCTTGGCCTGGCGATCGGCGCCACTGGCGCCTTGCTGGCGCTGGTCGGGCCGGCATGGCCGATGACACTGGTGCTCGTGGTTGCGGCGGCGCTCGGCGCTGTCGCGTTGGGCTGGAACGGCGTGTTTCTTGCCGAAGTCGCGCGGTTGGCGCCGCCGGGCAGCGCCGGCATGGCGACGGGCGGTGCACTGGCCCTGACGTTCATCGGCGCGCTGCTCGGACCGCCGGCGTTCGGTGCCGTCGTCGATTTCACCGGCAGCTATCGGATCGCATTCTTCATTGCGGCCGCAGCAGCAGCGATATCCGGTCTCGCGGTCAGCCGCCGGAGGCCATAAATGAGAGCATCAGCCGTTATGCGACAGCAACTCAAGCGAGGAGGCTTCGCGCCCGCGGCGCGCCTGTGACACCATCATGCGGACCGGCTGACCTGGCTCAAGACCGTCGATGCCCGAACGGCGCAGCGCCGTCACGTGCACGAAGATGTCCTTGCTGCCGTCGTTCGGCAGGATGAATCCAAAGCCGCGTGCAGGGTCATACCATTTGACCACGCCATCAAGCGATTCGGCTGGCCCCGCCGGCATGTCGTTGCCGCCGCCGCCGTCGCGCGAGCGGAAGCCGCCGCGTTCACGCGGCGGCCGCGGCGTCGCGGTCGAGGCGTCGAGGTCGAGGACTTGGGTCGCGGCGCGACCTTTCGGTCCCTGGACCCATTCGAAGGTGATGCTGGCGCCGTCCGGCGCTTCGCCGAAGCCCGAGCGCTCAAGTACGGCGAGCGGCAAGAAGACATCGCTCGTGCCGTCATCCGGCACGATAAACCCGAACCCCTTGCTGCGATTGAACCATTTGATTTTCCCGGACAGCCGCGCGATTTCGCCGGGCGCAGGCGCAAATGCGTTCATGGATGCACCATCGGAAAATAACCCCCCACATTC
>DASQHO010000094.1:0-2964 GCA_035632055.1 Allostellaceae bacterium
TCGACGCTGCGGTTGCGGAAGATGTCGCCGATGCCCCAAATGCCGAAGGTGACGATCAGGACGCCGAACAGGATCTTGACGAACAGCGAGGTGGCTCTGGAGCGGATGGCTTGCAGCATGGCGGAGCTCGGAATGGCGCGACGGCGTGCGTCGTGCCGGGTTGTGCGCGCGGATGATAGGGGGCGGCCGATTGCGCCGCAACGTCCAATGCGGCGCGCTCTGGCGGGCGTTCGACGCCTATGGTAGAGCGGCCTGATGCGTAAGCTGGTGGCCGGCAACTGGAAGATGAACGGGTTGACGGCCGATGGCATGGCCCGCGCCCGCGATCTCGCCGCGCGCACCAAGGCGGCGCCGCTCGCCTCCGAGATCGTGCTGTGTCCGCCGGCGACGCTTCTGATGCCGGTCGGGCAAGCCATTGCCGGTTCGGGACTTGCCCTCGGCGGCCAGGATTGCCACGCCGAGCCTGCGGGTGCGCACACCGGCGATATCAGCGCGCCGATGCTGAAGGATGTCGGCTGCACCTATGTCATCGTCGGCCATTCCGAGCGCCGTCACGAATATAAGGAGAGCGATGCCGTCGTACGCGCCAAGGCGACGGCGGCGGTCGCCGCGGGTTTGTGCGCTATCGTCTGCGTCGGCGAGTCCGCAGCCGAGCGCGCCAGCGGGCGCACCGAGGCAATTGTCGTGCGTCAGCTGCAGGGTTCGCTGCCGCCGAAGCTTGGCCCGGCCCAGCTGGTCGTCGCTTACGAACCGGTCTGGGCGATCGGCAGCGGGCGCACGCCGACAGCGCAGGACGTCGCTTCGGTGCATGCACGCATCCGCGAAGCGCTGCGCGATCTCGCGACCGAAGCCGTTGCCGTGCGGATTCTCTACGGTGGCTCGGTGAAGCCGGCGAACGCACGCGAATTGACGGCGATTGCCAATGTCGACGGATTGTTGGTCGGCGGCGGAAGTTTGAGCACGGAAGAGTTTTGGACGATCGCGTCGGCCTGCGGTTGAGCGGCGGCGTTCGCAATAAGGGTGAGAAGGAGTTGGTGATGTTGGATCGTCGCGCCGTACTGTTCGGCTTGCTGTCGTGTCCGGTGTGCGCTTCGCTGGCATCGGCCGCGGACGAGGCGCATTGGAGTTACGAAGGTTCCGCCGGGCCGACGCAATGGAGCCAGCTCGATCCCGGATTCAAGGCCTGTTCCGCCGGCACCGAACAATCGCCGATCGATCTCAAGGGCGCGATCAAGGCCGATTTCGGTCATCTCGAGCTCGATTGGAAGCCGCAGGCCTACGCCATCGTCAACAATGGCCACACCATCCAAGCCAACGCCAAGCCGGGCAGTTTCGCGCGCGTCGCCGGCGAGACATACGCGCTGCAGCAATTCCACTTCCACGCGCCGAGCGAGCACGCAATCGATGGCGCACGCACGGCAATGGAAGTGCATTTCGTCCATGCCGGAACCGGCGGCCGCTACGCCGTCGTCGGCGCCTTCATGAAATCCGGCGCCGCCAATGCCGCCTTCGGCGCCATCATGGCCGCGGCGCCACGCAAACCGGGTGACGGCGCGCTGCGCCGGCCGATCGAACCGCATCAATTGGTGCCGGCGAAGGGCGAGGTCTATCGCTACGCCGGTTCACTGACGACGCCGCCGTGCAGCGAAGTTGTCGATTGGAACGTCTATGCGCGTCCGATTGAGGTCGCTGCCGGCGACATCGCCGCTTTCCATGCGCTCTATCCGATGAATGCGCGGCCGTTGCAGCCGCTCAATCGGCGGTTTGTCCTGATCGGCCACTAAGTTTCGCTTGGCGCGCGGCACGGCTTGCCCATCGCGTGGCATACCAGAGGCAGCACGATGCGACAGCCCACTGCGTTACAGCTTATTCATCTATCCACCTTGCGAAAGCTTGCCCGCGGCGGGCTGAAATCCCTTGAAAGTCCTTGAAGGTCAACGCCGCTTTGCGGATGATGAGCAGACGATAAAGAACAACGCGTTTTTGTGAGCGGGGGAGGCCAAGATTCATAGCGGCGGGCGGTGCTCGCCTTATTCCATTGTTGCCATTGAATGGCCGTGAATTGCTGTGCTCGGCGGCGAGTTCCGCAACGGCGAGGCAATTCACAAATCAACCGCAAGCGATAACAGACAACAGGGAGGAAAATGATGACTGAGTCGAAACCGTCCATCATCGGTCGCCGCACGATCATCAAGGCGACGGCCGCCGCGGGTCTGGTGCAGGTCGCAGCACCCTTTGTCATTTCGGCGCGTGCGGCCGATGTTATCAAGATCGGCCTCGACGATTGCTTCACCGGCACCTATGCCGAAACCGGAACGCACGAGAAGATCGGCGCGGAATTCGCGGTCGACGAGATCAACAAGAAGGGTGGCATCCTCGGCCGCAAGGTCGAGATGATCTCCGAGGACTCAACCAGCACCGATACCGGCATCGCGGTGCAGAAGGCGCACAAGCTGATCGACCGCGACAAGGTCGACTTCCTGCTCGGCAATGTGAACTCGGCGATGGCGCTGGCGATCGGCGAAGTCGCGGGCCAGGCCGGCAAGCTGCTGGTCGTCACCGGCGGCCACACCGATGCGGTCACCGGCACAGACTGCCATTACAACGTCTTCCGCGTTTGCAGCACCACGCGCATGGAAGCGAACGCCGTTTCCGAGACGCTGTTCAAGAAGTACGGCAAGAAATTCTACTTCATCACGCCGGACTACGCCTTCGGCCACACCCTGCAACAAGGGTTCGAGGCCGCGCTCAAGGCCAACAACGGCACCGAGGTGGGCGCGTCGCTGTGTCCGCTCGGCACCACCGACTTCTCGTCGTACCTCATCAAGGCCGAAGCGGCGAAGCCGGACGTCATCATCTTCCTCACCAATGGACAGGATGGCGTCAACTCGCTGAAGCAGGCGGTGCAGTTCGGTCTCGACAAGAAGTTCGGTATCGCCGGCGGGCTCGAGGAACTTGAGGTTT
>DASQHO010000095.1:0-8623 GCA_035632055.1 Allostellaceae bacterium
GATTTCCGGGCTGCGCGGCACCAGCGGTTCGGCAAGCGCGCCGCCCTCCGGATCGCGGCCGGCGCCGATACCGTGCACGACGCGCACACCGGCGCGGTGATGCGGCTCGCCCGCCGACTGCACGATTGCCGAGAAAGGCACACGGTTGAAGGGAATCGCCTCGCCTTCGCGGGCGCGGCCAAGCTCAGCCAGGATCATGCGGCAGCGCTCGCTTTGGCTCAGCAGCAGCTGCGCATCCTCGGCAATCGGACTGTTCTTGGGCAGGTCACGAACCAACTCCTTGGCCACCACGGCGATGGTCGCCAGCGGACTGCCGAGCTGGTGCGCGGCGGCGGCGGCCAGCGCACCGACGGCGGCGACCCGCTGTTCTCGCGCCAACGCGAGTTGCGTCGCGGCATAGGCGTCGCGCATGCGGCGGGCCTCTTCGGCGACGAACCAGTTGTAGCCGGTGATGAACAGGCTCGACGACACCAGCGCCACCCACATGCCGAGGACATAAATCGGCGCCGGCTCGATGGTGGCGCCCGGCGGCGCCGGCAACGGCAGATGCGCCAGCGCCAGGACGGTGATGGCGACGACGGTGAGCGCCGACAGGCCGGCAACGGTACGCCGCGTCAGGATGGTCGCCGACACCGTGGCGGGCGCCAGCATCAGCATGGCGAACGGATTCTGCAGTCCGCCCGTGAGGAACAGCAGCACGCCGAGTTGCAATGTGTCGAAGGCGAGGTATATCGCCGCCTCGCGGTTGCCGAGGCGGGCGGCGGCGCGGTTCGAGATCCAGGCGACGACATTGAGCAGCGCCGAGATGGCCACGACGCCAAGCGCCGCCGTCAACGGCAGCGCGAATCCCAGAACTTCATGCACGACCAGGAGCGTCACCGCCTGGCCGATGACCGCGACCCAACGGATCAGCACCAGCATGCGCAGGCTGACAGCGACGTCGTTGCGCAGGACCGGCAGGAGGGCCACTTCTGCCTTGAATGAGTTGGGTTTTTCGCCGATTGCGGGCATCAACGCATTATACACCGCGCGCCGACGCGGCCAACGCGGGGTGGCTGGCAAGATAGGCCGCGTTGCCGGTAGTATCGCGACCATGAATCTGGACGATTTCACGCGCGACTGGCCGGCGCGGCGAGCCGACGCGCGAGCCGCATTGACATTCTTCACCCGGCTGGTCTGGGGCGATCGGCCGGCGCCGGCGCCCGCGCTCGGCGAACTGGCGGCGGCAAGCTGGGCGTTTCCGCTGACCGGGCTGGTGATCGGCGTCTGCGGCGCGGTGGCCTATGCGGTCGTCGCGCGCCTCGGCGTGCCGGTACCGGCGGCGGCGCTGCTGGCCGTGGCGACAACGGCATTGGTCACCGGCGGCCAGCACGAAGACGGTCTCGCTCGGACGATCGAAGGCCTGGGCCGCGGCGGCGACATCAACGATCGGCTGCGGCTGATGCGCGACGGACCGAACGGCGCGCTCGGCGTGCTGGCCATCGTTCTGAGCGTCGGCTTGCGCGCCGGCGCGCTCTTCGCCGTCGGGGCGACATTCGGCACCGCCGGTATCAGCGGCGCGTTGGTCGCGTGCCATGCGATCGCGCGCGGCTTGCTGCCGGCAGCGCTGCGTTGGGGCGAGCCTGCGGCGCCTGGAGACTGGGCCGCCGAGGCGGGCCGGCCGGAGACCGCGAATGTCGCCACTGCCGCCGCGATCGTGCTGGTACTGGCATTGCTGGCGCTCGGCATCAAGGCCGGCCTGGTGGCGATCGTCATCGGCGCCGCAGCAATGGCGGCGGCGAGCTATGCCACGCAACGGCGCATCGGCGGCTTTACCGGCGACACGTTGAGTGCGGTCGAGCAGGCCGGCGAGATCGCTGTGCTGCTGGTTGCCGCGGCCTGGAGTTAGCGCCGTGCGATGCGCCGGTCAGCCGTCGACGGCGGCGCGGCGGATGGTGATTGGCGCCTGCTTAACAGTTGGCGGATGGGCGGTCATCGCGCCGTGGGCATAGATGCAGAGTTCGTCGCGCCAGAGTTCGAAGGTCGCGGCGTGGCGGGCCACCGCGGCAAGGATACCTTTGGTCACGGCATGCGGCAGCGTCAGAGTTCGGATTGTTTCGACCGCCATGACCTTACGGTCGCCGTCGAGTAGATAGCAGCGGAACTCAGCCATCGTGTTTCCCATGCGGGTCCCTTGGCGTAATTCTTCACCCTAGCCTGCCGTGAAATGGTTAACACCCGCCAAACATAGCCCTGGTGCCGATGCCCGAAATCGCCGTATCCCGGCTCGCAGCCTTGGGCCAAAAGCCGCGCCAAGCCCGGCGTTTGGCCGTTTTCGTGGGCTCGGACAGGTCTGCTGCCTTTGCCGTCCTGACAGCGCTGGCGGCAGCGGGTTATGGCATCGCGGAACTGCCGGAGAATGCGGCCGAACTCGGCGCCAAGCTCGACGCCGCCGAAGGCGAGGCCATCATGCTCAACGACTATGCAGCGTTCCATGCAACGTTGCCGGCGGCAGTGCGCGACGCTGTGGCGGCGCGTTGGGGTGCGGCGGAACGCGATCCGCATTACCGTCCCGGACAGGTCGATTGCGGCCGTTTCATCGTTCCGGTCGCGCGGTTCGGCGAAGTCGCGGCAATCGCGACGGGCGAAACCACCGTGCCGCCGCGTCATGACGCTCTCGCGCGCACGGCATGGATTGCAGACAGTTTTCGCGCCGACGCCGTGATCGCCTGGCAGCCGTTTGGCGTGGAATTGTTGATGCCAGTCCTGGTCGCGCCGGCCGATGACCCAGCCGATGTGAATTCGCTGATCGCGGCACTCGACGGCGACGGCGCGGCGTTGCACCGCTGGCGGCTGGCATGATCGCGCGTTGGAGTGCCGGCTGGCGGCCGTTTCTGCTGCTCGGGTTGTTGTGTCTCGGCCTTTACCTGCCGGGCATCTCCGCGTTGCCGCCGACCGATCGCGACGAGGCGCGTTTCGCCCAGGCGACGCGGCAAATGCTCGAGACCGGCGATTGGCTACACATCCGCTTCCAGGACGTAGCCCGCAACCAGAAGCCGGCCGGCATCTATTGGCTGCAGGCGATTTCGGTTGCCGTCACCAGCGACGCGGCAAGTCCGGCGATCTGGCCGTATCGGCTGCCGTCGCTGTTCGGCGCGATCGTCGCCGTGCTGCTCACTTTCGCACTTGGCCGCAATCTCGTCGGCGCGCCGGCGGCACTGCTGGGCGCGGCGCTGCTCGCCGCGTCGCTGAGCCTGACCGTCGAGGCGCACCTCGCCAAAACCGACGCCGCGTTGCTGACCTGCGTCGTCGCGGCGCAGCTGGCATTGGCCGAGATTTATCGTCGCGCCCGCACCGCCGCGACCGCGCCGTGGCCATGGGCCTTGTTGTTCTGGATCGCGATCGGCGCCGGCGCATTGATCAAAGGACCGGTTGCGCCGTTGCTTGCGGCGCTCACTGTCGCGGCGCTGGCACTCGCCGACCGCGGCGCCGGATGGCTCAAGGCGTTGCGCGCGTGGTGGGGTGTGCCGCTGGCGATTCTAATGGTCGGGCCGTGGCTCGCGGCGATGATGCATGCGACCCAAGACACCTTTATCGCCGGTTCGCTCGGTAGCGACTTCTTCGGCAAGGTCGTGGGCGCGCAACAAAGCCACGGCGCGCCGCCGGGCACCTATCTGCTGCTGCTGGCACTGATTTTTTGGCCGGGTTCGTTGTTCGCCGTTGCCGGCGTGCGCTGGGCGTGGCGCGAACGTGACAGGCCGTCGCAGCGCTTCCTGTTGGCGTGGATCGTGCCGTTTTGGATCGCGCTCGAGCTGGTGCCCACCAAATTGCCGCACTACGTCCTACCGCTCTTGCCGGCGTTGGCGCTGCTTGGTGCGCATGCCTTGTTCAACGCCGATATCGGCCCGCGTGCGTTGCGGATCGTGGTTGCGGCGCTTTGGACGCTGGCGACGCTGGCGCTGGTGGCGGGCTTGGCGCTGGCACCGTCGCTGCTCGGCGCCGCGCCATCGCCAATCGGCATCGGTGCTGCGCTGATTGCGCTTGGTGGCGGCGGTGCGCTGCTGTGGCGATTCTGGTTTGCGCCGCGGCCGCCCCTGGCGGTCGGCGCCGTGCTGCTCGCTCTGATCGTGGTCGCGCCCGGTTTCGGCCGAGTTGTGCCGTCGCTCGATCGTATCTGGCTGTCACGCAGCGCCGCCGCGCTGGTGGCAGACCAGCGGCCCGCAAACCGCGCGCCGGTCGCCATTGTCGGTTACGACGAACCGAGTCTCATTTTCCTGCTTGGCACGGCGACCAAGCCGCTCAACGCCGTGACCGCGGCGCAGTACTTGGCAGCGACACGCGGCGGCTTGGCTTTGGTCGAAGCCCGCGACGACGATGCTTTCCGCCGCGCCCTTGCCGACTTGGGCAGTGATGCGCGCCCGCTCGGCCGGGTCGAAGGATTCGATTACTCCAACGGCAAACCCATGACGCTTACGCTCTACGCCGCCTCGTCCGGCTGAGCGGCAATCAGTGCGCGTTTTGCAGCAGCTGCGCGATGGTGCGGTTGTCTGTCGTCCAGCCGAGCGCGTCGCGCCCGGTGTAATCCTGCTTGCGCGGATCGGCATGCGCCGCCAACAGCATGCGCACTGCATTGGTGCGGTTGTTGGAAACCGCCAGCATTAGCGGCGTGACGCCTTGATTGTTCACTGCATCGACCGGCGCGTGCGCCTCGAGCAGCTGGCTCATGACATCGGTGCTGCCGCGCTCGGCCGCCCAATGCAGCGCCGTGTTGCCGAGCTTGTCGGTCAAGCTCGTATCGGCGTCGTGCATGAGCAGTATCCGCGCCATCATCGTGTTATTGGAAATCGCCGCATAGATCAGACCGGTGCGGCCAAGGCCGTCGCGCTCATTCGGGCTGGCGCCGCCATTGAGCATGCCGAGAACCTGACTTGTCTTGTTCTGCGCGGCGATGGCGGCGACGTTGTCGGAATAACCCTGGAAGCCGCCGAAGGGAATTGTCGGGCCCGACATGGTTGGGCTGGTATCGAGCAGCGGCGTCGCGCTTTGCTGCGCCGATGCCAGCGCCGGCCAGCCGACGACGAGCAGGCCGATCAAAACCAGGCGCGTATCCGATACCCGCACAGGAATTCCCCTTGTCGGCGCAGTGTGCGCCGGGTCGTACCGCCATTCAAGCCGTACGCGGCCGATCGCGGACTGCGGCGTGCGGCGGCGGCGTGGTAGGTTTCCGGCCATGACCGCGCGCCGCCAACTGCGTCTACCTGTCTTCGCACCCGGCACGGTCTGGCTCGTCGGCGCCGGTCCGGGCGATCCAGGCCTGTTGTCGCTGTTGGCGCTGCATGCGCTGCGCCACGCCGATGACGTGGTTTATGACGCGCTGGTTGATCGCCGCATCCTGGCGCTTGCGCGCCGCGGCGTGCGGCTGCATTACGCCGGCAAGCGCGGCGGCAAACCTTCGCCGCGTCAACCCGACATCTCGAACAAGCTCATCGAGCTGGCGCGTGGGCGCCGCCGCGTTCTGCGGCTCAAGGGCGGCGACCCGTTCGTCTTCGGCCGCGGCGGCGAAGAGGCCCTGGCGCTCGAAGCGGCGCGCATCCGCTATCGCGTCGTGCCCGGCATCACCGCCGGCATCGGCGGCCTCGCCTACGCCGGCATCCCGCTCACGCATCGCGACGTCAATTCCGCCGTGACGTTCATCACGGGCCACGCCAGCAGCGGCGCACTGCCCGATGGTCTCGATTGGCAAGCGCTCGCCAAGGGCGCGCCTGTTCTCGTGGTCTACATGGCGCTGAAGCACCTGACGGCGATCGCCGGCCGGCTGATTGCAGCTGGCCGGCCGGCTGACGAGCCGGTTGCGATCATCGCTGCGGCGACGACGCCACGCCAACGCGTCATCGAGACGACGCTGGCGGCCGCCTCTGCAGCAGCCGCGCGCGCGCGACTCAAGCCGCCGGCAGTGTTGGCGATCGGCCGCACGTTGCGTCTCAAGCCCACTCGTTGAGTGGGACGCCTGCGGCTGAACGCCCCTGGCGGCATGCGTTGGGGATCGCATAGACTCGTTCGCATGTCAGCCACCCATCGCGGTCTGCTCGTCTTTCTCGTCGTGCTGGCGGTGCTCGTTGCCGGCTTCGGATACGAGAATGGCTGGTACGGCCATGCCGCGCCTGAGGCGGCGCCGCTGGGCGGTCCGTTCTCGCTCACCGACCAGAATGGCGCGACGCGCACTGACGCTGATTTCCGCGGCAAGCTGATGCTGATCTATTTCGGCTACACCTATTGCCCAGACACGTGTCCGGCGACTCTCGCCGCCATGTCGCAGGCGCTCGACCGGCTCGGCACGGCCGGCGCTGCGGTTCAGCCGATCTTCATCACCGTCGATCCGGCGCGTGACACGCCGCAACAGCTCAAACTCTATGCCGCCAATTTTAGTCCGCGGCTGACTGCGCTCACCGGCACGCCGGCGCAGCTCGATACTGTCGAGCACGAGTTTCGCGTTTTCGCCAGCAAGTCGCCGGGCGGCCCGGTTGACGACTATCTGCTGGACCATTCGTCGTTCATCTATTTGATGGGCCGCGACGGTAAGCTGGTGAAGCTTATTCCGCCCGGCGAGAAGCCGGCCGACATGGCCGACGACATTCGTAAATATCTCTAGCCGGCATGCGGGCGCTCCCCGACCGCATCGCGCTGTCGAGCGGCGACCGGCCGCTCAAGATCGTGCGGCGGCAGACCGCGCGACGGTTCATCCTGCGTCTCGACGACGAGGACGACGCCGTGATCCTGACGCTGCCGCGCTATGCCTCGTTCGCCGCCGCACTGCGCTTCCTCGCGGACAATCGCGGTTGGATCGAACGGCGCCTGGACGAACTGCCACCCCGCGTCGCGTTCGCCGACGGCGTCGAAATCCCGATCCTGGGCGTGCCGCACGTCATCCGTCACCGTGCGCAGAGCCGCGGCCACGGCGCCGTTTGGCTCGAGCCGGGTGCGCTGTGCGTTAGCGGCGACGGCCGCCATTTGTCGCGGCGCATCACCGATTTCCTGCGCGAGCAGGCGCGACGCGAGCTCGGCGTGCGCGCCCACGCCATGGCGGCGTCGATCGGCCGCCGCGTACTGCGCATTTCGGTGCGCAACACCCGGACGCGTTGGGGCAGTTGCGCGCACGACGGCGCACTGTGCTTTTCCTGGCGGCTGATCTTCGCGCCAGCGGCGGTCGTCGATTACGTCGTCGCGCACGAGATTGCGCACTTGAAGCACATGAACCATGGCGCGCGGTTCTGGCGTGCGGTCGAGGATCTCGCACCCGGATCGGGCGCGCCGCGTCTATGGCTGCGTCGGAACCGCGCGCGGCTGTTGCGTTTCGGCTAGCCGCATCAGATAGATCAGCAGCAGCAGCGACGGCACGCACGCGGCCGTCGCCAGCAGGAAGAACGGCTGCCAGCCAAGACGGTCGGCGAGGAAGCCGCCCGCGGCCGCCAGCACGGTGCGGCCGGTTGCCGCCAGCGCCGACAGCAGCGCGTATTGCGTGGCGGTGAAGGCTGGATGGCAGAGGCGCGACAGATAAGCGACGAAGGCCGCCGACGCCATGCCGCCGGTGATGTTCTCGGTGGCGATCGTGAGCGCGAGCATCGTCGGATCGGGCCCGGCCCAAAGCTGGACGATGTACATCAGGTTCGACACCGCCTGGAACGCGCCGCAGATCAGCAACGCCGGCATCGGGCCGAACCGATAGACCGCCGCGCCGCCCAGAAACACGCCGGCGATACTGGCGGCAGTGCCGAAGATTTTCCCGACGTTGGCGATCTCGACCAAGCTGAAGCCGAGCGCGACATAGAACGGACTCGACATGATGCCGGCGAGCGCGTCGCCGAACTTGTAGAGCACGACAAAGATCAGAATGAGCAGCCACGCGCGCCGGCTGGCGAATTCGGCGAACGGCGCAACCACGGCCTGCGTGAGCCAGGATCCGCGCACCGGCGGCGCGACCAGGCGCGGCTCGCGCGTCATCAACACGGTGATGACGCCAACCAGCATCAACGCGGCCATGCCGACGTAGGACCAGAACCAGCCGAAATAGGCCGCGAGGTAGAGCGCGCCGGCGCCTGAGGCAATCATGCCGAAGCGGTAACCAACCTGGGTCACGGCGGCGCCGGCGCCTTGCTCACGCTCTTCGAGGAGCTCGACGCGGTAGGCATCGATGACGATGTCCTGGCTTGCCGACAGGAAGGCGACAATCGCGGCGATGAGCGCGACCGGCCATGGATCGGCCACCGGATTGCGTCCCGCCATCACAAGGAGGGCGCCCGCCAGCGCCGCTTGGATCGTCACCGCCCAGCCGCGCCGCCGACCGAGGCGTCCGACCAGCGGCAAGCGCACGCGGTCCATCGCCGGTGCCCACAGGAACTTGAGGTTGTAGGCGAGGCCGACCTCGGCAAAGAGGCCTATTGCCGTGAGCGATATACCCGCCGTCTTCAGCCAGATCGCCAGGGTCGAAGCGGTCAGCGCCAGCGGCAGGCCGCTTGAGAAGCCCATGAGCAGGATCGCCAGCATGCGGCGATCGCCATAGACCCGCAGGGAGGCAAGCCAAGATCTCACAGAGCCTTCCCGCGCGCGGCCCAGGCGATCGCATCGGCAAGCCGGTCTTGCCCCCAAA
>DASQHO010000096.1:0-8299 GCA_035632055.1 Allostellaceae bacterium
GGCGCCCATGGCGCGATTCCTCATGTCTCAGGGAAATAACGTTGAGCCGTGGCCGATGCCCCTCGAACGCGAGCGGGCTCCATCGCGCCCGCGCTCAGGGGCAGCTAAGTCGCAACGTGCCGCCGTTCCCCCGCGCCGGGCCGGCCAAACGGCAGGCGCAGTCCATCCGGCGCGGAAACGCCCGATTAACCTTGCCTGCGAACGTCATGGCCATTTTTGCCCGCTTTCTATCGACCCGCGCCGCCGCTTCGCGACGCCGGCCGATTCCCTGATAAGGCGAAAAAATCAAGGCCGGTTCTATGTTTAGCCCGGCTTGCTAAGGAATCGCAAGCTTTCTGTGGCGGTGGCTGGTGACCAGCCACGCTAGTTCTTGGATTTGTCGACCAGCCGGTTGGCGGTAATCCACGGCATCATCCCGCGCAGCTTCTCGCCGATCTGCTCGATCGGATGCTCGGCACCGCGCCGGCGCATCGCCTTGAAGCTCGCCTGACCTGCGGCGTTCTCGAGTACCCATTCGCGCGCGAAGCGTCCGGACTGGATGTCGCCGAGCACGCGCTTCATTTCTGCTTTGACGCGCGCGTCGATGACGCGCGGGCCGCTCGTGTAATCGCCGTACTCTGCGGTGTTCGACACCGAATAGCGCATGTTGGCGATACCGCCTTCGTACATCAGGTCGACGATCAACTTCACCTCGTGCAAGCACTCGAAATATGCCATCTCGGGCGCGTAACCCGCTTCGACGAGTGTTTCGTAGCCGGCCATGATCAGCGAGGTGAGGCCACCGCACAGAACGCACTGCTCACCAAAGAGATCGGTTTCGCATTCTTCCTTGAAGGTCGTCTCGATCACGCCGGAGCGACCGCCACCGATCGCCGAGGCGTAGCTGAGCGCCAGCTCGAGCGCATTGGCCGACGGATTCTGCGCTACCGCGACGAGACACGGCACTCCGCCGCCGCGCAGATACTCCGAGCGCACGGTGTGGCCGGGGCCTTTTGGCGCAATCATGAACACGTCCATGTCGGGACGCGGCTCGACCAGCTTGAAATGGATGTTGAAGCCGTGCGCGAACGCAAGCGCCGTGTCCGGCCGCATGTTTGGCTTGAGATCGTCGTTATAAAGCTTGGCTTGCAGTTCATCCGGCGTCAGCACCATCACGACGTCGGCCCATTTCGCGCCGTCGGCCGGTGAGACGACCTGGAACTTGGCGGCTTCCGCCTTCTTTACTGTGGCCGAGCCGGGCCGCAGCGCGACGCGCACTTCTTTCACGCCGCTGTCGCGCAGGTTCATGGCATGGGCGTGGCCCTGGCTACCATAGCCGACGACAAGGACCTTCTTGCCCTTGATCAGATTTACATCGGCGTCGCGATCGTAATAGACACGCATGGAAACACTCCTCCGAAGGCGATAGCGGTTGGATCAGAATTTGGCGGAGCCGCGCGAGATCGCGACGACGCCGGTGCGGGAAATGTCGACGACGCCCAGCGGTGTCATCAAGTTGATGAAGGCGTTGAGCTTTTCCGTCGAGCCGGTCATCTCAAAAACATAGCTCTCCTGCGTCGTGTCGACCACGCGCGCATGAAAGATGTCGGCGACGCGCAAGGTCTCGGCGCGCGTTTCGGCACCGCCGGTGACTTTGACCAGCGCCAGCTCGCGCTCGACGAACGGGCCTTCTTCGCCCAGATCGTGCACGCCGTGCACCGGCACGATGCGATTCAGCTGCGCCTTGATCTGTTCGATGATCATCGGCGTGCCCGAAGTGACGATGGTGATGCGCGATAGTTTGTTCTGCGGATCGATCTCGGCGACCGTGAGGCTTTCGATGTTGTAGCCGCGGCCCGAAAACAGGCCGATGACGCGCGCGAGCACGCCGGGCTCGTTGTCCACGAGTACGGCCATGGTGTGCTTTTCGACGGTTTCAGGAGCAGCCATCGCGATCTCAGACCAGAACCATGCCCTCTTCCGAGATCGGGCCCGATGCCTGTTTGTCCTCGGGACCGAGCAGCATCTCGTTGTGCGCCGCACCCGAAGGAATCATCGGGAAACAGTTCTCCGCCGGATCGACCGCAACATCGACGAGGACCGGGCGGTCGATGGCGATCATTTCCTTGATGACGCGATCAACATCGGACGGCTTCTCGACGCGCATGCCCACCGCGCCAAACGCGTCGGCAAGCTTGACGAAATCGGGCAGCGCCGCGGTGTAGCTCTCGGAATAGCGGCCGCCATGCAGCAGCTCCTGCCACTGCCGCACCATGCCCATGTACTGGTTGTTGAGAATGAACGCCTTCACTGGCAGCCGATACTGGCAGATGGTCGACATCTCCTGGATGTTCATCAGGATCGACGCCTCGCCCGCGATGTCGATAACCAGTGCGTCGGGATGCGCGAGTTGCACGCCCATCGCCGCCGGCAGGCCGTAGCCCATGGTGCCAAGGCCACCCGATGTCATCCAGTGAAACGGCTGTTCGAACTTGAAGAGCTGCGCCGCCCACATTTGATGCTGGCCGACCTCGGTGGTGATGAACACGTCGTGGCCGCGCGTCAAAGCGTAAAGCCGCTCGATCGCGTATTGCGGTTTGATGATCGTATCGGATTTGGCGTAACGCAGGCTGTCGCGTTTGCGCCAAGTCTCGATCTGCTTCCACCATGGCGCGATGCGCGCGGGGTCAGCCTTGTATTTGTGCGCCTTGAGCTCGGCGAGCAGCGCCGCCAGCACTTCGGCACAGTCGCCGACTATGGCGAGATCGACGCGCACGTTCTTGTTGATCGACGACGGATCGATGTCGACGTGGATCTTGCGCGAATGCGGCGCGAACGCGGCGACTTTGCCAGTGACGCGATCATCGAAGCGCGCGCCGATATTGATCATCACGTCGCAATCGTGCATCGCATTGTTTGATTCGAACGTGCCGTGCATGCCGACGAGGCCGAGATACTGCTTGTCCGATGCCGGATAGGAACCGAGACCCATCAGCGTCAGCGTCACCGGAAATCCGGTCAGGCGCGCGAGCTCGGTGAACAGTGTGCACGCGCGCGGACCGGAATTGATCAAGCCGCCGCCGCCATAGAATAGCGGTTTCTTGGCCGCCATGATGAGCTGCACCGCGGCCGTGATGCGTTCCGCCTCTGGCTTGATCTGCGGCCGATACGATTTACGCGCCGGCGCGGATTCCGGCGGCACGTAGAGGCCGTTGGCGAACAGCACGTCCTTGGGGAGATCGACTACGACCGGACCCGGCCGGCCGGTACGGGCAACCGTGAAGGCTTCATGCAGCACCCGCGCCAGATCGTTGATATCTTTCACCAGGTAATTGTGCTTGGTGCACGGCCGCGTGATGCCAGTGGTGTCGGCTTCCTGGAACGCATCGTTGCCGATCAGGTGCGTCGGCACCTGGCCGGTGAGGCAGACCACCGGCACCGAATCCATCAGCGCATCGGTCAATCCGGTGACTGTGTTGGTGGCGCCGGGACCGCTGGTGACGAGCACGACGCCGACCTTGCCGGATGAGCGGGCGTAGCCTTCGGCGGCATGCACCGCGCCCTGCTCGTGCCGCACCAGGATGTGGCGCAGGCGGTTTTGCTTGAACAGCGCATCATAGATCGGCAGCACCGCGCCACCGGGATAGCCGAAGACGACTTCAACGCCCTGATCGATGAGGGCGCGGATCACCATTTCCGCTCCGCTCAGCTCCCGGACCTCTGGTTGCGCCGCCATTCCTCTCGCCCTGCACAAAATAACGCGCGTCCCTCTCGCCCCTCTGATCCCCGCCAAGTGCAGGGGAAGGGCCGCAAACGGGCCGCTTTGCCACGAAAAACTGGAGCCTAGAGGCCTAGTTAGACTCGGTCAACAGAAACTGGCGAATAAATGAAAATATTTCCGGCGTCGACTCTGCCGAAAATTGCGTATCTGCAATCATTTTTCGCAGTTTCTTGCTCGCTGAAGGGCGGTTTCTAAACCACGTGTATTGGCGTTTGGCGTAACGGCGCGTCGCTTGCTGCGCTGCAGCGAGGGCGGCATCGCGCGTGCATTCGCCGGCGAGATAACGGCCGATCTCGCGTACGCCGACCGCCTTCATTGCCGGCAGCAACGGCGACAGTTGCCGGCCGAGCAACGCACGCGCTTCCTCGATTGCGCCGGCAGCGAACATGCCTTCAAGACGCCGGTCGATCGCGGCGTAGAGCGTGTCGCGGGGCGGCAACAGGATCACAACTGCGGCGGCCGGCCCGCGATGCGTCGCTTGCACTCGTTGCCATTCGCTGAGCGCGATGCCGGTCGCACGGGCGACAGCGAAGGCGCGTACCAGACGCTGCGTATCGGTCGCCGGCAACTTCGCCGCGGTGACCGGATCGAGCGCAGCCAGCGCACGGCGGAATTCCGCGCCGCCGAGCCTTGCGTGCAAGGCGCGCGCCTCGGCAACTATGGTGGCAGGCACCGCGGGAATCTCCGCGATGCCGTCGAGCAATGCCGAAAGATAGAGGCCCGTGCCGCCGGCCAGGATGGGTACGCGCTGCTCGTGACGCGCGCGCGCGATTTCGATCAACGCCCGATCGCGCCAATGACCTGCCGAACAGCTTTCAGCGGCGTCGATCTCGCCATAGAGCCGGTGCGGCGCCAGCGCCAGCTCCGCATCGGACGGCCGCGCGGTCAGCACGCGCAAATCGCGATAGATCTGCATGCTATCGGCATTGATGATCGTGCCGATGAATTCGCGCGCCAGCGCCAGCGCCAGGTGCGACTTACCGCTCGCCGTCGGACCGGCAACGACGATTACCGGTTGATCGTCCGATGTCATGCCGGACTTTTAGCATGGTGGACGGCGCCTTGCCTTTGCCGGTGTCGGCAGGCGATAAGGGCGCGCATGGTGGCAAGTGTTTTGACCCTGATCGCGGCCGACGCCACGGCGGATGCGCAGCCTTGGGCCGACGAAGCAGCGCGCGCGCTCGACCGGCTCGGCGCGCAGCTTGGCGGCGCGGACTGGCTGGCGCCGCGCCGCGCCGTCGATATTCCTTTCGACGGGCTCGATCCGGACCAGGCCGAGGCGGCGGTGCGCGCGAGCCTTGGCCTCGGCTTTGACGGACCGCCGGTCGATGCGCTGGCGCAGCCGGCAGCAGACCGCCGCAAGCGCCTGCTACTGTCCGACATGGAAGCGACCGTGATCGCGAACGAGATGCTGGTCGAGATCGCGAAATTCGCCGGCATCGAGAAGCCGGTCGCCGAGATCACCCGACGCACCATGAACGGCGAGATTGATTTCGCTGCGGCGCTCCGCGAACGCGTCGCGTTGCTGCGTGGTAAGCCGACGACCTTGCTCGACCAGGCGGCGCAGCGCATTCGCATCGCGGCGGGCGCCAAGGCGATGGTCGCGACCATGCGCAAACACGGTGCCCTAACGGTCCTGGTCTCGGGCGGATTCACCATCTTCGCCAATCCGGTGGCCGAGCGTCTCGGGTTCGACCGCGCTTTCGCCAACCGGCTGGTGATCGAGAACGGCGCGATTGCCAGCGTTGCGGAGCCGGTCCTCAATCGCGACAGCAAGCTTGCGACACTGACGCAGACCGCCGCCGAGCGCGGTCTCAAGCTTGCCGATACGCTCGCCATCGGCGATGGCGCCAACGACCTGCCGATGATCGGTGCCGCCGGACTCGGCATCGCGTTCCATTCGCACCCGAACGTCGCACCGCACGCTCGTCACCGCATCGACCATGCGGATTTGACGGCGGCGCTCTTCGCGCAGGGCTATCGCCAGGACGAGATCGTCGGCGGCTGATGCTAAGCAGCCGCGGCGCGGCTATCATGGCGCGCCGACGACGGGGGAGCGCATGGCCCAAAAGGTGCTGCAGGATTTCGTGCTGCTGCTGGTGGCAGTCAACCCCGTCCTGGTATTGCCGGAGTTCGTCGTCACCACAGCCAAATTCGGCGCAGCGGCCAAGCGTCGGATCGCCATCCAGGCGATTTTGATCGGCGGTGGCGTGCTGCTGGGATTCATCGCCGTCGGCCAAACGGTGCTGGCGGCGCTCGGCATCGAGCTGCACGCCTTCCAGATCGCCGCCGGTCTCATTCTGCTGCTGATGTCGTTACGCATGGTGCTCGACGAGAGCGTGCACCACGAATCCGGCGACAGCCGCAATCCGGCGGTTCATCCGCTGGCGATCCCCTATATCGCCGGCCCTAAATCGATCATGACCGTGATGCTGCTGACCGACAGCGAAGTCTACACGCCCCGCGAGCAGATCGAAGTCGCCATCCTCGCGGTATTCGTGCTGGCGATAACCCTCGCCTGCCTCTTGGGCGCGCGCTGGGCGCACGGCGTTTTGCGTGATACCGGCGTGAGTATCATCAGCCGCGTGATGGGCCTGATCCTCGCCGCGCTCGCGACCCAATACATCCTCACCGCCCTCGAGCAGGCGTTTCGCGCGCTCAGCTGAAGGCAGCTCAGCTTCCGACTTTCAAGGCGTAGAAGCGCAAGTCGCCCTGGCGATCGACCAGCAGCAGCACCGATTTGCGGCCGGCCTTGGCCGCGGCATCGACCTTCTTGACCACATCGGCCGGCGTCTTGACCTCTTCCTGCGCAACTTCGGAGATGACATCGCCGGCACGCATGCCCTTTTCGGCCGCCGGCCCATCCTTGTCCACGTCGGTGACGACGACGCCGGCGCTGTCGCCGGCGAGCTGATAGCGCTCGCGCAATTCCGGCGTCAGGTCGGCGACCGATAGACCCAGCGCCTTGACCGTCGTGCCGGGCGGCGGCGCCGGCTGCTTGGCCGTCGTGGAGGCCTGTTCGACCGTGTCCTTAAGCTCGCCGACTTTGACGTCGAGCGTCAGTTCCTTGTGCTTGCGCCACACCATCACCTTGACGGTCTTGTCGATCGGCGTTTCGGCAACGATGCGCGGCAGATGCCGCATGTCGATCACCGTTTTGCCGTCGAAGGTGAGCACAACGTCGCCTGGCTGGATGCCGGCCTTCTGCGCCGGACCGCCGTCGAATACGCTGGCGATCAGCGCGCCCTTGGGCTTGTCGAGACCGAGGCTCTCGGCGATCTCATCGGTCACGCTCTGGATGTTGACGCCGAGCCAGCCGCGCCGCGCGTGGCCGTATTTCTGGATCTGCTCGATGACCGGCTTCGCCTCGGTGGCCGGAATTGCGAAGCCGATGCCGATCGAGCCGCCCGACGGCGAGAAGATCGCGGTGTTGATGCCGATGACGTCGCCGTCCATGTTGAACATCGGCCCGCCGGAGTTGCCACGGTTGATCGCGGCGTCGGTCTGCAGGAAATCGTCGTAGGGGCCGGAATTGATCTCGCGGGCGCGCGCCGACAGGATGCCGGCGGTGACCGTGCCGCCGAGGCCGAACGGGTTGCCGATCGCCAGCACCCAATCGCCAACGCGCGACTTATCGCTGTCGCCGAATTTCACGAAGGGCAGCGGCTTCGATGATTTGATCCGCAGCAGCGCCAAGTCGGTCTTGCCGTCCTTGCCGACGACTTCGGCCTTGAAGCTGGTGTCGTCTTGCAGCGTGACCGTGATCTGATCGGCGTCGGCAATGACGTGGTTGTTGGTCACCACCAAGCCGGACGGATCGATGATGAAGCCTGAGCCGAGCGAGGTCGCATGCCGCGGCAGCGCCTGCGGCTGGCCGCCGGGCCGGTTCTTGTCGAGAAAGTCCTTGAAGAATTCTTCGAACGGCGAGCCCGGCGGGAATTGCGGCACGTCGGGACCGCGGCTGTTCTTGTCGCTCTTCTCGGGCAGGGTCTGCGTCGTCGAGATGTTGACGACGGCCGGCAGCAGGCGCGCAGCGAGATCGGCAAAGCTATCGGGCGCCGGACGCGCAAAAGCCGCCGTCGCCACGGCAGCGGCGACGACCACGGCAAGCGCGCGGCTCGCAAGCACGAGACGATGAGCAACAGTCACGAACAACTCCAAACAAAGGGGATGGCCGGGTTACAGATATTTTAGGCACAATCGAGCCAGCAAACCAGACCCGGCCAAGCCGTTTTTCAGCGGCGGATGGCCCATACCGCCGCGACGCCGATGGCGGTGGCAATGACGCCCGCCAGCCGCAACACATTGGCCGGCAACAGCGCGGTTTCCGCCATCATTTTCTGCATCGGCCGGGTGAACAGGGCCAACAATACTCCTTCGATGACGGCGGCGAGCGCTAGCGCCGTAGCAAAATCGTTCATGTCGCGACGCTAACGGGCCGATGCGGGCTTGCTGGTACCGCTCAGCCCTTCGGGCCCGGCTTCGAGGTATTTGAAGAACTCGCTCTGCGGCGACAGGACGAAGGTGGTGTTGGCGCCG
>DASQHO010000097.1:0-15439 GCA_035632055.1 Allostellaceae bacterium
CATGCGCCGCCCACGAAGCCAAACGCCCAACCGGCTCAGGTATAGCTGCCGAGCTGACAACCAAAGGCATCCGGCGCCTGCATGAGCGGCAGACCCGGGACGATCTCGGTGACTTCCCAGTAGTCCTCGTTGTTCTTCATCGCTTTCGGCGCCTTGCCGCGGACGATGATGACCGGCCGGACCAGCTGGTGATCAGCAGCGCGCCAATAGACCTCGCCGACGATGGAATTGATCTTGCGGCCCGCTTCGTAGGACTTGATGACGTCCGGCGGATAGAAAGTGCCGGCATACTCCACGGCGTCGGCCCACATGGCGAATTCCATATAGGCGTTCTCCGCGCCCCACTCCGGCCGATAGCCGTACTTCTTCTGGAACGCCTCGACGAACATCTTCGCCAGCGGGAACTTGTCCTCGAGCGTCCACCAGAAGTCGGTGGCGGCATAGACGCCTTCCGTTGTTTCGGCGCCGACTTCCTTGGCAAGGAACGGGATCTGGTAGGGGATTACCAGCTTCATCTTGGGCAAAATGCCAAACTGTTTCGCCTGCTGGGTCGACAGGACCGCGTCATGGCCCCAGTTCACGTTGACCAGGAATTCGGCACCCGAATTGGCAATGTTCGTCAGATACGAGCTGTAGTCGGGCGCGCCGAGCGGCGAAACCTGGTTCGTTACCATCGTCCAACCGCCATTCGCCGTCAGGTAGTCGTTCACCGATTTCGTGACGGTGTGGCCGTAAGTGTAGTCCGGCGTCATGAACGCGGCTTTGCGGTTCTTGCCGAATGTCTTGAGCAGCACCGGACCGATCGCCGCCGCGGCTGTCTGACCGTAAAAGTCCTGACGGAAGCCGTAACGGACGCAATCTTTGCCGGTGGTGTCGTTCGAACCCGAGATGCCGGCGACGTACAGCACCTTCTCGCGTTGCGCGAAGTGATTCAGCGCCACCGCCACCGCGCTCGAGGTCGAGCCGGTGATCAGCACCGCCTTGTTCTCGCTGATGAAGCGCGACTGCTCCTGCACCGCGGTGTTCGGGTTGGCCGCGGAATCCGCGACACCGTATTTCACTTCCTTGCCGAGCACGCCCTTCTTGGTCTTGGGCGACATCGCCTTGATCAGCGGATGGCCGCTGTTGATGTGCTCCACCGCGAGTTGGTAGCCCTTGAGCTCGTCTTCGCCCTGCGCGGCATAAGTGCCAGTGCGCGGGACCGTGATACCGATGAACACTGACGAGCCCGACGAACCTTCGGGCCAGGTGCCCATCGCCGGACGATCTTCGGCGAAACTGATCCGCGGCAATGCCGCCGATGCGGCCAGCGCGCCGCCGGCCGCGAGCACCGTGCGCCGCGTCGGTTTGATTTTCTCGAACGACGACATGTTGTTCCTCCCGTGTTGCCCGGCGGCGGCGAGCGCCGTCCCGGAGCGGAATGACGCGCGCGTTGCACGTCCGATGGCCGCCGTAGTATCGGCAGGTCCGGTTTTGCGAATTACATACCGGCGCGGCCAAATACGGCGCCGCGCGGCTCTAATCGATGCTAGAGACCACCCCCCAGAGCAACCATTAGACTTTCGTCTACAATGGCCCGGCTTGCGCCGCGCCAGTACCCGCCTATCATTGCCGGGCCTGACGGCAGCGCAGGCACAGGAGCACGATGGCGGCGTTCCGCATCGTCATAGCCGACGACCATCCTTTGTTCCGCGACGCGCTGCGCCTGGCGGTGTCGCAAACCGTGCCCGACGGCGAGATTGCCGAAGCGGATTCCTTCGACGCCCTGTGCGCTCGGCTGCGGGCCTCGGCCGACATCGACCTGGTGCTGCTCGACCTCAATATGCCGGGCATGAACGGCCTGTCCGGGCTCCTTTACCTACGCGCCGAATTCGCGGCCGTGCCGATCGTCGTGGTGTCCGCCAATGAAAATCCGCGCGTCGTGCGCCGCGCGCTCGATCTCGGCGCCGTCGGCTACATTCCGAAATCGGCCGCCGCGACTGCTATTCGCGATGCGATCGGCGCCCTGCTCGCCGGCGGCGCGTGGCTGCCGCCCGCGCTCGACGCCCGGCTGCCGGACAGCACCAGCGACGCAGCGCTGGTCGCGCTGCTCAACACACTGACGCCTCAGCAGAGCCGCGTGTTGATGCTGTTAAGCGAAGGCTTGCCCAACAAGCAAATCGCGCACGCGATGCAGGTCACCGAGGCGACGATCAAGGCGCACGTGTCGGCCATTCTGCACAAGCTCGGCGTCGACAACCGCACGCAAGCCGTGATCGTCGCACGGCAGCTGGCGACCGAGGTAATGGAGCCGACGTCAGAGCCATCGGTCGCGCCCTGACGCCGCCGTCTATTCCGCTGCTTCCTGCGCGGCGATGATGCGTGTCACCAGCGCACGCAGCACCGCCGGTTTGATCGGCTTGTTAAGCACGTGCAGCCCCTGCTCGCGTGCCGCGATACGGACTGCCGCCGAGCGATCGGCGGTGATCAGGATGGCCGGCAGGTTCACGCCGCAACGCTGGCGCAGCACGTCGATGCAGCGCAGCCCGTCGGCATCGGCGTCGAGATGATAATCGACGATGATCACGTCGAGCCGCGCCAGCTGCGCGGGTTCGAGCTGGAGCGCGCCGGCAAGACCGGCAGCAAGATGGGTTCGGCAGCCCCATCCTTCCAGCAACGTCCGCATGCCGTCGAGCACGCTCGGCTCGTTGTCGATGCACAGCATCGTCGCGTGAACCAACGCCGGCAGAACCGGCGTCGCGCCGATCCGTGGCGCCGGCAACGCCGCCGCGCTACGCGGCAGCCGCACGACGAACGTGGTGCCACGGCCCGGTTGCGAGCGGAACTGCACCGGATGATCGAGCACGCGCGCCATCCGGTCGACAATCGACAGGCCGAGGCCGACACCCGGCTCGGTACCCGGCGCGACCGAGAAACGCTGGAACTCGCGGAACACCAGATCCTGCTTGTCGAGCGGAATGCCGCTGCCGGTGTCGTGAATCTCGATCGCCACCTTGTCGCCGCGCCGCCGGGCGCCCATCACCACTTTGCCGGTTGGCGTGTAGCGGATCGCGTTCGACAGCAGGTTTTGCAGGATGCGCCGCAACAGGCGCCGGTCGCTGTTGACCGCGAGCGTCGTCGGAACGATGCGCAGCTCGATCCCCTTGCGCTCGGCCAGCGGCGCGAATTCGACGCGCAACGTCGCGAACAGATCGCCGAGACGCATGTTTTGCCGCTCGGCGGTGAGCTTGCCGGCATCGAGACGGGAAATGTCGAGCAGCGCGTCGAGAATTTCCTCGACCGCGCCGAGCGAGGTATCGACTTTCTCCGCCAGCGCCTGGTCGCCGCGGTCGCGGCCCGGCATCGGCCGGATCTGCTGTTCGATCAGGCTGGACAGGTAGAGCCGCGCGGCGTTGAGCGGTTGCAGCAGGTCGTGACTGACGGCGGCAAGGAACCGCGTCTTGCCGAGGTTCGCCTCTTCGGCCGCAACCTTCGCCTGACTCAGCTCGGCGTTCAGCGTTGTCAGCTCGGCGGTGCGCTCGCGCACGCGCTGTTCCAGAAGTTCGTTGGCCGCCGCGAGCTGCTCGGCGGCTTCGACGTGCTCGGTGACTTCGGAATAAGTCGTGACATAGCCGCCGGGCATCGCCGTCGTGCGGATGTCGAGGACGGTGCCGTTGGGACGGCGCCACTGGAACACTGTGCCGCCGCCACGGACGAAGATTTCGAGCCGGTCGGCGACGGTCTTCTCGACGTCGCCCGGCCCGTACTCGCCGCGCGATGCCTTGAAGCGCACGATTTCTTCGAGCGACACGCCGACGCGGGTCAGCGACGCCGGCAGATCGAGCAGCTCATGGAACTGCCGGTTCCAACATGCGAGCCGCAGATCGCGGTCGAACACGCTGATGCCCTGGCGAATGTTTTCCAAGGTGGATTGCAGAAGATCGCGGTTGTATTGGATCGCCGCCGTGGCGTCGTCGAGCAGGCGCAGCGCGCCGTCCACACCGAGATTGCGCCGCTCAAGCGCCAGCGCCATCACCAGACGCGCCGACGGCGCGCCGATGGCGCTGGCCAGCAATCGCTCGGCATGCCGCACGAGTTGGAAATCGGCTTGCGCGGTCGCCTGGTCCGTTCCCTGCGGCGGCGCGAATTCGGCGAAGTCGCGCGCGACACGGTCGGCGCCGAGATATTGCGACACCAGCGCTGCAAGCTCGGAGACGCGGATCGATCCGTGCCAAACCTGCGACGCGAAATGGCTTTGCGCCGCGTCGGAATCGATGAAGGCGTTTGCCTGGATGCGCTCGATCACACGCGCGGTCGTCAGGTGCGAGACGGCGACGAAGCAGCCGATATTCGCCAACAAGCTCCAAAAAACGCCATGTGTCAGCGGATCGAAGCGCAGGCCGAACAGCTCTTGTGGGCGCAGCAACGCGATACCGAATGGCCCATCGAACAGCAGCGATGCCGGCGCCCAACCCGCCTGCGCCAGCGACGGCAGCAGCAGCGTGTAGGCCCACACCAGGAAGCCGGCGAGAATTCCGGCGAGCGCGCCCTTGACGTTGGCGCCGTGCCAGACCAGGCCGCCGAGCAGCGCCGGCGCGAATTGCGCGATCGCCGCAAAGCTCAGCAATCCGATCGACGCCAACGCCAAGGAGTCGCCGATCAAGCGGTAGTAGCAATATCCCAGAAGCAAGATGGCGAAGATCGCGGCGCGGCGAATGCGCAGGATAAGCTGGCCCATGTCGCGGCGTTCCGCCAAGCCGAGCCGGCGGCCGCGCAAGACGATAGGCATCACCAGATCGTTGCTGACCATCTTGCTGATGGCGATCGAGCTGACGATGACCATGCCGGTGGCCGCTGACAGGCCGCCGATAAAGGCAACGATGGCGAACGCGACATGCCGCGCCACCAAAGGCAGCGCCAGCACAAACATGTCGCCGTCGACACCGCGCGGAAAAATACTGAGGCCGGCGATGGCGATGGGAATGACGAAGATATTGATCGCAATCAGATAGAGCGGAAACAACCACGCCGCCTTGTGCAGATCGCGCGGCTCAGTGTTTTCGACGACCGTGACGTGGAACTGGCGCGGCAGGCAGAGGATGGCCGCGACTGCCAACACGCTCATCGTCACCCAGCCGGTGCCGTCGATGCCTTCGAGAAACAGGTGATGTAGCGCGGGTTGCTGCCAGACGCGGCCCGCCAGATCGTCGAAGCCATTGAACATGCCCCAGGTAACGAAGACGCCGACGGCAATGAACGCCACCAGCTTGACCATCGATTCAAACGCGATGGCCAGGATCATGCCTTCGTTATGCTCGGTGGCGTCGATGTGCCGCGTGCCGAACAATACGGCAAAGAGCGCAAGCAGGAGCGCCACCACGAGCGCGGTATAGACCGGCGCCGGCTGGCTCGCAGTCGCCGCAAGATCGACGGCGGGATAGCTCATCAGCACCGTAAAGCTGGTCGAGACTGCTTTGAGCTGCAGCGCGATATAAGGCAGCGTGCCGAGCGCCGCGATCACCGTCACCACGGCCGCGAGCGGCTGGCTCTTGCCGTAGCGCGCGGCGATGAAATCGGCGATCGAGGTGATGTTGTGGCTTTTGGAAATCCGGATCAGGCGACCGATCAGCGGCCAGCCGAGCGCGAACACGAGGATCGGACCGACATAAATGGCGAGGAAATCGTAGCCGGTTTTGGCTGCCAGCCCGACGCTGCCGTAGAACGTCCACGAGGTGCAGTAGACGGCGAGCGACAGCGAATAAATGAACGGCTTGGCCTTGGCACGGCCCCGCGTCTGCGCCCGCCGGTCACCATAATAGGCGAGCGCGAACAACAACCCGACATAACCGACCGACAGCGCCAATATGGCCCAGCCGCGAATCATGCCCCCTCCCTAGCCATACGCCGCCCGATGATCGCTGGTCGGACGGCCGAGGTCCAGGGCGCACGGATCGGCTAAAGCCGGCGCGATTGGCGGCAATGCAGCAAATGTTATGCTTGGCCCGCCGCGGGCGAACCCGCGGGCGAACAGGCGGCGCTGATCCTGAATCGGCGCGATGGGGGTCGGGGGTGGACAAGCCGGTCGAGCAGGAGACCGAGAAGCCGCACTATCACGGCCATCGCGCACGATTGCGGGCGCGGCTGCTCGAAGCCGGCGCGGACGCCCTACCCGACTACGAATTGCTCGAATTCCTTCTCTATGCCGCCAACGCGCGTGGCGACACCAAGCCAGTGGCGAAGGATTTGCTGAAGCGCTTCGGCGGCATCGCCGGCGTGCTCGGCGCCTCGCGCGAAGCGCTGGCATCGGTGCCGGGGGTCGGCGACGCGGCGGCGGCGCAGTTGCTTGCCGTGCGCGCGGCGGCGACCCGCATGTTGCGCGGCGAACTCGCGGCACGGCCCGTGATCGGCTCGTGGGACAAACTCGTGGATTATTGCACCACCGCCGCCGGCTTCGCCGAGACCGAAGAGTTTCGATTACTGTTCCTCGACCGCAAGAACGGCTTGATCGCGGACGAACGGCAGCAGCGCGGCACCGTCGATCACGTGCCGGTCTATCCGCGCGAAGTGGTGAAGCGCGCGCTCGAGCTCGGCGCGTCTGCAATCATCATGGTCCACAACCATCCGTCGGGCGATCCGACGCCGTCGCCGGGCGACATCGAGATGACGCGTGCCGTCGCCAAAGCGGCCGGCGCGGTCGGCGTTGCGCTGCACGATCACGTCGTGATCGGCCGCGGCAAACATGCGAGCTTCCGGAGTTTGGGGCTGCTGTAACTGCGGTCGGTCAGTACGGCACTGCCTTGCGATAAAGGTGCCAAGTTGCGTGGCCGAGGATCGGAAACACCACGACCAGGCCCAGCAACAAGGGCAACGAGCCGATCACCAGTCCGACCGCGATCACCACGCCCCACGCCGCCATCGTGCCGGGATTTTCGGTTACGACATGGATCGAAGTCGCGATCGCGGTATCGAGGCCGGCATCGCGGTCGAGCAACAGCGCGAACGACACGACGCTGATCGTCAGCACCAGCACGGCAAACAGGAATCCGATACCAATACCAATGCCGATCATCGTCCACCCACGCGGTGTCGCGAACACGTCGTGGACGAAACCGCCCAGCGACACCGGCACAAGCGGCCCGAGCGTATAGCGATAAATCAGCGCGGCGGCACCCATCCACAACAGGAAGATCGCCAGCAACAGCAGGCCAAGCATGACGATGGCGGCAACGGACGGTGCGTGCACGACGCGAAATGCAGTCACCAAGCTCACCTCTTCACCCCTTTCACGCCGCCGGCTCATCTCCAGGAGGCCAACCGCCGCCAACGGACCGAGCAGCGCAAAGCCCGCCACCAGCGGAAACAGCAGCGGCAGGAGCTGTGCGCCAAACACCATTCGGCCCAATAACAAGCCGGCAATCGGATAAAAGGCGCAGAGGAAGATCACGTCGCTGCGGCAGGCGCCGAAATCGGCGGCGCCGCGCGCCAGGGCGTCACGCAAATCGGCGAGACCAACGCGCCGTACCCGCGGCTGCGGCGAGTGCAAAGTCGCCGGCACGTGCTCGAGTGCGCGCCCGGCGGCCTCGAACCCGGCCGCCGCATGGCGCACCTGGTCGATCCCCCATTCGATCGGATTGCGGATGGTTGCCGTCACGACGTTCCTCCCGTCAGCCACGGTCACCGGATTCAAATCCTAGACCGCGATAACGGGTTTCGCCAGACGACGCTGCGGGACTTTGGCTCAAAGTCCCGTGATCAATTCGCGATCAGTGGCGGGTCGCCGCTGCGCGAATGCGCTCCTTGAGCGCGTGCCAGTAATCGGCGTTGGGACAGAATTCTTCGTAGCCCTCGGTCCGGCCGCTATCGAGCCAATGCTGGCATTCGCGTTGATGCCCGCACACCGCGCAGGTCTGCTGAACGGCGCGGCGTGCCTGCGGTCCATCGCACATTGGATCAATACCAAGGCGCGCCGCCATGCCGCCAAACAGGCGACCGGAGAGCGGATAATTGCCGATCACCGGCTCGAGCTGGCCACGGTCGATTTGCAGATCGGCGAGCACGCTATCAAGCACGCCGCTGCGGTCGCATTCCAACAGCTCTTGGCGCAACGCATGCCGGGCCGCCAAATCCCGCAAGGCCCCGTAGGCGCGGCTGAATAGGCGACTCAAAATGGTCGCATCCGAGTTTGCAGACAAATCGCTCACGGCAGGTCTCCTCCTTGCCCGAAACGAGTATTAGCAAGGCTAGCCGGTCCATCGGCGAGTACATTGATTTAGATCAGACCTGCCTCGCGGTGCCTAATGGCCGCGCAGCACCGCCCAGCGAACAGGCAAGCGGTTGAAGCTGCCGAGCCCCTCCTCGACCTGGAGCTCAAGCTGAGCGCGACCAACCGGCGCCAGCCGGGCCATGCCGATCCCGATGAATCCTGCCAAGGTCGTGCCCATGACAAATATGACAGCCAGGGCAATGTGACGGTCGCGAACAGCGGCCCGGCTCCTTGAATGACGACGCATCGAAACGCTCCCGTATGGCCGATGGTTTATGTCAAAAATTTCAGGTGCATAAGCCGTGCCAGGGCGGAGCGATGGACCACCGCAGAGATTGAAACGTCGCCACCGGAGGTGTTCCAATACGCATCGGCATTCCGGCTGGTTGCGGCGATGCAATCCCTTCGAGGCGGGATGAGCGAAGACTTGACCATCGGCGCCGTTGTTGCCGGCGCGGGATCGGCCCGCCCGGAAGCCGGTTGGCTGCGCCGCTCGATCTTCAGCCTCGACGCCTATCTCCGGCGCCAGCACGGCATCGTCGAGTTTACCGCCCGGCCGGATTGCATCCTGCGCATCGCGCCGGCGGTCGCGTCGCACGCGCTCATACTGTCCGATGGCACACGCATCCAGCCGGGCGATCCGTTACTCGATTTGCATCTTTGGAACGAGCATGTGCCGGCAATTCCTTCAGGCGGGGTGACGCTGCGCTGGGCGGCAGCGGCGGCTCGCTGCGCGCGCGCCAGCTTGCGCGCGCTGGCGGCTGAAACCCGCGCCGGACACGTGCCGAATTTCATCGCCTTGCGCGGCTGCCTGCGGTTCGACGGCCGGCTACTGCAAGCGCCCTTTGCCGGCTGTGGTTTCGATGCTGTCGTCGCACGAGCCCACGCGCCAGGCGAATGGTTACATGAGGTCGGCGAAGTTTGTCTGGTCGCGATGTTATTGTGGGCGTTCAATCCGGCGGGGCTAAGTCACGCGCACCTGATGCGCCCATGCCGCTTCGTTTGGATGTCGCGGACCCGGCTGCTCGAGCGCCACGGCCGTCTCCTGCACTAATCACCCGCATCGCGCGTCGCAGCAAGTCGTTAACCAAATGCTACGAGTTCGGCCGCATTGTGTGTTAAAGACGCGCCAATTGGTTGGTTTACAGTCGCGCATTCGGGATCCAAAGCCGCCGCAAACCTGCCCGCCATCGTGCAACTCGACATCCATACGCTCAGTGCGATCAGCACTGCGCTGCTTATCGGGATCGCGACGGTCCTCGGAACGCTCGCGTTGTCGAACAGCCGCTATCGTACCGTCGTCGGCAGCTTCGCCGCCGGATACGGCATGCTCGCCGGCGGCTTCGTCGGCCTCAGCCTGCGCAATTACATTCCTGAACTCTTCAGCGTTGTCCTGGCCAACTGCTTGCTCGGCGGCGCGATCGTGTTGTTCTGGCGCGGCGCCCGCTACATGGCCGGCAAGTTACCCCGGCGCGGCATCGAAGCGAGCCTGATCGGCAGTCTGACGCTCGTTTTCCTTTACTTCACGTACGTACAACCGAACACCCAAATTCGCATCGTCGCCCTCATGACCTTTGTCATGCTGGCGATGTGGCTTGGCGGCGTCGAGCTCTGGGCGAGAGCCAAGGCCGGCTGGGGCGCCGAGCGACTGATTGTCGGCGTTTGCATATTCGGAACGATGCTTTTTGGCCTGCGTATTCCGCTGATCTTGACGCGTACAAGTCCGGCCGACCTGGGGCACATGACGCCCGCGCAGGCGGCGGTTTTCCTGCTCCTGCCGATCATGAACGACATCGTCCTCGCCTTCGGCGTCACCTGGTTCGCCTTATCGAAGGTCAACGAGGAGCTGGTGGCGCAGCGCATCGCGCTGCAAGAAGCCAAGGACGAAGCTGAACACGCCAATCACGTGAAGTCGCGTTTCTTGGCAAATATGAGCCACGAACTGCGCACGCCGCTCAATGCCATCATCGGCTTTTCCCAGATCATCAAAGACGGCCTCATGGGTCCGGGAAAGCCGATCTACGCCAATTATGCGGGCGATATCTTCCATGCCGGCGAACATCTGCTCGAGATTATCAACAACATCCTCGACATATCGAAGATCGAAGCCGGCAAGACCGAGCTGCGCGACGAGCTGATCGATCCGGCGAAGATCGTCGACGACAGCATCGCGGCGATGCACGTCCAAGCGGTTGCCAAGCACATCGAGCTTGCCGTCGACGTTCCGCCGAATACGCCGCTTATCCGCGGCGACACGGTGCGTATGCGGCAGATTTTGATCAACCTCGTGTCGAACGCGGTCAAGTTCACTGAAGCAGGTTCGGTCAAGGTGTCGGTCGCGTTCGATGCGGCATCAGGGCTCAGGTTCGAAGTCACCGATACGGGCATCGGTATGGCGCCGGACGAGATCGAGAAAGCGCTCGAGCCGTTCGGCCAGGTCGACAATGCGGTCAGCAAGAAGTACGCGGGTACCGGCCTCGGCCTGCCGCTCGCCAAGAGCCTCGTGCTCCTGCATGACGGCCGCCTCGAGATCAGCAGCGCCGCCGGGGCCGGCACGACCGTCTTCGTCCGTCTGCCGCCGGAGCGGGTCGTCTTTAAGGCGCAGGAAGCCGCCGCCTGAACCGTGCCGCCGCCAGCGGCCGGCCGCGACCGCACGGCCATTGCGCCGAAGCGGCCCCTGGGCTATCCCGTGCCGGGAGAGCCGCAAACCGATGATTCCCCGCTACAGCCGGAAGGAAATGAGCGCCATTTGGGCGCCGGAAAACCGCTTTCGCATCTGGTTCGAGATCGAGGCGCATGCCCTCGACGCCATGGCCAAGCACGGCACCGTGCCGAAATCGGCCGCAAAGGCGCTGCGCGCCAAGGGGAAGTTCGAAATCGCGCGCATCGACGCAATCGAGCGCCAAACCAGGCACGATGTCATCGCCTTCCTGACCAACCTTGCCGAACATGTCGGGCCCGAAGCGCGGTTCATCCATCAGGGCATGACTTCGTCCGACGTGCTGGATACATGCCTCGCGGTGCAGCTGACGCAGGCGGCGGATATTCTGATCGCCGATGTCGATCGGCTGCTGACAGCGCTCAAGCGTCGTGCATTCGAATTCAAGAAGACGCTCTGCGTCGGCCGCAGCCACGGCATCCACGCCGAGCCGACGACCTTCGGCCTCAAGCTGGCCGGCCACTACGCGCAATTCGTACGCGGCCGCGAGCGCCTCGAACAGGCCCGCGCCGAGATCGCGACGACGAAGATTTCCGGCGCTGTCGGCACCTTCGCCAACGTCGCGCCAGAGGTCGAGGAATACGTCGCCAAAAAGCTCGGCCTCAAACCCGAGCCGGTTTCGACCCAGATCGTGCCGCGCGACCGCCACGCCATGTTCTTCGCCACGCTCGGCGTCATCGCCAGCTCGCTCGAGAACCTGGCGCTCGAAATCCGCCACCTGCAGCGCACCGAAGTGCGCGAAGCCGAGGAATATTTCGCGCCCGGCCAAAAAGGCTCGAGCGCCATGCCGCACAAGCGCAATCCGGTGCTGTCGGAAAATGTCACGGGCCTCGCGCGCCTCGTACGCGGCGCGGTGATACCCGCGCTCGAAAACGTGGCGCTGTGGCATGAGCGCGACATCTCGCACTCGGCGGTCGAGCGGGTCATCGCGCCCGACGCCACCATCGGGCTCGATTTCGCGCTCGCGCGCACCGCGGAGATCGTCGAGAAGCTCGTCGTCTATCCGGACCGTATGCGGGAAAACCTTGAAAGTCTCGGTGGACTGGTCAATTCGCAGCGCGTGCTGCTGGCGCTGACCCAAGCCGGCATGAGCCGCGAAGGCGCCTATCAGGCGGTACAGCGCAACGCCATGTCAGCGTGGCACGGCAAAGGCGCGTTCGCTGACCTGCTCCTGAGCGATGCCGAGGTGTCGAAACACATCAAACCGGCGGCGCTGGCGAAGCATTTCGACAACGCGTATCACCTGAAGCACGTCGACACGATCTTCCGCCGCGTCTTTGGCAAGGCGTAAGCCGCCGCCGGCAACGCCGGCACGACTGTCTCAATTCACGGAAGTCGAAAAAAAGAACCCCGCCGAAGCGGGGTTCAGGGAGCTGGCGTATTCACCACACAGAAATTTTTTAGGCCAATAGTTGTCTACAGTCAACTAATTGCGTTTTCGCCCGGGACGCCGCAGTTTTCCTGGCTTTTCTCGTGTTTTCGGCTGACCAAATGCATCCAGCAGCACTCGTAGCAAGGGCGCAAGCCGCTCCAGCTCATTGCGATGCGCCACGGACAGATACGCCAATCGTGATTCGGCTTTCGGCGTCAGCTCCAGCCGAATCTGGCGGCGGTCGGCGATCCCGCCTCGGCGCCGCACCAGCGCCTTCGCGACGAGCCGGTCGACCAGCCCAACGGCGCTGTGATGGCGGATGGCAAGCCGCGCCGCAAGGTCGCCGACGGTTACCGCCGCCCTGGCCGGGTAGCCCTTGATCGCCAGCAGCGCCTGATGCTGTTGCGCAGTTAGGCCGGCGCGGCCGGCCGCGCGCTCGCTGAACGCCAGAAAGTGCCGCAAAAGGTAGCGAAACTCAGCGAGTCGCAAGTAATCCGCGGCTGCCAAGCCACCCTGTCGCCTGTCCGCCCGGTTAACCATCGCTGCGCGACATCTATTCACATCCCCATCGATGCTTTACAATGATATATCGCATTGCGATATAACCTCGACTCCAGCCGCAACCACCCTTCCCCAAACCATCTCGCAGATGCACAATAAGACTCCGTCGGATACTCCGTCGCAACCCCATCGCGCCCACAGCCCGACCGCAACGGCCGAAGACCGGCTGCGCGATTTCACCACCGATCGCCGACTGTTGATTCTGGTTGCCATGGCGCTGGTCGTCGGCACGGTCGGCGCCGCCGCGGCCTGGGCGCTGCTGCATCTGATCTACTTAGTGACCAATCTCGCCTATCACGGGCAGTTCACCGACGCGCCGGCGATCATCTCCGACACTGTTTTGAGCCCACTCACAGTGCTCATCCCGGTTGCCGGTTGTTTCGTCATCGGCCTGATGGCGCGCTTCGGCTCGGAGAAGATCCGCGGCCACGGCATTCCCGAGGCAATGGAAGCGATCCTGATCGGCGGCAGCCGAATCGAGGCCAAGGTCGCAGTGATCAAGCCGCTATCGTCGGCAATCTCGATCGGCACCGGCGGACCGTTCGGCGCCGAAGGCCCAATCATCATGACCGGCGGCGCATTCGGCTCGCTGTTCGGCCAGTTCTTCGCGTTATCGAACGCCGAGCGCAAGACGCTGCTAGTGGCGGGCGCCGCCGCCGGCATGAGCGCCACCTTCGGCACGCCGATCGCGGCGATGCTGCTGGCGGTCGAGTTGCTGCTGTTCGAGTGGAAGCCGCGCAGCTTCATTCCGGTCGCCGTCGCTTCGATCGTCGCCGAGGTCTGGCGTCCGTGGCTTCTGGGCGCCGGCGCGCTATTCCCGATGGCGACGAGCCACGCTCTGCCACCGCTTGGGCTGTTGCTGGCCGTTGTGCTCGGCATCATTGCCGGCCTGGCATCCGGCCTGCTCACGCAAATGGTTTACGCCAGCGAGGATCTGTTCCAGCGGCTGCCAATCCACTGGATGTGGTGGCCGATGATCGGCGGATTGATCGTCGGCCTTGGCGGGTTGATCGAGCCGCATGCGCTTGGCGTCGGCTACGATAACATCGCCGCACTGCTGCGCGGCGACATCAGCAATGTCGGCGCGCTACGGCTGCTGGTGGTCAAGGCCGTCATCTGGTCGGTCGCGCTCGGTTCCGGCACCAGTGGTGGCGTATTGGCGCCATTGCTGATCATGGGCGGCGCAGTCGGCGCCGTTTTCGGCAGCGTCATGCCGGTCGGCGGCGTCGAACTCTGGGCGCTGCTCGGCATGGCGGCCATCATGGGCGGCACGATGCGTTCGCCCCTGACCGCCATCGTCTTCGCCCTCGAGCTGACCCATAACGTCGGCGCGCTGTTGCCGCTGGCCGTCGCCTGCATCGCGGCGCACGCGACGACCGTGCTGCTGCTGCGGCGTTCGATCCTCACGGAAAAGGTCGCGCGTCGCGGCCACCACGTAATGCGCGAGTACATCGTCGATCCGTTCGAGACCATGCGCGTTTCCGATATCATGGCGACGCCGGTCAACACGCTCGCGGCCGATATGCCGGTTGGCGATGCAATCGCGTTCTTCACCGGACCGGAAGCGGCGTCACGGCACAAGAGCTATCCGGTGATCGACGCCGATGGGCGTTTGGTCGGCATGGTGGCGCGCTCCGATGCGTTGCGCTGGACGATGGCGGGCTGGCCGGCGGGCCACACGCTGCGCGATCTGTTGTCCGAGCGCGACCTGGTCACTGGCTACGAGGACGAGCTTGTCGGCGAGCTCGCCGACCGCATGGCGGCCGCCGAAGTTGGGCGCGCGCCAGTCTTGCGCCGCGGCGACGACGTCGTGGTCGGTCTCGTCGCGCGCCGCGATCTGCTGCAAGTGCGCGCGCATGTGGTTCGCCAAGAACGCAAGCGCGACACGCTGATCCAGTTCCGGGTGCGGTCAAACGCCGCGGAATCGCCATCCGCGGCCGATTGAGCGGAGCGGAAATCGTCGCTTACGACGTAGGACGAGCGTGCGGCGCTGCGCGCGCCGGCGGCTAAAGTATGCTGAGCATCGCGATGGCGATGCCGATGCCGAGTAGGATCGAGGCGGCGGTGAAAGTGCCGATACCGACCGCGAACGTGATCGCCCAGGCAAAAGACGCAGGCCCTAAAAGCGATAAAAGCCGGAGGGCAAGCCCTCCGGCCGAAACCAAACAGACGATAATGATTGTTTGAAGTGAACCGGCCATCCGGGTGACCTGTTTCCGCCTGCCGCTGGGCCGTTCCCGGACAACCTGCCGGAAAACGGAACGGAAGAAGGAGCGGGTTTCTTTGGATGGTGCGGCAAGAACAAGGGGGTCGGCCGCGGCCAGCGGCCTAGTTCTCTCACCGCGTCATCCTTCCCGAATTCCGCTACCCTCCTCCGTTTCTCGTTCGACGATGCCGCGGTTAACGGCTCGCCCGTGCACCCACCGCACCGGCCGGCGCACCGGCCAGTTCGCTGGCGAGCTTCAGGCGGCTGTTGATCGCCGGACGCAGGATGAAGAAGCCGAGCACGACTGCCAGGATATTCATTCCGCAACCGACGGCGTAG
>DASQHO010000098.1:0-3457 GCA_035632055.1 Allostellaceae bacterium
GTTCCGTGTGCTCGACGAGTGCCGCGACATGCCGGCGGCTTACATGCTGGCCGACGTCGTCGTCTCAGCCTCGACCGAGCCGGAAGGATTCGGCCGCGTCATTGTCGAGGCGCAGGCGATGGGCCGGCCGGTGGTGGCGACATCGCATGGCGGCGCTGTGGAAACCGTCGTGCCCGGCAAGACCGGCTGGCTGGTGGCGCCGAACGACGCCGATGCGTTGAGCGGCGCGATCGCGTCGGCGCTGACGCTCGACGCCGATAGTCGCGCCCAGCTTGCCGCTCGTGCCATCGCCCATGTCCGCGCCAATTTCACGACGGCGGTGATGGTGGCACGCACGATCGCCGTGTATCAGGAACTGTTGGGTGTCGCGCCGGCACCGGTCACTGCAACCGTCGCGGCATAGGCAAGCGCCGCCGCATGACGGAGCGCATCCTCGTCATCAAGCTCGGTGCGCTGGGCGACTTCGTCCAGGCGATGGGGCCGGCCGCGGCGATCCGCGTCCATCATCCGCAAGCGCACATCACGTTGCTGACGACGCCGGCCTATGCCGAACTCGGCCGCCAGGCGCCTTACTTCGACGCAGTCTGGGTCGACGAGCGCGCGGGCTGGACGCGCCCATGGGCGCTGTTCGCTCTCGCGCGGCGATTGCGTCGTGGCGCCTTCGATCGCGTCTACGACCTGCAAACCTCGGATCGCTCGAGCCTCTATTTCCATCTGCTGTGGCCGCGGCATCCGCAATGGTCGGGAATCGCGGCCGGCGCATCGCATCCGCATGCCAATCCCGATCGTGACCGGATGCACACCGTCGACCGGCAGCGCGATCAGCTGGCCATGGCGGGAATCGCTACGGTGCCGCCGCCGGACATGTCGTGGGCAGCCAGCGACATCAGCCGGTTCAGGTTGCCGGACCGCTTCGTTTTGCTGGTGCCGGGCGGCTCCCGGCACCGACCGGAAAAGCGCTGGCCTGCCGGGCGTTTCATGCGCTTGGCGTCGTTCCTGACCAACCTCGGCCTGCCCCCGGTGCTGGTCGGCGGATCCGACGACATCGCCGCCGGCGCCGAGATCGCGCGCGATTGTCCGGCGGCTTATAACCTAATCGGCCGTACCGGTTTCGGCGATCTCGTGGCGCTCGGCGGCGCATGCTTTTACGCCGTCGGCAACGACACCGGCCCAATGCACCTGATCGTCGCCGGCGGCGCGCCGGCGACCGTGCTCTACTCCGCCGCGTCCGATCCTGCTTTGACGGCGCCGCGCGGTGCGCGCGTCACGATTCTCCGCCGCGACGACCTTGGCGACCTGCCGGTAGAGGCGGTTGCCGCCACGCTTCCCTTGCGATAAACCGGCGCCCATGCCTGACGCCAAAGCCGCTGATTCGATCACGGTCACGCTGCCCGACGGCGCGGCGCGCAGCTTTCCGCGCGGCGTCACCGGCGCCGACATCGCCAAGGCGATCGGTCCAGGCCTTGCGAAGGCGGCGCTTGCCATTGCGGTCGACGGCGCGTCCAAGGATCTGGCGGCGCCGATCAAGCGCGACGCGAAAATCGCCATCCTGACGCGCGATTCGCCGCCGGCGCTCGAGATCATCCGTCACGACGCGGCGCACGTCATGGCCGAGGCGGTGAAAGAGCTCTATCCCGAAACCCAGGTGACCTTCGGTCCGGCGACCGACACCGGCTTCTATTACGATTTCGCGCGCGACACGCCGTTCACGCCCGACGATCTGACCAAGATCGAGCAGCGCATGCACGAGATCGTCGACCGCAACGAGACAATCACGCGCGAAGAGTGGGAACGCGACAAGGCGGTGCAGTTCTTCGCCGACCAGGGCGAGAAGTACAAGGCGGAGTGGATTCACGAGATTCCGGCGCACGAGGCGATCAGCCTCTATCGCCAAGGCCGTTTCGTCGATCTTTGCACCGGGCCGCATCTGCCGTCGACCGGCAAGCTCGGCCACGCCTTCAAGCTGACCAAGGTGGCCGGCGCTTATTGGCGCGGCGACGCGCGCAATGCGCAATTGCAGCGCGTCTACGGCACCGCTTGGGCGCACGAAAAAGATCTCAAGCAGTACCTGTTCCAGCTCGAAGAGGCCGAAAAGCGCGATCACCGCCGGCTCGGCCGCGAGCTCGATCTCTTCCATCAGCAGGAGGAGGCCGCCGGCAGCGTCTTCTGGCACCCGAAAGGCTGGACGCTCTATCGCACCATCGAGAATTACATCCGCATGCGGCTCGGTCGCGCCGGCTATGTCGAAGTGCGGACCCCACAGCTCATCGATCGCAAGCTTTGGGAAGAATCCGGTCATTGGGAAAAATTCGGCGAGCACATGTTCACCGTCGAGAACGCCGACAAGGATACCGGCGTCAAGCGCGTGCTTGCGATCAAGCCGATGAATTGCCCCGGCCACGTGCAGATCTATCGCCAGCATCTGCATTCCTATCGCGAGCTGCCACTGCGCATGGCCGAGTTCGGTGCCTGCCATCGCAACGAGCCGTCCGGCGCCTTGCATGGCATTATGCGCGTGCGCGCCTTCACCCAGGACGACGCGCACATCTTCTGCACCGAGGACCAGATCACGTCCGAAAGCGTCGCCTTCTGCGATCTGCTGCGTTCGGTCTATCGCGACTTCGGCTTCGAGGACGTCTCGGTCAAATTTTCCGACCGACCGGCGAAGCGTGCCGGCGACGATGCGGTCTGGGAAAGGGCCGAAGCCGCACTCAAGACCGCGATCGACGCGGCGAAGCTTCCCTACACGCTCAATCCCGGCGAGGGCGCGTTCTATGGGCCCAAACTCGAATTCGTGCTGCGCGACGCGATCGGCCGCGACTGGCAGTGCGGCACGCTGCAGGTGGATTTCGTTCTGCCCGAGCGTCTCGACGCCAATTACATCGGCGAGGATGGCCAGCGCCATCGGCCGGTGATGCTGCATCGCGCGATCCTGGGCTCGCTCGAGCGCTTCATCGCCATCCTGATCGAACAGCATGCCGGCCGGTTCCCGCTGTGGCTGGCGCCGGTACAAGCGGTGGTGGCAACCATCACGTCGGACGCCGATGCCTATGCCGGTACCGTGCTCGACGCCTTAACCAAGGCCGGCCTGCGGGCGACGGCGGACCTGCGCAACGAAAAGATCAACCTGAAGGTGCGCGAGCACAGTCTCGCAAAAGTGCCACTGCTACTGGTCGTGGGTGCCCGCGAGGCCGAAACGCAAAGCGTTGCGCTGCGCCGGCTGGGTGGGAAAGATCAGGAAATCCTTGCGCTTGGCGAGGCCATCGCTAGATTGAAAGGCGAGGCGGCCGTGCCATCCACGGCGCCCACTTCTTAGGCAAGCAAGGAGCGTGTTGGAGGTGTTTCATACCGCCTAGACTACCCCCCGCCGTTGCGCATCGAGGGACCACGCATGATGGTCCTCGCGTCAACGACGAGATCGCCGCGGCGCGTCTGCGTCTCGTCGACGAACGTGGCA
>DASQHO010000099.1:0-28901 GCA_035632055.1 Allostellaceae bacterium
AGCGCCCACGTTCTTGGGAATGGGGCGGGACTATAGTGGCGGTGGGGGAGAAGTCAACGGCGGCAAGCCGCCGGCACGCACGCTAATTTCCTGATGCGCAACGATATTTGCGCAAACCGCGTATGCAATCCGTGGCCGACCTGCCGCTGTTCGCCTTCGATTCGGAACGAGGATCGCGCGCCGAGATCAATGGTCGTCGGTACGGTACTCCGATACCCAACCTTGCAAAATCCATAGGAATCCGTTAGGGTTAGCCGACTAAATGCCTCGGCGTCCCCCGGCCGGAACGTTCGGTCCTGGTCCGCCTTCCGTTCCAAGTTTTCGGCGCAAGGCTCCGGCGGTTCATGCCGGTTTCCCGCGTTATTGGCCGCCAGCGGCCACAGGAGAAAGAATTTGCAGGTTCTCGTCCGCGACAATGACGTCGGCCAAGCGCTGCGCGTCCTCAAGAAAAAGCTCCAGCGCGAAGGCGTCTTCCGCGAGATGAAACGGCGGCGCTCCTACGAGAAGCCGTCCGAGCGCCGCGCGCGCGAGAAATCCGAGGCGGTACGCCGCCAGCGCAAGACGCTGCGCAAGCGGCTCGAGCGCGAGGGCTATTAAAGCTGCGCCATGCACCTGTCAGCGGTCGAGCATATCAGCCGGGCGGAATTGTCATCGGCGCATGCGCCGGAGCGCCAGATGTGGTGCGCCGTGCTCAACCGCGCGCTCCAGGACGCTCTCGACGATCCCACGGCATCGTACCAGCACCAGGTGCGCGACCAACTGCGCAATGCCGCGCGCGAATGGTTCATTCGCAGCGACGCCGATTTCGAAGCGGCGTGCAACGGCGCCGGCTACGATCCGGCCGTCGTGCGCGAGCGTTTCCTGCGCCTGCTGGCCAACCGCTCTTGCTACCCCACGCAACAGTAACCATATAGAGAACCATGCAATATCGCCCCCGCACGAGCTTCCGCGCCGCACCCGAATACGACACCGGCGAGCGGTGGACCATCCGCTGGGAAACCCGCCGGCCTGAAGGCGGCCGCTGGAACGAGGCGGTCACCAATTCACGCGAGGCCGCGGTCGAGCGGGCGAAGCATCTGCTCAAGCTCGGCTTCATCGTCCATGACATCGCCGGCCCCGCCGGCGTCTACCTGAACGAAAAAGAAGCGTTGCAGCAGCTCGGTCCCGCTCCGGTGGCGCCCAAGGTCCGCACCCCGGTGGCCAGCGAAGCCACCTAAAGTCCTTCCCATCGGCGTCAGGTCAAAGTGCCGCGGCAATGGCCGCGCCTTTGCCTATGCCCGCCTATGGCAGGAACCGTGGGTATATTGTCATTGCTGCCATCGACAAAACCTGCGAGCGTTTGGCCATGGCCACTCGCCCTGCCCCAGCCGCACACGCGCCGCGCCGCGTACTGATCCTCGCCGCCGCACCGGCGCAACTGCTTGACGTTGCCGGTCCGGCGGAAGTCTTTGCGCAAGCCAATCGCCTCTCGGCAACGCCGCTATACGACGTCGAAGTTGCCGTGGTGCCGACGGCCGGACAGAAGGCGCCGTCGACCACGTCGGCCGTCGAGCTTGTGTCCGGCCGATCGCTGGCTGCCTTGCTGGCCGACCGGCGGCCGCTCGACACGCTGATCGTCGCCGGCGGCGAAGGTGCACGCGAACGCGCCGGCGAACCTGCATTGCGCGATGCGGTACGCCGATTGGCACATTGGTCGCGCCGGGTTGCTTCGGTGTGCACCGGTGCCTTCGTCCTCGCGGCCGCCGGTTTGCTCGACAACAAGCGCGCCGCAACGCATTGGCGCTGGTGCGCACTGCTGGCGACGACCTATCCGCAGGTCCGAGTCGAACCTGAGCCGATCTTCATCCGCGACGGCAAATTCTGGACATCGGCCGGCATCACCGCCGGCATCGACCTGACGCTTGCCTTGGTCGAGGAGGATCACGGCCACCGGCTCGCGCTCGCGGTGGCGCGCCAGCTGGTGATGTTCCTGCGCCGGCCCGGCGGCCAGCAGCAATTCAGCGCCGTCCTCGCGGCGCAAACGGTCCCGGCCGCTGATCTGCGCGAACTCGTCGCCTGGATCGCCGACAATCTGCACAAACCGCTCACCGTCGAGCTGCTGGCCGAGCGCGCACGCCTGAGTCCGCGGCAATTCGCCCGCGTCTTCGCGCGCGAGCTTGGCGTCACGCCAGCGAAGCTCATAGACCAACTTCGCGTCGAAGCAGCGCGCCGGCGGCTCGAGGAGTCTCCCAAGGGTCTCGCCGCGGTCGCCGCCGCCTGCGGCTTCGGCACCGAAGAAACCATGCGGCGCGCTTTCCTGCGCCAACTCGGCACGCCGCCCGGCGCCTATCGCGAACGCTTCCGCCGGCCGCCGGCCAGCCGCCGCGCGACGCATCAAACGGAGGGCCACGCATGATTCCAGCTGACACGCATCTGCAGATCGGCGCGCTGTTGTTCGAAGGCATCGACCAAATCGACCTTACCGGGCCTTTTGAAGTGCTGTCGCGCCTGCCGAATTCGACCTATCGCATCTTCGGCAAGGGCGGCGCGTCGGTGCGCGACGGCCGCGGCCTGCGCCTGGCGCCCGATGCGGCGCTGGCCGAAGCGCCGAAGCTCGACGTCCTGCAGATTCCCGGCGGCTTCGGCCAGGAAGGCCTGATGGACGACGAAGAGGTGCTCGATTGGGTGCGGCGGCAGGCGCATGGCGCGCGACTGGTGTTCTCGGTCTGCACCGGCGCGCTGATCTGCGGCGCGGCGGGACTGCTCAAGGGCAAGCGTGCAACGACGCACTGGGCCTCGTTCCATCTGCTGCCGCTCTTCGGGGCTATTCCCGTGAACCAGCGCGTGGTGATCGACGGCAATTTCGTTTTCGCCGCCGGCGTCACCTCGGGCATCGACGGCGCATTGCGGGTGGCGGCGATGCTGCGCGGCGACGAAGCGGCGCAGACCATCCAGCTCGCCATCGAATATGCGCCGGAACCACCCTTCCACAGCGGCACGCCGGAAACCGCGCCGGCCGCGGTCTTGGCGAGTGCACGGCAAGCCGTGCGTGCAATCACGGCGCAGCGCGAGCAGACGGCGCGCCGTGTGGCGCAGCGTCTCGATACAGTAACGGCAGCGGGGCGCTGAGCGCAGCAGACTTCGATCGTCAGGTGCGCGTTTTTTCGGCGAGGTAAGCGCGAACCGCCTCGCGCAAGCCGTCGACGGTCGCGAGCGGATCGCGATGATGCGGATATTCCAGGAAGATCTGGTATTCGAACACATGGGCCGCGAGGATCATGTCGACCTCGGCACCGTCCTTGGTGATCGGCAGGCTCACGCGCTTGGCGCCGATCGGTACCGAGTGGCCGTGACGGGTGAACAGATTCTCGGTGTAAAGCGGACGCTTGCTCTCCGTCACCTCGCGGTAGATGCCGATGACATAGTCGCGATATCCGGCCTTGGCCGGCAGGACTTCGTCGAGGAAGTGGCCGGTCGGCTCGACGCCGCCGGCGCGCCAGAAAACCTTGCCGACGCGGCGATAGCGGAAACGCACGGCGGCCTCCGTGCGCACGACGTCGAGCACCATGGTATGCGACGCGATCGCTGCGGAGATTTCGTCGGGATGAATGTCGGTGTCGCGTGGCAGCGAACCGTCACGCTGACATTCGTACCAATGGCGGTAGACCGCCTCGATCCGCGGATCGCCGATGACCGCGCCGCTCTTGACGCTGGTTTCCATCGGCGTCCACGCCGGTTGCGACCCCAGAACGCCGCCCGTTGCCGGTTCAGCGCTCATGGCCGCCGCACGCGCATGCTGGCTGCAACGCTTCATTTGATCGATTCATAGGCGCAACTTTTGCGCGAAAAAACTTTCCAAAACGTAACTGCGGCCCGGCAACACGGCTAATTTCAGGTTAGCGCGCCGGCCTCAGGCTTCAAAACCGCCGGTTTCCTAAGCCTTACGATCGCAACAGAGTCACTGTCCTTTCTTTGGACGAAAACCGCAAAATTCAAGCTTCGCCGTCGAGCGGCGGGAAGACGTGTATGCCGTCGCGGCCCAACGGCAGCGGCTGTGCCCAGCGCGCCGCGCGCGGATCGAGCGACGCGTAGAGATGGGGAAACAACGCGCCGCCGCGCGACGGCTCCCAGCGCAGCGCCGGACCGAGCGCGCCGTCGTCGAACGCCACCAGCACCAGGTCGGACTGACCGGCAAAGTGCCGCGCCGCGGTCTCGCGTACCTGCGCCGCCGTCGATAGGTGGATATAGCCGTCGCGCTTATCGACGGCCGACCCAACGAAAACGCCTGCCGCCATGGCCGCGTGCCATTCCGCCGCCGCGAGTATCTTATAGACGGAACTAGACACCGCGCCGGTTGCCCCACACGAGGACATGGAGTTGCGGCAAGACCGTAACGTCGAACCAGCGGTCGGAGGCGACCCGCTCGATGAGCCAACGCGTCCGGTGGCGCAGCGCGTCGAAGTCGGCTTCGCCGCCCGATGGATCGTCGCGTCCAAGCTCGGGTGCCTGGTTTCCGGTTTGGAGATAGACCGGCAAGCTCGGAAAGCGCGCGGCCGTTGCGCGCGCATAGGCATAATCCGCTTCGTCGAACACGACGATTTTCAGCGCGCGGCGCGGCGCATCGCCTGCCGACGCAAGACAGGTTTCGAAGACATCCCAGTCGGTCGCCATGCCCGACGACGGCGGCTTGGGGCTAAAGATCAGCCAGTCGAGAGCGGCAAACCAGTCGCGCGCGACGCTGCCTTGCGTCTCAAGCGCGAAACGATGGCCGGCGCGGCGGCCCAGGGCGATGAGCGGCGCAAGCGGCTGCAACGCCGGATTGCCGCCCGACACCGTCACCAGCACCCGCTGACCGGCGGTTAGCGCGTCGATCCTCGCCATTATTTCGTCCGCCGTGAGCGACATCCATTCGCCGCGATGCTCGGGCAGCACCGCATAAAGCGTGTCGCACCACCGGCAGCGGTAGTCGCAGCCGCCGGTGCGTACGAATACGGTCGGCCGACCGATCAATGGCCCCTCGCCCTGAACCGTCGGGCCAAAGATTTCGCTGACGGCAATGGTCTGCGTCATAGCCGATATTCGGCCCAGCTCCGCGGCGTCTCGCCGACCCGTACAGCCGCAGTTTCCGGCCAATGCGCTTTGCACCAGTCATAGAGCCACTTCGCCAGCACCTCGGTGGTGGTGCGGTCGTGACCGAGCACATCGTTGAGGTGGCGATGGTCGAGCGTCGCGTCGATAAAGGCCTTGAGCGCGGCAAGCTCATGGAAATCCCGCACGAAGCCGGTGACGTCGAGCGCTGGACGCCGCAGCTCGACCTCGACTTCGTAATTGTGGCCGTGCAGCCGGCCGCAAGGGTGGCCGGGCGCCAACCCGCCGATCACGTGCGAGGCGGAGAACGAGAAACGCTTGGCAATGGTGTACATGGCGGGCTCAGGCCGCGGCAGACGCGGCAAGCGGCGCGCGCAATGGGTCGTCGTTCAATCGGGGCTCCTTGTTTTGTCCGGGTAGGCTGCGACCGGATCGGCGTCATGCCGATGGACTGGATATAGAGAACCTTCCGCCCGCGGGCAAGCGGCGACGGCACTAACTCTTCTTTGCTTTCCGCTTGCGCGGGCCGACAAACGACGTAACGACGCCGTGCAGCGTGCGCAGCTCCTGATCGGTGCATTGTGCGCGCTGAAACAGATTGCGCAGGTTGCGCACCATCGACGGCCGCTTCTCGGCGTTGCGCATGAAACCGCTATCGTCGAGCGCCTCCTCGAGATGCTCGAAGAAGGCGATGAGCCGGTCCTTCGTCGCCGGCTTGGAATGACCGGTGGCAAGCTGCGCCGGCACGGTTTCATCGCCGGCAACGAACCACTCGTAGCCCACGACCAACACCGCCTGCGCCAGATTGAGCGACGAAAACGCCGGATTGAGCGGCACAGAGATCACAGATTCTGCAAGCGCGATGTGTTCGTTGACCAAGCCGGTGCGTTCCGGCCCGAAGAGAATGCCGCAGCCCTCGCCCGCAGCCATCAGCGCGCGCATTTCGGATGCCGCGAAGCGCGGCGTCAGGATGCGCTTCACCATGTAGCGGTCGCGCGCCGTGGTGGCATACACGCGGCGGAGATCGGCGATCGCTTCTTCGACGCTGGCGTAGAGCCGCGCCTTATCGAGAACGGTGTCGGCGCCCGAGGCGGCGGCAATTGCCTTCTTGTTCGGCCAGCCGTCGCGCGGCTTCACCAGGCGCAGATCGGTGAGGCCGCAATTGTACATCGCGCGCGCGGCGGTGCCGATGTTCTCGCCGAGTTGTGGCTCGACCAGGACGATCGCGGGGCCACCCGAAAGCCGCGTTCGGCGCCGATCCGTGCCGGCCATGTCAGGCTCGCCGGCCCGCGCGCCAGAGCTTGTAGGTCAGGGAGTCGTGCAGCGCGTTGTAGGACGCGTCGATGACGTTGGTCGAGACGCCGCAGGTCGACCACACCGTGCCGTCGCGGTCCGTGGTCTCGATCATCACCCGCGTCACCGCGCCGGTGGCGTCCTGCGGAGTCAGGATGCGCACCTTGTAGTCCGTCAGGCGGATTTCAGCGACCTCGGGAAAGGCCGGCAGCAGCGCCTCGCGCAACGCCGCGTCGAGCGCGTTGACCGGGCCATTGCCCTCGGCAACGGTCATGCCAGCTTGGCCGTTGACGGTGATCTTGATCGTCGCCTCGGACAGCGTGATCAGCTCGCCGCGCGCATTCCAGCGGCGCTCGTCGAGCACGCGGAAGCTTTGCAGCCGGAAATATTCCGGCACGCTGTCGAGCGCGCGCCGCGCCAGCAGCTCGAACGAAGCGCCGGCGTCGTCGTAGGTGTAGCCTTCGAACTCGCGCTTTTTGACGTCTTCGAGCAACGCGCCGAGCTTGGGATGGTCGGATTTCACCTCGATGCCGATCTCGCGCAGCCGCGCCAGCAAATTCGATTTGCCGGCCTGATCCGAGACGACGATGTGGCGATGGTTGCCGACCTGCTCGGGTTCGACGTGCTCGTAGGAGCGCGGATCCTTCTCGACCGCCGAGACGTGCAGCCCGCCTTTGTGCGCGAAGGCGCTTTCGCCGACATAAGCGGCATGGCGGTCGGGCGCGCGATTGAGACGCTCGTCGAGGAAATGCGAGACGTGCGTCAGATGCTTCAGGCCGGCGGCATCGACGCCCGTCTTGTAGCCCATCTTGAGCATCAGATTCGGGATGATCGAGACCAGGTTGGCGTTGCCGCACCGCTCGCCCAGGCCGTTGAGCGTGCCCTGGACGTGGCGCACGCCGGCGCGCACCGCCGCCAGCGAGTTGGCGACGCCGGTCTCGGTGTCGTTGTGGCAATGGATCCCGAGCCTGTCGCCGGGCACGGTCTTGGTCACCTCGCCGACGATCTTCTCGATCTCGTGCGGCAGCGTGCCGCCGTTGGTGTCGCACAGCACGATCCAGCGCGCGCCGGCCTTGAGCGCGGCGGCGATACAGCCAAGGGCGAATTTCGGATCGGCCTTGTAGCCGTCGAAGAAATGCTCGGCGTCGAAGATCACCTCGTCGAGCTTCTTCGCGGCGAGCGCCACCGAATCCGCGATCATCGCCTGGTTTTCCTCGGCGCTGACGTTGAGCGCGACCTTGGTGTGGAAATCCCAGCACTTGCCGACGAGCGTGGCGACCTGCGCGCCAGACGACAGCACCGCGGTGAGACCGGGATCGTTGGCGGCGCTGCGGCCGGAGCGGCGCGTCATGCCGAAGGCGGTGAGCCGCGCCCGCGTCAGCTTGGGCGGCCGCGCAAAAAAGGCGTCGTCGGTCGGATTGGCACCCGGCCAGCCGCCTTCGATGTAATCGATGCCGAGCTGATCGAGCTCGCGCGCAATCGCGAGCTTGTCGGGCACGCCGAAATCGACGCCCTGTGTCTGCGCGCCATCGCGCAATGTCGTGTCGTAGAGATAGATCCGTTCGCCCGCCATGGGGGCGCATCCTAGTGACCGGAGTCCGGAAAGTCGAGCCGCAGGAATGGGTTAAGGAGCTATTCTCAGCCGTTCAAAAGGCCGCGGTGGCGGCGATTGGCCACCGGCAAGCGCCCTGTGTGCGATCACGCCGGCAGCCATCGATCACGCGCCCGGACAGCGTCGTACCGCCGGTTGATTTCGCGCGACCTTTCGGCCGATAGTTCGCAGCGTTCGGGCACAGGGGGAACGATGAAACGCATATTGATTGCCGCGTTCGCACTGACGGCGTTGCTGGCGTCGCCGGTTTTTGCCGCAGTGACTTCGGTGCCCTTGCCGGCTGAAGGCATCACCCCCGCCGAAATGGCGCAGCTTTTGGCGCAACATGAGATGGCACCCAAGCTCAGCCAGAGCAGCGACGGCCAGCCGATCATCAACGGCCGCGCCGCCGGCCTCGGTTTCGACGTCAGCTTCGGCGCGTGCCACAACGGCCGCTGCCAAGACGTTTATTTCAGGGTTGGCTGGTCGAATGCCAAAGGCAATGCACAACTGACGCCCGATCGAATCAACGCCTGGAACAACGGCCATAAATTCCTGCGCGCCTATATCTCGCCCGACAACACTTTGTGGGCGGCAATGGATGCCAGAATTGCGTACGGCACCACGGCCAACGTCGAGGCTTACATCCAGCTATGGCGCGCCATGCTGCCCGAATTCAAGTCGTTCATGCAGTTATAATCCGGGCCATGCGTCCGGTGAATCGCCTGTGCGGCGTCGCCGCGCTGCTGATTGCACTTGTCGCTTCGAACACGCACGCGCACGCCGATCCGCTGGCGCTATGGCGCATCGTTCACGACCAGTGCGTGCCCCATCAAATCGACCGGCACGATCCGTCGCCATGCACGCTGGTCGATCTGGCGCACGGCTATGTCGTGCTCAAGGACCGCGTCGGCGCGACGCAGTTCCTGGTGCTGCCGACGGCGCGCATTACCGGCATCGAAAGCGCCGTCCTGCTGCTGCCGCGGTCAACCGACTACATGCAGGAAGCCTGGTCGGCGCGGCGTCTGGTCGAGGCGCGGGCGCCGGGACATCTCACGCGCAGCGATCTGTCGCTGGCGGTCAATTCGATTCATGGCCGGTCGCAAAACCAGCTCCACATTCACGTCGATTGTCTGCGCCAGAGCGTGCGCGACGCGCTGGCGCAGCATCGCGGGGCCATCGGCGACAAATGGCGGCCGTTTCCGCTCGCGCTCGCCGGTCATTACTACATCGCGCGCCGGCTGGTCATACCCGATCTCGATGGCGTCAATCCGTTCCGGACGCTCGCCGACGAAGTGCCCGACGCGCGCGCCAACATGGGCGAATATACGCTGGTCGTTGCCGGTGCGACCTTCGCCGGCAAGCCCGGCTTCATCCTGCTCGCGGATCGCGCCGATGTGCTGCGCGGCGATGTCGCCAACGGCGAAAGCCTGCAGGACCATTCCTGCGCGGTGGCTCACGCCAGCAAATAGTGCACGCTGAAGCGGTTCTCGGAATCGGTCCAGCAGTCGAGCGGCTTGAAGCCGGCGCGCGCCGCCAGGCGGCGGAAATCTTCGACCGTGAACTTGTAGGAATATTCGACGTGCATGCGCTCGTCGGTGACGAACGCAAAACGCCGGCCGGATATGGTGACGAGCTGATCCATCAGGCTGCGGATATAGATTTCGATGCGGCCGGCAGCGCCGTTGTAGAACGCCTCGTGGGCGAAGCGCTTCAGGTTGAAGTCGGCGCCGAGCTCGCGGTTCATGCGCGCCAGCAGGTTGAGGGTGAACTCCGCGGTGACGCCGGCGGCGTCGTTGTATGCGGCGTGCAGCGCGCGCGGATCCTTCTTGAGATCGGCACCGATGATCATTGCGCCGCCGGGCCCCAGAAGCTGCCGGCAGCCGCGCAGGAAACGCACCGCTTCGTCCGGCGTCAGGTTGCCTATTGTCGAACCTGGAAAGAAACCGACGCGGCGGTCGCGTGTCGCCGCGACCAGCGGCGGCAGGCGCGACGGGTCCATATAGTCGGCACAGACCGCGATGACTTCGAGCGCGGGGAAATCGGCGGCGATCGCCGAGGCGGCCGGATGCAGCATGGCGCCCGAAATGTCGATCGGCACGTAGGACGACGGCTTGTCGAGCGCCTCGAGCAGCAGCCGTACCTTGGTGCTGGCGCCGCTGCCGAATTCGATCAGCCGCGCGCGCGGGCCGATGCGGGCCGCAATCTCGCCGGCGCGCTCGGCCAGCAGCGCGGTTTCGGCGCGGGTGACGTAATACTCGGGCAATTCGCAAATGCGCTCGAACAGCGCGGAGCCCGGCGCGTCGTAGAGATAACGACACGGTATCGCCTTGCGGTGGCGCGTCAGGCCGGCAACCGCGACGTCGCGAAAACTTTCCTCGCGCGGCGCGAAATCGAGATAGGCAGCGAGCGTTCCGTTGGGCATCAGCCATTCTCCGCCAGACGGATTCCGCCGAAGCACCAGCGCGCGGCGGGCGGAAAGAAATTGCGGTAGCTGGCGCGCAGGTGACCGGCCGGCGTCACCGCGCAGCCGCCCTTGAGCACCATCTGACCCGACATGAATTTGCCGTTGTATTCGCCGATAGCGCCTTCGGGCGCACGAAAGCCCGGATAAGGCGCATACGCGCTCTGCGTCCACTCCCAGCAGTCGCCGAACATTTGAAGCAGCGCGGGCGCGGATGCAGCTTGGTCCGCGTCCGGCGAGCGCAACCCCCTCACCCTTCCCTCTCCCCCTAAAGGGGGCGAGGGTTCATTTGGCTTGGCAGGCATCGGATGCAACACGCCGCTATCGAGGAAATTGCCTTCGATCGCGAGATCGGCGGCGGCGATTTCCCATTCCGCTTCGGTCGGCAGCCGGCGGCCGGCCCAGCGCGCGAAGGCATCGGCCTCGTAGTGGCTGACATGCACCACCGGCGCGGAGGGATCGAGCGGCACCGACCCGGCGAGCGTGAATTCAAACCAGCGGTCGCCGTCCTGCCGCCAATAAAGTGGCGCCTCCCAGCACGAGGCGTTGACCGAGGCCCAGCCGTCGCTCAACCAAAATTCGGGCCGGCGATAGCCGCCGTCGGCGACGAACGCGACATATTCGCCGTTGGTGACGAGGCGCGTCGCCAGGCGGAACGGCTCGAGCCAAACCTTGTGGCGCGGGCCTTCGTTGTCGAAGGCGAAGCCGGCACCGTCGTGGCCGATTTCGATCAGGCCTCCGGCGAGCGGGCGCCATTCGAGCGGCGGCGCGGCGCGCGCGGCCTTTGGCGCCGGCGATTTGTAGGCCGGCTTGAGCGGGCTCTGCGCGAAGACGTGCTTGATGTCCATCAGGATAAGTTCCTGATGCTGCTCTTCGTGCGCGATGCCCAGCTCGATCAGCGGCGCCAAAGCGGCGAAGGAAGCGGCGTCGGCGGTCGCGATCAGCCGCTCCATCGCCGCGGTGACGTGCGCGCGATAGCGCGCGATCTCGGCAACTCCCGGCCGCGACAGCAGGCCGCGCGCCGGCCGCGGATGGCGCGGTCCGATCGCTTCGTAATAGGAATTGAACAGGTGGTTGTAGGCCGGATCGAAGGCGCGATAGCCGGCGAGATGCGGCGCCAGCAGGAACGTCTCCCAGAACCAGGTCACGTGCGCCAGATGCCATTTGGTCGGGCTGACGTCCGGCATCGACTGCACGACCTGGTCCTCGGGCAGCAGCGGCGCGGCAAGAGCTTCGCTGCGCGCGCGGCAATCCGCGAAGCGCGCACGCCAAGCGTCGCGGTTCTCCGCGTGCGCCGTCTTACCGGCCGCCAGGGCCATCAACCCTCCCACGCGCAACGCCCTTGTTGTTCTTATGGCTCAGACGCTCGGTGTAGAACGATTATAGGGGCGACACGGTTGCACGCTAGCCGGGATTCCATCGCCACAGCGTGACATGAGCGTGGCCGCGCCGTTAAGAAATGTGCACGCCTTTCCAAAAGGCGATGCGGCCCTTGATCTGCGCCGCCGCCGGTTTGGGATCGGGATAAGTCCACGCGGCGTCGGGATTTTCCTTGCCGCCTGCAACAATTGTGAAATAACGCGCATCGCCTTTCCACGGACAGGTATAGGTCGAGGTGCTTGGCTTGAGGGCCGACCATTTCACCGCCTCTTGCGGAAAATAATGGTTGCCTTCGACAACCACCGTCTGGTCGCTTTCGGCAATCGTCTCACCGTTCCAAACCGCCTTCACCATGGGAGTCTCCTTCACATTGACGTCGCCGTGCTTGAACCGGCCATCCACGTTTTGAAGACCTCCATGCCCGGAACAAGTCCGGGCATGCCACGCTTCGCGTGTCACCCCGCCCGGCGCCAGGTCGTGCCGCCAGGACCGTCTTCCAGCAGAATGCCTTTGAGCGCGAGTGCGTTGCGGATGCGATCGGCCTCGGCGAAGTTGCGCGCCTTGCGCGCGGCATTGCGCGCCGCGATCTCCGCCTCGATTTCGGCTGCACCGGCGTCGCCACTGGCGCCCTTCAGCCATGATTCGGGTTTTTGCTGCAGGACGCCGAGCAGCGCGCCGGCGTCCAACAGCGCGCCCTTCAAGCGCGATTTTTCGGCGCGCGTCTCGGCCTTGTTAAGTGCGGCCACGTCCTCGTGCAGCGCCGTCAGCGCCATAGGCGTGTTGAGATCGTCGTCGAGTGCGCCGCGCACCTTCGCGCCCTGCCCTGCCGCCGGCACGTCCTCGGCCGAGCGCAGCGCCAGATAGAACCGGTCGAGCGTGCGCTTGGCTTCGGCCAGACGCTCGGCGGTCCAGTCGAGCGGATCGCGGTAATGCGCGGTCAGCATGGCGAGCCGCGCCGCTTCGCCCGGCGCGTCCTTGAGGACGTCGCGGATGGTGACAAAATTGCCTTCCGACTTCGCCATCTTGGCGCCGTTCACCGTGACGAAGCCGTTATGCAGCCAGTATTTGACGAACGGCTTGCCGCGATGAGCGCAGACGCTTTGCGCGATCTCGTTCTCGTGGTGCGGAAAGATCAGGTCGAGGCCGCCGCCGTGGATGTCGAAGGTCTCGCCGAGATGGACCTCGCTCATCGCCGAGCATTCGAGATGCCAGCCCGGCCGGCCGCGGCCCCACGGGCTGTCCCAGCCCGGCAGATCGGGCGGCGACGGCTTCCACAATACAAAATCCGCCGGATCGCGCTTGTAGGGCGCGACTTCGACGCGCGCGCCGGCGATCAATTCGTCACGGTCGCGGCGCGACAACCTTCCGTAATCCGGCATGCTCGGCACGGCGAACAGCACGTGGCCTTCGGCGACATAGGCATGGCCCGACGCAATCAGCGCCTCGACCAGCTTGATCATCGGCGCGATGTGCTGCGTCGCGCGCGGCTCGACGTCGGGCGGCAGGCAACCGAGCGCGGCCACGTCTTCGTGGAAGGCGGCGGCGGTGCGCGCGGTGAGCGCGGCAATCGGCTCGCCGTTGGCCTTGGCGGCGGCGTTGATCTTGTCGTCGACGTCGGTGATGTTGCGTGCGTATTTGACGTGGCCGGCGCCGTAGCGGTCGCGCAGCACGCGATACAGCACGTCGAAGACGATGACCGGCCGCGCGTTGCCGATATGCGCGAAGTCGTAGACCGTCGGGCCGCAGACATACATGCGGACGTTCGCCGGATCGAGCGGCGCGAACTCCTCCTTGCGGCGGGTCAGCGTGTTGTAAAGCGATAGAGCCATGCGGCGGTGGAGTCTCGCGGTTTGCGCGCCAGTCCTAACAAATCGGGCCGACGCGGTCGATACCGCTACGGCGATCCGGCAAAATACGCGACCGCCCGCGCCAGGAACAGCACGCCGAGGGCGCCGAACAGGATTGCCGCGCCGACATGGATCGCCCGCATCGGCAGCCGCTTCTCGAACGCCTTGCCGATAAAGACCGCCGGCAGGTTGACCAGCATGAGTCCCGCCGTCGCGCCGGCGATCACGGCGAACAGGTTCGGATAGCCGGCGGCGAGCGCAGCGGTCGCGATCTGCGTCTTGTCGCCCATCTCGGCGAGGAAAAAGGTCACCAGCGTGGCAATGAACGCGCCGCGATTTTTGGCCGCGATCGCGCCGTCATGCGTGTCGGCTTTGAGCGCCCAGATGCCCATTGCGACCAGGCCCAGACCGACGATGCCGTCGACCACTCCGGGCGTCAGCAAGACGCCAAACGAGCGGCCGACAATGCCGGCGAGCGCGTGCGCCGCCAGTGTCGCTAGCAACATGCCGGCCAGGATCGGCCATGGCCGGCGATAGCGCACGGCGAGCATGAAGGCGATGAGCTGCGTGCGGTCGCCAAGCTCGGCAATAGCCACCGTGACGAACGAGACGATGAGGGATTCCATGCGGGCATCCAGGCCAGGCGGGGTAAGACCACGGCCGACCCCTCCCGCCCAGCAAGCGGAAGGATCGGACCGTTGGTCTCGCCATGCTCGTGAGCCCCATGCGCCATGGCGACCGTCGCCAAGTGTGTTGACGCATGGCCCGGACCAGCCGGGCGGCTACTCCCCAATGGGTGGCAGCATCCTAAATTGGCGGCGGTCGCCGGTCGAGAGCGATCCGACGCGCGTGCGAAGCGCACCGAGACCACGCTTTGAAAATTCCTCGGGTTTCGACCTATGATCGGTGCGGGAGGAGCGCCATGGCCGTCGATGCGAGGCTGCAACGCCTGATCGCCCTCGCCGCGCCCTATTGGGCGGGCGAAGCCGAAGTGGTGCGCACCTACTGGACCTCGCCCAAGCGCACGCGCGCGACCGACCTGTTGTGGCTGTCGCGCCAGTGCTTCAAGGAATTTTGGGGCTCGGGTGTCGGCAAGTACGACAAAGGCGGGATTTTCCTCGGCGTGCTCAAGAATATCGTCGCCCGCGCCGGCGCGATCGACACCGGCTTCGATCGTCACGAGATGCTCGAGCTGCTCGAAGGCTTCAAGGCCGAGTTCGCGCATTATTGCGCCTTCGCCGACGTCTACGACGAATTACGTCCGGCCGGCGCGCCGCGGCTCAATCCCAAGCTGCTCGAAAGCTGGCCCGAAGAGGACGCGCTCACCGCACTGCGCTTCCGCCACCAGGAGCAGCATGGCGAGATCGGCCTGCGCGCCTGCAAGCTGACCGAAGGCGGCTATTGCGGCCTGTTCCGCGAAGGCATGGCGCTCGCCGGCAAAGGCGGCGTCGACGGCAAGATCGCCGCCGCCTGCGCGCTGGTTTATGAGGACGAGTTCGGCCACATGCTCGGCGGCATCGCCAATATCGTCACCGAGGGCCTGAACGAGGCAGCGTGGAGGCTTTTGGGCGAGCTGGTGACAGCGCAGTTGCAGCTGCGCATCCGCATGCGCAACGCCCAGTTCAGCGAACCGCTGACGGAAGCGCGCGTCGCCGCCATCTTCCGCGGCGAGATCGAACCGGTGGCGTTCGATTACCGCCGCGCGGGACTGGCGGCGTAAGACGTCTCAGCGCGCAGTCCACGCCATGCCGACCATCAGCATGTCGATGCTTTCGCCATCGGTCGAGAGCGGCAACACCAGCACCTCGAACTCCCAGTGCTGGCTGTTCGCGAACGTGCCCTGGCGCTGCTGCACCTGGGGCGCGCGCGACGAAATCACCAGCTCGTACTGCCGCCGGACGCGGTCGGGCTCGGCCACGGTCGGCATTTCGGCGAGCTCCTTGCCGGTGAGATCGGCGCCGAGGCGCGCGGCGTTGGTGCTGGCGTGCAGCCGGAAGACGAAGCGCAGCGGATCGCGCAGCACATCCACCAGCGACAGATTGCCGAGAATGTAGCGCAGCTCGAGCGGATCGAAATCGGCGCGCGCGGGAAAGCTGCGGCCGCCGCGCCGCGTATCCCAATCGCGATACAGCGAGCGCAAGGGCGTTGCTTTGATCAGAAGGCTGCCGGTCTTGCTGTCGTCGGGCACGTTGCCGCCTGATGTTGCCTCGGGAGGTATTTCTAGATATTTGGACACCCTGCCGGACGGACGGTTAACCGGCGGTTGCCGACCGAATCAATTTTACCCGACACGATGTCGCGGCCGCCGGGGGCAAATCGGCGGCAAACCATACCCGCGCATTGCCGAATCGGGGCGGCTGGCGCCGCGCCACAATTTCCGCCATGATTGACAGATAGCCCGGCACTCCCGCGCGGGGGGCAGATACGACCGGGTAGAGCGCGTGCGCGTTCCCGTTCTTAATGACCAGGAGATCGGTCATGTGGGGGAAATGCCTAGTCGCCGGCGCGGCATCAGCCGCAATCCTGGGGGCTAGTCCGGCCCAAGCGCAAAACCGCGATCAGCAGTGGGAATGGTGCCGTAGTGACAACGCCGACCTGAGCATCGGCGGTTGCACAGCCATCATCCAGTCCGGCGCGGAAGCCACGATGAACCTCGCCGTCGCCTTCTATAACCGCGGCACCGCCTACGATCACAAGGGCGAGTACGACAAAGCGATCGCCGATTACGATCAGGCGCTCAAGCTCGATCCGGAGCACGAGACCGCCTTCGTCAACCGCGGCGGCGCCGTATACAAGCACAATGGCGACTACGACCGCGCCATCGCCGACTTTACCGCCGCGATCAACCTCAAACCGGCGGACGAGGACGCTTATATCGATCGCGGCCTGACCTTCGAGAAGAAGGACCAATACGACCGCGCCGTGCAGGATTACACGCACGCGATCCAGCTACAGCCCAGCGACGCCGAAGCGTATGCCGACCGCGGCGTCGCCCGGCGGCATCTCGGCCAATACGATCTGGCGGTCGCGGACTACACGCACGCGATCAAGCTCAAGCCGAATTATGCCGACGCGTTTTTCAATCGCGGCATCGCCAATTGGTACAAAGCGGATTTCCACAACGCCGCGAAGGATTTCGACGCGGCGGCGCAAATCGAGCCGAAACAGGCGGACGCCTGGTACTGGCGCGGCCGCAGCAAAGAGAAACTGGGGGATAAAACCGGCAGCGCCGCCGACATCGCCCACGCGCGCACGCTCGATCCGTCCATCGGCAAATGAATCCGGCGCGTCACCAGGGAGGACAAGCATGAGCAGCACAAACGGCCGGCTGAGCTGGAGTCAGCTCTGGCTTTCGCCGGAAGGCCGCGCGACACGCTTCGATTATTGGATGCGCTACATCGTGCCGTACCTGATCGGCCTCATCATCGCGGGATATCTCGATGCGGCGCTCAGTACGGCCGGTCCGGGCGGCGGTCCCGGCATCATCACCTTGATTTTTATCATCGCCGCGCTTTGGCCGGGTCTCGCCGTCGGCATCAAGCGCTGCCACGACCGCGACCGCTCAGGCTGGTTCCTGCTGATCGCGCTGATCCCCATCATCGGCAGCATCTGGCTGCTGATCGAGCTCGGATTCCTGCGCGGCACGATCGGCGCAAACCGCTTCGGCCCCGATCCGCGCGGCGGCGTCGCGGTTTCGGCGGCCGGGCTCACGACGTAGTTACGGCCGTCTCCATCGCGATACGCTAAGGTCGGCCGCGAACGGTTCGCCCGCGGGGCCGGATCGCGTCGACAGGAGGCTGCGATGACGAGGCTGGACGGTGCACGCTAAGGCGTTGCGGCTCGCACTGGCGTTTGCCGCACTTGCCGCTCTCACCGGCTGCGTCAGCGACGCCGAGCTGCGGCAGCAGGACGCGGCGCAGTGCACCAGCTATGGCTTCAAGCCCAACACCGACGCCTTCGCCACCTGCCTGCAACAGGAAAACCTGGCGCGACGCTATCGGCTCGAACAATACCAGGCGTGGCCGGGTCCGCCGTACTGGTGGACGATGCCTGTGCCGCCGCCTCCGCCGCCGCGGCCTTAGCGAAGCGGGCAAAGACAGAATTCGTACCGCGGCGAAGCCGCTATACGATTTGCAGCGAATGCCTTAGTGGTAGACTATAAAGAAGCACCTGGACCGCGTGGGGGTTTGCGTTGCGGCGGACTGTAAGATCGGCGTTTTCCGTTCCCCTGTTCTCATTCCTGTCTCTCGCGCTGGCCGCATCGGCGACGGCGGCAAAGGCGCAACCGTCCGCAGATCCGGATGGCATCTGGACTCTACAGGATGAGAATTCGTCGATCGCGACCTCGAAGCTCAAAGACAAATATTACGTCAACGGCTTGCGCCTCGGTTACACGTCGGCGACCGACAAGCTGCCGGCCTCGCTGGCGAATTTCGACAACTGGGTATGGGGACCGGGGCAAAGCCGCTGGTCGCTCGACTTTGCCCAACAAATGTACACGCCGGCCGACGTCAACATCACGCCGCCCGATCCGCACGACCGGCCTTATGCGGGTGTATTGACCGGAACCTTCGCGCTGCAGCACGACAGCGACTCGTCGCGCAGTGTACTCGGCGTTCAAGCGGGGCTGGTCGGACCCGACGCCCTGGCCAAGCAGATGCAAAACGGTTTCCACGGCCTTATCGGCTATGGCGCCAGCAAGGGCTGGGACTTCCAGATCCACGACGAGCCGGTCCTCGATCTTCTGGCGACCAAGATCTGGCGCGTGCCGCTGATGCGCGGCGGGCTACAAATGGACGTGCTGCCGGAGGTCGCCGGCGGCGCCGGCAATCTGCGGGTCTATGGGCTGGCCGGATCGGTTTTGCGGATCGGCCAGGGCCTCGATTCCGATTATGGCGTGGCGCGGATCAACCCCGGATTGAGCGGCACCGACGTTTACGTGCCGACGCGCAACCTGGTCTGGTACTTCTTCGTCGGCGCCGACGGCCAAGCCGTGGCGCACGATATCACCATCGACGGCAATACGTTCCGGACGAGCGCCAGCGCCGACCGGCAACCCTTTGTCGGCGAGTTCGAGGCCGGCCTGGCCTTCATCCTCGGGCGCGTGCGGCTGTCCTACACGCAGGTCATCCAAACCGAAGAGATCAAGGGCCAGCAAGGCGGCCCGCATCAATTCGGCTCGCTGGCGCTGTCCGTGCGGTACTAAGTAGCGGCCGACGGATTGAGCCTCACGCCTTGGCGTAGCTGTCGCGCAATCCCACGGTACGATTGAACACCGGCTTGCCCGGCGCGCTGTCGCGATCACGCACGAAATAGCCCTGGCGCTCGAACTGCACCGGCGCGTCGCCAGCATCGGCCAGCGCCGGCTCAAGCCGCGCGTCACTGATGACTTCGAGCGAATTGGGATTGAGCGCGGCAATCAGATTGGCCGGATCGGGATCGGGCCGGGTGAACAGCGGATTGTAGAGCCGTACTTCGGCCGCGATTGATTCTTTTGCCGCCACCCAATGCAGCGTCGCCTGCACCTTGCGGCCGTCAGGCGCGTTGCCGCCCTTGGTCGCCGGATCGTAAGTGCAGCGCAGCTCCGTCACTTCGCCAGCGGCGTCTTTCACCACCGACTGGCAGGTGACGAAATAGGCATAGCGCAGGCGCACTTCCTTGCCCGGCGACAAGCGATAGAATTTCTTCGGCGGATTCTCCATGAAGTCGTCGCGCTCGACATAAAGCTCGCGGCCGAACGGCACCTGGCGCGAGCCGCGCGCCGGATCGTCGGGATGGTTGACCGCATCGAGCAATTCGCTTTTGCCCTCGGGATAGTTCTCGATGACGATCTTCAACGGCCGCAGCACGCCCATGCGCCTGACCGCGGATTTGTTCAGCTGCTCGCGGACGGCGAAGTCGAACAGGCCCAGATCCACCAGTGAATTCGCCTTGGCGACGCCGATACGGCCGACAAAGTCGCGGATCGCCGCCGGCGGCACGCCACGCCGGCGCAGACCGGCGAGCGTCGGCATGCGGGGATCGTCCCACCCCGTCACGCGCTTCTCCTGCACGAGCTGCGTCAGGAAGCGTTTCGACAACACCGTGTAGCCAAGATTGAGGCGGGCGAATTCGTACTGATGCGGCTGCGACGGCACCGGCAAATTGGCGATGAACCATTCGTAAAGCGGCCGGTGATCCTCGAACTCGAGGGTGCAGATCGAATGGGTGATACCTTCGATCGCATCGGACTGGCCGTGGGCGAAATCGTAGGTCGGATAGATCGCCCAGGTCTTGCCGGTGCGCGGATGCTCGGCATGCAGGATGCGGTAAAGCACCGGATCGCGCAGGTTGATGTTGCCGCTGGCCATGTCGATCTTGGCGCGCAGGACACGCGCGCCGTTGGGAAACTCGCCGGCACGCATGCGGCGGAAGAGATCGAGATTTTCCTCGACGCTGCGATTGCGGAACGGGCTCTCCCTGCCCGGCTCGGTCAGCGAGCCGCGCATCTTCGCCATCTCGTCCGGCGGCGTGTCATCGACATAGGCCTTGCCGGCACGGATCAGATGCTCAGCCCATTCGAAGAGCCGCTCGAAATAGTCCGAGGCGTGATGCAGATGCGTGCCCCAGTCGAAGCCGAGCCAGCGCACGTCGCGCTCGATCGCGTCGATGAATTCCTGCTCTTCCTTTGCCGGATTGGTGTCGTCGAAACGCAGATGGCAGACGCCGCCGAATTCCTTGGCGATGCCGAAATTGAGGCAGATCGACTTGGCGTGGCCGATGTGGAGATAGCCGTTGGGCTCGGGCGGAAAGCGCGTCACCACGCTTTTGACGCGGCCGGATTTGAGATCGGCGTCGACGATATCGCGGATGAAGTCGCGGCCGGGCGCGGCGGCGGTCTGGTCTGGCGGCATGAGGCTTCTTCTTATGTCGAGGGTGCGGGCGTGGGCGCGCGCGGCGTCTCGCCAGGATCGAATTCGACGGCAGACGCGGCGGCGGTGAAGGCGTTGGTGATCGGATAACGGCGGTCGCGGCCGAAAGCGCGGCGCGTGATCTTGACACCGGGCGGCGCCTGGCGGCGCTTGTATTCGGCACGGTCAACCATCGTCCAGACCTTGCGCACGGTGTCCTCGTCGAAGCCCTTCTTGACGATGCCGGCCACGGTCATTTCGTGTTCGATCAGGCATTCGAGAATGCCGTCGAGCGTGGCGTACGGTGGCAAGGTGTCCTGGTCGGTCTGATCGGGCTTGAGCTCGGCGGTCGGCGCCTTGGTCAGCACGCGCTCGGGCATGACGCGGCCGGCGGGACCGAGGAAATCGTCGGGCCGGTTGGCGTTGCGCCAGCGGCACAGCGCATAGACCGTCATCTTGTAGACATCCTTCAGAACCGAATAGCCGCCGCACATGTCGCCATACAGCGTCGCGTAGCCAACCGACATTTCCGACTTGTTGCCAGTCGACAGCACCATCCAGCTGAACTTGTTGCTGAGCGCCATCAGCGTGATGCCGCGGGCGCGGGCCTGGATGTTCTCCTCGGTGGCGTCGGGCGCGTGGCCCTTGAACGACTCCGCCAGCGTCTTGTCGAACGCCTTCATCCCCGGCGTGATCTCGATGGAACGCAGCTCGCAGCCCAAGAGCGTCGCGACCTCGGTCGCGTCCTCGACGCTTTCAACCGAGGTATAAGGCGACGGCATGATGACGCCGTGCACCTTGTCGGGGCCGAGCGCATCGACCGCAATCGCCGCCGTCAACGCGGAATCGACGCCGCCCGACAGGCCGATAACCACGCCGGGAAAGCGGTTCTTGCGAACGTAATCGCGCAGGCCGAGCACCAGCGCGTGATAGATCGCGGATTCGGCCTCTTCCGGTTTTTCGAGGGCGCCGGCTTCGACCGTCCAGCGCCGTCCGGCGCGGCGCCATTTGGTCAGCGGCTGCGCCTCGCGCCAGCTCGGCGCCTGAAGGCGGAGATTGAACGATGCGTCGAGCGCGAACGAGGCGCCGTCGAATACCAGCTCGTCCTGGCCGCCGACCTGATTGACATAAAGCAGCGGCAAGCCGGTTTCCTTGACGCGCGCAACGGCGAGCGACACGCGCTCGCCGAGCTTGTCGGTCTCGAAGGGCGAGCCATTGATGACGATCAGCAGATCGGCGCCGGATTCCTGAAGCGTCTCGGCGACGTCGGCCGTCCACATGTCCTCGCACACCATGACGCCGAGGCGCACGCCCTTGAACGGAATCGGACCGGGCACCGGGCCAGCGGCGAAGACGCGCTTCTCGTCAAAGACGCCGTAGTTCGGCAGCTCGTGTTTGAAGCGCACCGCCGCGACCTTGCCGTCGGCCAAAAGCACCGCGGCGTTGTAGAGCTTGCCGTCCTGATGCCACGGCGAGCCGAGCAGCACCGCCGGCGCGTCCTTGGTTTCGCGCGCGAAGTTCGTTACCGCCGCCTGGCAAGCGGCGACGAAGGCGGGCTTGAGGATCAGATCTTCCGGCGGATAGCCGGCAACGATCAGTTCGCTCGCGACGACGAGATCGGCGCCCTGACCGCGCGCTTCGGCCAGCGCACGGCGCAGCTTGGCCACGTTGCCGGCGATATCGCCGACGGTGGGATCGAGCTGGGCGACCGAAATGACGAGCGAATCGACCATGACAGGGCGCACGCTAGGAGCGGCCCGGAAGGGTGTCAATCAGCCGCCGCGCCGGCTCCGCCGGGGTCTTAAACAACGTCGAATTCGCGTTCGATGATCGCATTCGCCTCTTCATAGGAGAACGCGTCGCGTATTTCGTCGGTGAATTGGATGATGTCGTTCGGATGCCAGCCATGGGCGCGCGCGACGAGCTCGCAGGTTTCGAGCCGCTTCCAGATATTCGCGCTATCGAACGAAACCTTGGGGCGCGTCGTCATGACCTTTTTTATTTAGGTCGTGCCGGGCGTTAGACAAGATCCGGGCCGCGGATCAGGCGGAGGCGGGATTTGACGGGGTGTTCTGTGCCAGCCGCGCGCGCAGGCAAGCCGGACAAAGGCAGCCCTCGCTCTTTTCCGGCATTGGCAGGCGCGGCAACTGCGCGCACCAGCAAGCCGGACCGGGGTTGCATTCGAACGACGCACCACATTGGGCGCAACGGGTTTCCATGCACCGATTATCGCACGGCCGCGCGCGCTCTACGCCGCGAACCGCACGGCATTGACCGGCGGCAGGCGGCCTTCCGGCGCCGTCCACGCGTCGCCGCCGTCCTCCGAAATCCACACGCCGCCGCTGGTCGAGCCGAAGGCGAGCGTCTCGCCGTCCGCGGCCACCGCGAGCGCGTGACGCAGCACCAGATCGTAGGCGTGGCGCTGGGGCAATCCCTTGCGCAGCACCTCGAAGCTCTTGCCGCCGTCGCGCGTGCGCGCCACCACGACCTTGCCGTCGACCGGCACGCGCTTCTCGTCCTTGACCGCCGGCACGAACCAGGCGGTGTCCGGATCGCGCGGATGCGCGGCGACCGCGAAGCCAAATTTCGACGGCTTGATCGCCGTGATCTCGTACCAGTTGATGCCGGAATCCTTCGAGCGGAAGACGCCGTTGTGGTGCTGGCACCAGACGATCTCGGGATGCGCGGCGCAGTGCGCCAAGCGATGGACGTCCATGGCAATCGGATCCTCGCGGCGCTCGGGCGGCATGTATTCGTTGTACATGCCGCCGCGGTTCATGATGCGCCACGACTTGCCGGCGTCGTGACTGGCCCAGACGCCAGCGGTCGAGACGCCGATGCGGATTTCGCCGGGATTGCGCGGATCAACCAGCACCGCGCTGATGCCAGGCTGCTCGCCGCCGGCGACGCCCATCCACTGCTTGCGCTCGGGCATACTCCACAGCGACTCAATGAGCGTCCAGCTGGCGCTGTTATCGTCCGAGCGGAACAGGCCGCCCGGCATGGTGCCGGCCCACAACCGGCCGGGCACGACGCCGTGCTCGAGCGTCCAGATCTTGCCGAGCGACCAGGGATGCGGATCGTCGGTCGCATCCTCGGGCTTCGGCGGAAACGCCGGCACGGCGAGCTCGCGCCAATCGCCGGCGCGCGCGCGATGCCAGAGATGGGCGCCGAAATGGCCCAGATCGAGCGCGGCGTAAATGCCGCCGTCGCGGTCCGGCAAGAGCGCCGAAACCGGATCGCCGAGGAAATGGACGCCGGCGACCTGCCACGCGCCTTTCGCCTTGCGCGCAATCTCGAACAAGCCCTTGCGGGTGCCGACATAGACGCGATCGGTCATTCAATCCTCCCGTTCAATTCAGCCACCGGTCAGCGCCTGGAAAACGTAGATCCGGTCCGACGCCACGACCGGATCGCTTAGGCGTACGCGGTCGCGGACCGGCTTGCCGTTGACGTAGCAGGCAACGTGCCGGCGCAAGCCGCCCTGATCATCGAGCACGTAGCCCCGCAACGCCGGCCGCGACGTGAACACGGCGCCAAGCGCCTCGCCTACCGTCGCGCCGCCCACGTCCGCCGGCGGCGCCTGGAGGAAGCGTTCGAGCGCACGGGTGAAGGCGACAGTCGGCATAAATCTCCAGTCACGCGCCAACGTGCACGGTGGTTTTTTACTCGGCGGCCGTGCGGACGTGCGCTTCCTCGGCCGGCGCGACATAGACCATCCAGGTGATGCCGTAGCGGTCGGATACCATGCCGAAGCGCGGCGAGAAGAAGGTCTTGCCGAGCGGCATTATCGATTTGCCGCCATTGAGCAGCGCGTTGTACATGCGGTCGGCTTCGGCCTCGTTGGCGACGGTCAGCGACAGGCCAAAGCCGTCGAAGTGCGTCGTGCCGCGGCACATGCCGTCGCCGGCGAAGATCACCGTGTCGCCGATGCGCAGACGCGCATGCATGACCTTGTCGTCGGCCACGGGCGGCCGGTTTTCGGTTTCGGGATTGTCCTTGAACCGCAGCATCATCGTCACCTCGGCGCCGAGCGCCTTGGTATAGAAAGCCAACGCCTCCTCGCAGTTGCCGTCGAAAAACAGGTATGGCTGGACGTTCATGGCCGCTCCCTTCCCTGGGTTTTTCCCCTGGCTGGAGCGTGCGGGCCACGCCCGCCGCCTGTCCAGCCCTTGACAATTTGGTTGATATCAACATATCTAAGACATGTCAAACGGCGTTTCATTCGCGACCACGGTGCACGTCCGCGATACCTGTCTTTGCCTCCATCTGCAACGCGCGGCGCGCGCGGTGGCGCGCCGGTTCGACGCGGCGCTGCGGCCGCTCGGCCTGACCAACGGCCAGTTCTCTATGATGATGTCGCTCAACCGGCCGGCGCCGCCGACGATCGGCGATGTCGCGTCGCTGCTGGCCATGGACCGCACCACCCTCACCGCGGCGCTCAAGCCGCTCGAGCGGCGCGGCCTGGTGACCGTCACCGTCGATCCCGCCGACAAGCGGAGCCGCCAGCTTCAACTCACACCCGAGGGCCGCGCGTTGCTGGCTAAAGCACTCCCGATTTGGAAGCGCACCCACGCAACCCTCGACGGCGAAATCGGCTGGCCGAACACGGCGCGACTGCGCGCCGATTTGCGCGGACTATCCTGACCCGGCAACGCCGGCCCAGGTTTATCCTTGCACCGGATTAGGGATGCGGATGCTCCGGTCCGCCGCCGCCTTGCGGTTGACCGCCGCCCGGCTCGCCTTCGTGCGGACCCTTGCGGTGCTGATCGCCCTGCACTTGCGGAAGACCCGGCTGTGGACCGCGCGGTGCCGGCGCGTTGGTATGCTGAACGCCCGGCCGCTGCTGATGCTGCGGATGCATGGGCGCAGCGCCTTCGGCGTGAACGACGCCGCGCGCGCTGAACGCGTTCGGCCGCGGCGTCGCGGCGATCGCCGGACGGCCGTGATTGACCGATGCACGGAATGCCGGATTGACGCGCGCGGCGTTCTCATGCCGTTGCTGCAAGGAAGTCGGCGCGACGTGCCGTTCGTGTGCAAACGTCTCCTCTTCCGCTGTCGGCCGTGCGGCGACACCGCCCTCGCCGCCGTTGAAGCTGACGCGCGTGACGTTGATATTGTTCACCACGGTCTTGTTGTAGACGTTGGTGATATGGACGCCGCCGAAATTGTTATAGGCGCGGTTGTAGTGGAAGCCGTCGCGGTCCCAGAAGCCGCCGACGTACCCCACACCGATATAGCCGAAGCCGTAATTGATGCCGCCATAGAAGCCGACATGCGGACCCCAATAGCCGGCGTGCCAGACGTAGAAGCCATTGACCCAGCCCCAGTAACCCGGCGTCCACAGCAGGCCGACGCGCGGCGGGCGCACCCAAGTTCCGGGCACCCAGTAATAGCCGTAGGGACCCCAGGCCCAATAACCCGGCGCCCAGATCCAGCCCGGCCCCGGAATCACCGGCTGCACATAGACCGGCAGCGGCGGCGGCGCGACGGTGATCGAAACCGCGACCTGCGCCTCGCCGGCGCGCGGCATCGCGAGCGCGGCAAGAACGATCAGAAACGGGAAAAGCCAGCGGCGAAGATGACGCATGGGGCAATCCTTATGGCTGGTACAAATGACGGCCGCGCATCGTGCGGCGGAAAATTCGGCCGGCATATAATCGACGAATTATGGCGGTGCGATGGCGCGGTGACTTGCGCTGAAGCCGCGCGCGAGCGCCTTGGCGGAATTTTATGGCTGTGAGAATGGTGTGACTGCGGGCGTCATGCCATAGGCCCAACACGACAGCAGCGGCCCGATCGTTTCACGCCCGGCGTCCAGCTTATGGATCAACCGACCGCACAAGCAAACGGCCGCATGCGCGCGTGAGCGCGTGCGGCCGTTACGTCTTCAAATCGCCGCGAGATTAGTGCGACGTCGTGCCGCCAGCGCTCGTGCCGGCTTGGGTCAGCTTCTTCATCGTAGCGTTGTCGAGCCGGGCCGTCGGCTTCAGGCCGTTCTCTTTCTGGAACGCCTTGCCAGCGGCCTTGGTCTTCGGCCCGAACTGGCCGTCGACCTTGCCCTTATACAGGCCGGCTGCCTGCAAGGCTTCCTGCGCCTGTTTGACCTTGCTCGACGCATGCACCGCCGCATGCGTCGTGGCGTGAGTCATGGTGCCGGACTTCGGCATCTGAACCGCCGGCGCAGCGGTTGTAGCGGGCGCCGGTGCCGCCGCGGGCGGCGCGGCCGGTGTCTGTGCGGGCGACGAGTAGCTGCCCTGTGCATAGGCGCCGCCAGCCGTAAGCGCCACGATCGATACGGCCAGCAACCAACGTTTGATCATTCATAACCTCCTAATGGCCCCGGGCGTGCCGGGGAGTGGAATAACACAAGCGACAACGGCGCCGGACGCAGTCTGTTCCGCCGCCATCGGCGACCACACCCGGATCACCGATTTGTCACTAGGGCAGTTGTTAGCACTTCAAGCCAGGTCAATGGCGAATTTTTTGAGGTCTGCAAGTTTGCAGTCCTCGAGCGCTGACTCATGCGTGGCACGCAATACAACGCGCGGCGCCTTACCGGCATCGAGCGCCTCTTGCCAGCGGGGTGCGCACAGGCACCAGCGATCGCCCGGTTTCACCCCGGGAAAGCCGTATTCCGACATCGGCGTCGACAGGTCGTTGCCGCGCGATTTCGAGAAAGCGAGAAATTCGGCGGTGGCAACGACGCAGACGGTATGGCTGCCGGTGTCCTCGGCGCCGGTGTCGCAGCAGCCGTTGCGGTAGAAGCCGGTCATCGGCTTGATCGAGCATGGCTCGAGCTTACCGCCGAGAACGTTGCGCGACGGCGCGCGTCCACGCCGCTCGCCGCCGCTTTCCGTCGGATCGAAAGGCATGGCTTTCCTCCCCGCCTCGCCCTTCCCAAAACCTGAATTACGCATAGCACGGCAGCCGGCGACGGCGAAGCGCCTCAGCTTGGTAAACAGGTGCAGCGGGTTCGGCGCGCGCAGCGATTGATCCAGGTCAACGCAATCTGGCGCTTGAACGCCCGTTATGGCGGGAGAACGGAGGACCAGCCATGCATTCGCGTCGAGATTGGATCCGGTGGCTTTTCGTATTGCCCGCGGCCGTCATCGGTTTGACGCGCAGCGGCATGGCGCAGCAGACCAGCGGCAAGGTGCCGAAATCTGCGGCGCAGTATCAGGACACGCCGAAAAACGGACAGACCTGCGGCATGTGCAAGTTCTATATCGCGCCCGGCGGCAAAGCCGGCGCCGGCATGATGGGCGGCACCATGGGGCCCGGCGCGATGCGCACGCCGGGCACGTGCCAAGTCGTCGAAGGCAGCATCAGCCCGCAAGGCTGGTGCGTGCTTTACGCGGCGATCGGAAGCTGAAACGGGATCAGCGCCGCAATCGGCGCCACAGCAGCATCGCGCCGACGATCAGGACGACGCCGAGCCACGAAACATCGAAGACGAAGGCGTCGCGCGCGATCGCGACGTGAAGCGCCGGCGCGCGCAGGAAGGCGAGGAAGGAATCCACGGTCACTCTGCCCTTCTATCCGTCGCTCTTTTTCCGCATCAGGAATTCGCGGCCGATCTTGACCAGCGGCACACCGTCATATTCGACGATGTCGGCGGTGGCGTAGGTTTCGTTCCAGGCATCCGGCAGGTACGAGCCGGTCCCCACCACATCAATCGGCGCTTCGGCAATCGACATGGCGCGGCACTTGGCCGGCGTGAAGCCGGACGACACCACGATCTTGACCTTGGGAAAGCCTTCGGCGTCGAGCCGCGTGCGCAGGTGCCAGACCGCCGCCGCCGAAACGCCGGTGCCGATCAGGTAGCGCAGCTCGGCGTCGGTGCGATAGCCGCGGATGGCGTTCGGCACGGCGGCTTCGAGCACGGCATAGGAGCGCGCAACGTCAAGCTCCTCGATATAGCGGCCGCCATGCGTGTCCAGCCGCACCGCGAGCTTGCCTTCGGCGGCGAGATCCGGAAAGCGGCGTGCGACCGCGAGCGTGTCGGTCACTTCCTGGCCGAAATAATCAACCAGCGCGGTCAGCGGCTCGTCGGGGAACGTCTCGCGGAACATCTCGGCGGCACGCACGGTCGAGCCGGCATAGCCGACGAGCGCGTGCGGCATCGTGCCCTTGCCGAGCTTCTGGCCGAAATAATGCGCGGTCGCGTCGGTGGCGTTGCCGACGAAGCCGACGGCGCCGGTTTCGCGTTTGGCGGCTTCGGAGCCGACGGCGGCGGCATAGGCCATCATCTCGGCCATCTCGGCACCGGCACAATGCCGCGCGTCCATCGCCAGAAACGCCGCCTTGGGCAAGTCGGAGCACATGGCATAGGCGTTGTAGGCGGCGACGCAGCAGGCGCCGAGCTT
>DASQHO010000100.1:0-3953 GCA_035632055.1 Allostellaceae bacterium
CCGTATCCCGTATTTCGCCGACGCGGCCGAGATCGAACGCGCCCTCGAGGCCAAGACGATCTCGCTGCACACGCGCATCCGCGCGCGCCGGCCTGTGAAGGACGCCAACGGCGAGACGATCTTCCAGACCGTCGTGACGACCCCGGGCCGCATGCTGCTGTCGGAGATTCTGCCCGATCATCCGAACGTCAGCTTCGACGTGGTGAACCGCCTCCTGACCAAGAAGGAAATCACCAACGTCATCGACCAGGTCTATCGCCACTGCGGTCAGAAGGAGACCGTGATCTTCTGCGACCGGTTGATGGCGCTGGGCTTCACCCAGGCGTGCAAGGCCGGCATCTCGTTCGGCAAGGACGACCTCGTCGTGCCGGCCGCGAAGGAGAAGCTCGTCGCCGCGGCGCAAGCCAAGGTGAAGGAATACGAGCAGCAATATCTCGACGGCCTGATCACCCAGGGCGAGAAGTACAACAAGGTGGTTGACGTCTGGTCGAGCTGCACCGAAAAGGTCGCCGACGAAATGATGCGCGTCATTAAGTCGGCCGATCCGGGCGGCCCGATCAATTCGGTGTGGATGATGGCGGATTCCGGCGCGCGCGGCTCGGTGGCGCAGATCAAGCAGCTCGCCGGCATGCGCGGCCTGATGGCCAAGCCGTCGGGCGAAATCATCGAGACGCCGATTATCTCGAACTTCAAGGAAGGCCTGACCGTGCTCGAGTATTTCAACTCGACCCACGGCGCCCGTAAGGGCTTGGCCGACACCGCCTTGAAGACGGCGAACTCGGGCTACCTGACGCGGCGTCTGGTCGACGTCGCGCAGGACGCGATCATCACCGAAGTGGATTGCGGCACCAAGAAGGGCCTGACCATGCGCGCCGTCGTTGAAGGCGGCGAGGTGATCGCGGCTCTGTCGGACCGTATTCTTGGCCGCACCGCGGCGGTCGATGTCGTCGATCCGATCAAGGGCGACAAGGTGGTACGCGCGGGCGAACTGATCGACGAAGAAGCGGTCGACCGCATCGACCGCGCCGGTCTCGAATCCGTGATGATCCGCTCGGTGCTCACCTGCGAAACGCAGAGCGGCTTGTGCGGAAAATGCTACGGCCGCGACTTGGCGCGTGGCACGGTGGTGAACATCGGCGAGGCCGTGGGCGTCATTGCGGCGCAATCGATCGGCGAGCCGGGCACGCAGCTCACCATGCGCACGTTCCACATCGGCGGCGCGGTGCAACGCGGCGCCGAGCAATCGTCGGTCGAGGCGGCGTTCGACGCGACGGTGCGGATCAAGAACCGTAACGTCGTCGTCAACTCGGACGGCATTCCGGTGGTGATGAGCCGCAACAGCGAGCTCGCGCTGCTCGACGAAGCCGGCCGCGAAAAGGCGCGCCACCGCGTACCCTACGGCGCGAAGTTGCTGGCCGACGAAGGCAAGGTCGTGAAGAAAGGTGATCGCCTGGTCGAATGGGACCCGTACACCTTGCCGGTCATCACCGAAAAGGACGGCTTCGCCCACTACCAGGACCTCGCCGAGGGCGTCTCCGTGCGCGAAGTGCTCGACGAGGCGACCGGCATTTCCTCCAAGGTCGTCATCGACTGGAAACAGCAGGCCAAGGGCGGCGACTTGAAGCCGCGCCTTCTGATCAAGAACGCCAAGGGCAAGACGCTCACGCTCGCCAACGGGCGCGAAGCTGTCTACTTCCTCTCGGTTGATTCAATTCTTTCGATCGAGAACGGCGCCGAAGTCCGCGCCGGTGACGTGCTCGCGCGCATTCCGCGTGAATCGTCGAAGACGCGCGACATCACCGGCGGTCTGCCGCGCGTCGCCGAACTGTTCGAGGCGCGCAAGCCCAAGGATTTCGCGATCATCAGCGAGTCCGACGGCCGCGTCGAGTTCGGCAAGGATTACAAAACCAAGCGCCGCATCCTCGTCGTGCCGCAGGACGGCGAAAAAGAGCCGGTCGAGTACATGATCCCCAAGGGCAAGCACATCAGCGTGCAGGAAGGCGATTTCGTCCAGCGGGGTGATCTGCTGATGGACGGCAATCCGGTGCCGCACGACATCCTGCGCGTGCTCGGCGTCGAGGCGCTGGCCAGTTACCTCGTCAATGAAATCCAGGAGGTCTATCGGCTCCAGGGCGTGCGCATCAACGACAAGCACATCGAGGTGATCGTCCGCCAGATGCTGCAGAAGGTCGAGATCGAGGATCCGGGCGAAACCACCTTGCTCGCGGGCGAGCAGGTTGATCGTGGCGAATTCGATATTGAGAACGTCAAGGCCAAGGCCGAGAAACTCAAGCCGGCGACGGCCCGGCCGGTGCTGCAGGGCATCACGAAGGCGAGCTTGCAGACCAACTCGTTCATCTCGGCGGCATCGTTCCAGGAGACCACCCGCGTCCTCACCGAGGCGGCGGTTTCCGGCCGGACCGATGCCCTCCAGGGTCTGAAGGAGAACGTCATTGTCGGCCGCCTGATCCCGGCCGGCACCGGAAGCATCATGGCCCGGTGGCGCCAGATCGCCACCGACCGCGACCGCGAGCTGGCCGCCCGGACGCCTGCCCAGGAGCCGCCGCCGGCGCTCGAAGAGGGCCGCAAGACCGCCTAAGACGGACGTCAGAGGACGGAAAAGGGGCTCCGGTTTGGGGCCCCTTTTTCATGGGAACGGCGCCGGTTGTCACCGCTGTTGTCGAATCGGAAAATATCCCCAAAGCCAGGGTTTATGCGGCTTGACGGGGGTGAGTCGGATCAATAGTATCCGCGCACCCTCAAGGGGGCTGGCAGTAGGTAGCCATCCTAGACGCAGCTCGGTCGTACGATTTCGACTGGCTCGGCACCGTGAAAGACGGTGCGCCTTTCCTGGGGACTAACTTTCGGCCGTGACGGTGTGCAACCAGCACGCTTGCGCGGCTGTTGCGCTTGTAGGGAATGCGAGAGAGATGCCGACGATCAATCAGCTGGTGAACCACCGTCGTCGCGCGCAGACCGCGCGCAACAAGGTGCCGGCGCTGGAGCGCAGCCCGCAAAAGCGAGGCGTCTGCACCCGCGTCTACACCACGACGCCGAAGAAGCCGAACTCGGCGCTGCGCAAAGTCGCGCGCGTGCGGCTCACCAACGGCTTCGAAGTCACCAGCTACATTCCCGGCGAAGGACACAATCTTCAGGAACATTCGGTGGTGATGATCCGCGGCGGCCGCGTCAAGGACCTGCCCGGCGTTCGCTATCACATCATCCGCGGCACGCTCGATACCCAGGGCGTTAAGGACCGCAAGCAGCGCCGTTCGAAGTACGGCGCCAAGCGTCCGAAGTAGGAGCCGCCTATGTCGCGTCGCCGCGCCGCCATCAAACGCGAAGTCCTGCCGGACGCCAAGTTCGGCGACATCGTCGTCACCAAGTTCATGAATTGCCTTATGTACCAAGGCAAGAAATCGGTTGCCGAGACCATCGTTTATGGCGCGCTGGATCGCGTCGCCAAGCGCTCGGGCCAGGATCCGATCCGCATCTTCCACGACGCGCTCGGCAACGTGAAGCCGGCGGTCGAAGTCCGGTCGCGGCGCGTCGGTGGTGCGACCTATCAGGTGCCGGTCGAAGTGCGGCCCGAACGCGGCCAGGCGCTCGCGATCCGCTGGATCATCGGTTCGGCGCGCGAGCGCAGCGAACATACGATGGAAGAGCGGCTCTCGGGCGAGCTGATGGACGCCGCCAACAATCGCGGCAACGCGGTGAAGAAGCGCGAAGACACGCACCGCATGGCGGACGCGAACAAAGCCTTTTCCCATTACCGCTGGTAAGCCGGCGGATCCGGATTTCATATGCCTCGCACGACTCCCCTCGATCGCTATCGCAACATCGGCATCATGGCCCACATTGATGCCGGCAAGACGACGACGACCGAGCGCATCCTTTATTACACCGGCCGCTCCTACAAAATTGGCGAAGTCCATGAAGGCACCGCCACCATG
>DASQHO010000101.1:0-11396 GCA_035632055.1 Allostellaceae bacterium
CTTCGGCACCGATCACAAGACCGATGTCGGTTTCGACGTCCAGTACCAATACCTGACCGATCGGCACAGCGTTTCAGCGCAGGCATCGTGGATCAGCGAGCATCAGCATCTGGATTCGACGTTCGCGCAGGGCGGATCGTCGTCGCTGGACAACGATCTGCACAGCTTTAACGCCAAGGCGACCTATTACTACGATCAAACCTACGGCGCGACGCTCGCCTATTCACGCCTTCAGGGCTCCGGCGACGCGGGCCTCTATAACGCGACATCGCCGATTGCCAACAGCCCGAACAGCGATTGGTGGACCGCCGAGGTCGATTACATGCCGTTCAATCGCGGCGGGCCGGAATTCTGGCCATGGCTCAACATGAAGCTCGGGCTGCAGTACGTCTGGTATACGAAGTTCAACGGCGCCACGAGCAACATCGACGGAGCCGGACGCAAGGCGAGCGACAACAACACGCTGTTCGCATTCGCCTGGTTCGCGTTCTGACAGCGGGAGAGGACAACATGACAGTCGCAGCGGATCGGCCGAAAACGCGACGCGCGCCACTGCGCTGGGCGATCGCGCTCCCGTTGACCGTCGTCCTCGCCGCCTGCAACGCCAATCAACCGTCCGGCAGCCAAGCCGCCGCGACACCCGCTCCCGCCAACGAGCAATCGGTCGTCGAAGGCACGGTCCACGTCTGCTCATCGTGTCACGGTCTGCGCGGCAAGAGCGTTTCGCCGACCTTCCCGAACCTCGCCGGCCAGCAGAAGGATTACATCGTCGCGCAGCTCAAGGCGTTCCGCGACCACACGCGCGCCGATCCGCATGCGCACACTTATATGTGGGGGATGGCAGCGACGCTGAGCGATGCAACCATCGACGGCGTCGCCGCCTATTTCTCGTCGCAGCCGCCGGTGGCGGGCTCGCCGGGCGATCCGGCGCTGGTGGCGCAGGGCGAGAAGATCTACAAGGACGGAATCCCCGACCAGAAAGTGCCGGCCTGCGCGTCATGCCACGGCGCCAGCGGCGAAGGTGCTTCGATCATTCCGCGGCTCGCCGGGCAGCATCCTGGCTATGTCGCGGAACAACTCGACAATTTCATCTCGATGGCACGCGCCAACGAGATCATGCACGAAAACTCGAAGAGCCTGACGCAACAGGAAGTCGAGCAGCTCGCCGCGTATGTCGGCTCGCTGTAGCGCGATCGCGCATACGTAGATTTACGGACCAGCGCCCGAAATACGCTTGATCTGCGTCAAGGCCTGGCGCGTGCAGTCGCGCAACACTCGCGCACCACAATCGCTTTGACCGAACCAAAGGAATCCAGAATGACCCGTACGATGAAACACGTCCTCGGCGCCGTGGGCCTCGCGCTCGCCGCCTTTGCCTTTACCGCCCCGAGCTTCGCCGCCGAAGTCGAGGTCAAGGAACTCAACAAAAGCACTGACGGCCTGTTCGCCTTTGCGCCCGATGTCATCTCGATCAAACCCGGCGATACGGTCAGCTTCGTCGCCACCGATAAGGGTCACGATGTGCAGTCGATCACCGGCATGATCCCGGCCGGCGCGCAGCCCTTTAAGACGCAACTGAGCCAAGACAGCAAGGTGACCTTCACGACGCCGGGCGTCTATGTCTACCAGTGCCAGCCGCATCTCGGCCTCGGCATGGTCGGCGTGGTCGTCGTCGGCTCGGCCGGAAACCTCGACCAGATCGACCCGTCGAAATTGCCGCCGCTGGCGCAGAAGCGGCTGAGCGCCCTGCTGCAGCAAGTTAAGACTTCAACGGCCTCCGCCCACTGAACCGTCGTTAAGAGTCGTTCCGGACCGGCCCCTTTCCCCATCCCCGGGGAAAAGGGGCCGGAATTTTGCTAGGCGGCGGACCCGAGACCGTCCTATAAACCGCCGTCCCGCGAGCCGGGATACGTCGGCATTAGAGCTTTTCGAAGAACCGCAGCCTTGGTCACCGCTACACTGCCGCTTTACCAATACCGCGTTGCGGCGATGCGCCGCGGCACGCGCCATGCCCGGATTACGGACATTCAGCGCCCTTGGTTCGCGCGACAAGTGTTGACGACCGGCGGCTTGAGGTATTCAAAGACGCTGTATTGAAGACGGGGGGTTCACCCGGACGCGTGGCCCGCAGGGCCGCTCCGGGCTGACGGGAAATCTCACAAGGGCGATGGAAATGGACGCAGCAGCAGCGATCACCGATGGCTTTCACCTGGTGGTGGACGGCCTCAAACTCAACGGCATCGACACGATCTACACCGTCGCCGGCATTCCGATCACCGACCTCTTGCGCCTGGCGCAAAACGAGGGCATGCGGGTGTACGGTTTCCGGCACGAGCAGAATGCAGGCAATGCCGCTGCGATCGCTGGCTTCCTGACGCAAAAGCCGGGCGTCTGCATGACGGTCTCGGCGCCGGGCTTCCTCAACGGCATTGCCGCGCTCGCCAACGCCACGACCAACTGCTTTCCGATGATCCTGATCAGCGGCTCAAGCGAACGCCCGATCGTCGATCTCGAGCAGGGCGACTACGAAGAAATGGACCAAATGGCGGTCGCGAAGCCGTTCGCCAAGGCGTCGTACCGCGTCAATCGGGCCGAAGACATTGGCGTCGGCATTGCGCGCGCAATTCACGCGGCGACGTCGGGCCGGCCGGGCGGCGTCTATCTCGACCTGCCCGCGGCGGTGCTCGGCTCCACGCTCGAGTTGTCGGCCGCAAAGAAGTCGCTGTTCAAAGTGGTCGACGCGGCGCTGGCGTCGATTCCGTCGCCGGAATCGATTACCCGTGCGCTCAACCTGCTGAGCAAGGCAGAGAAGCCGCTCATCCTCCTCGGCAAAGGCGCGGCCTACGCGCAAGCCGACAAGGACATCCGCGCGTTCGTCGAGAAGACCGGCATTCCGTATTTGCCAATGTCGATGGCCAAGGGCCTGCTGCCGGACGACCATGCGCAATCGGCGGCCGCGGCGCGCTCATTCGTGCTGAAGAATGCCGACGTCGTCATGCTGGTCGGCGCGCGCCTCAACTGGCTGCTGTCGCACGGCAAGCCGCCCACGTGGAATCCGAACACGCGCTTCATCCAGGTCGACATCGCGGCCAACGAGATCGACAGCAACCGGCCGATCGAGGCGCCGGTCGTGGCCGATATCAAGTCGGCGATGGCGGCGTTCCTCGCCACGATGAAGCCTGGCCAGATCAAGCCGTCGGCCGCGTGGCTCAGCGGCGTCGCCGAGCAGAAACAGAAGAACGTCGAGAAGATGGCGGCACGCCTGAACGCCGATCCGACGCCGATGAACTTCTCGAGCGCGTTGCGCGCGGTGCGCAGCGCCCTGAGCAGCCGCCCCGACGTCTATGTCGTCAACGAGGGCGCCAACACGCTCGACTTCGGCCGCAACATCCTCGACATGAAGGAGCCGCGGCACCGTCTGGACAGCGGCACCTGGGGCGTCATGGGCATCGGCATGGGCTATGCCGTCGGCGCCGCGACGGTCAGCGGTAAGCCGGTCGTCGCCATCGAAGGCGACAGCGCCTTCGGCTTCTGCGGCATGGAGATCGAGACGATCTGCCGCTACAAGCTGCCGGTCACCACGGTGATCTTCAACAACAACGGCATCTATCGCGGCGATGCGCCGGGCGTCGCGCCGTCGCCGACCGGCCTCTATAACAACGCGCGCTACGACAAGATGATCGAGGCCTTCGGCGGCGTCGGCCGTCACGTCGAGAAGACGGCGGACTTGCAAAAGGCGGTAAGCGAAGGGATTGCTTCCGGCAAGCCGACGCTGATCAACGCCGTGATCGATCCGCAAGCCGGCACCGAAAGCGGCCACATCACGAACCTCAATCCGAAGAGCGCGCTGCACAAGTAAGGCGGCGCGCGCCGCCGGGATTCGTCAGCGCTGAACGCCGAGCTGCTTCTGGGCTTCGGCCAGGCAGCGCTCGAGCTCCATCCGGATGCGTGCGGCGTCGAGCGTCAGGCCGACGCCCTTGCTCTTGAAATCGGCTTCAATCTTGGCAAGCACGGCCTCGTCGCCGTGCTTGCCGAACGCCGCCGTCATCAATTCGCGCGCGTAATTCTCGGCCGCATCGCCGGCGAGGCCGAGCATCTCGGCAGCCCACAGGCCGAACAGGTGGTTGCGCCGGGCGCGCGCCTTGAAAGCGAGTTCCTGCTCAAGATGGAACCTCGCCTCTTCGCCTTTTTCGCGATCTTCGAAGGTTGTCATGTGGCGCAGTCTAGCCTGTGCCGCGGCGCTACACAAAGCGTGTGCGCCGGTCCATCATCGCCGCCGCATGTGCACCTTCGTCATCCTGCGCCGGCCCGGTCACGATTGGCCGGTCGTCGTCGGCGCCAACCGCGACGAAATGACGGGCCGACCGTGGCAGCCGCCGGCGCGGCACTGGCACGACCGGCCGGAAGTCCTCGCCGGCCTCGACGAACTTGCCGGCGGCTCGTGGTTCGGCATCAACGATCACGGCCTCCTCGCCGGCATCCTCAACCGCTTCGGCTCGCTCGGCCCGGCACCCGGCGTTCGCTCGCGCGGCGAACTGGTGCTCGAAGCGCTCGACCACGCCGACGCGGCAGCGGCGGCGCACGCGCTGGCCGCACTCGATCCCAAGGCGTATCGCACCTTCAACCTGATCCTCGCCGACAACCGCGAAGCCTTCTGGCTCAAGCATGCCGATCCGTCGGGCGTGCAGCCGCTCGTACTGTGTGAGATCACGCCGGGCCTGGCGATGATTGCCGCCGGCGATCTCGACGACGAGACACCACGCCTGAAGCGCTATCGCCCGTTGTTCGAGCGCGCCAAGGCGCCCGATCCGGCGGCCGGCGACTGGTCGGCGTGGGAAAAGCTGCTGGCCGACGACCGGCCCGATCCAACCGATAGCGCCGCCAATTCCATGCGCTTCCTGACGCCCGAAGGCTTCGGCACGGTATCGAGTGCGCTCGTGGCATTGCCGGCACCCGGCCGGCGCAAGGCGAAATTCCGTTTCGCCGCGTGGCAACCCAAGCCGGCGCCATGGCGCGACATTCCGGTGTGATTTGCCTGTGAACGACTCGGCAGCAACCGGTGCGCCAGCGTTGGCGCGGCGGGTCCTGCTTGCTATATAAGGTCTTGCCTCTCTTTTCCCCGCCGAGGCGGCTATGACCCGACGCAAACAGATCTACGAAGGCAAGGCCAAGGTGCTGTTCGAGGGCCCCGAGCCGGGGACCCTTGTGCAGTATTTCAAGGACGACGCCACCGCCTTCAACAACCAGAAGAAAGGCACGATCACCGGCAAGGGCGTGCTCAATAACCGCATCAGCGAGTATCTGATGCTGCGCCTCGCCGACATCGGCATTCCGACGCATTTCGTCCGCCGGCTCAACATGCGCGAGCAGCTGGTCAAGCAGGTGCAGATCATACCGGTCGAGGTTGTGATCAGAAATGTCATCGCCGGCTCGCTTGCCAAACGCTTTGGCCTCGAGGAAGGCACGGCGCTGCCGCGGTCGATCATCGAGTACTATTACAAGAAGGACGAGCTCGGCGATCCGATGGTGTCGGAAGAACACATCACCGCTTTCGGCTGGGCTTCGACCCAGGATCTCGACGACATCATGCAGCTGTCGCTGCGCGTCAACGATTTCCTCACCGGCCTGTTCCTCGGCATCGGCATCCGCCTCATCGACTTCAAGCTCGAATTCGGCCGGCTCTTTGAAGGCGACGACATGCGCATCGTGCTCGCCGACGAGATCAGCCCGGATAATTGCCGCCTGTGGGATCTGAAAACCAACGAGAAGCTCGACAAGGACCGCTTCCGCCGCGACCTCGGCAAGGTCGAGGAGGCGTATCAGGAAGTGGCGCGGCGGCTCGGCCTGCTGAACGAAGGCGCGTCCAACGAAGTCCGCACGCCGCAGGTCGTGAAATAGTGATCAAGGCGCGCGTCCAGATCATGCCCAAGACGGGCGTGCTCGATCCGCAGGGCAAAGCAATCTCGCATGCCCTCGCCTCGCTCGGATTCAACGGCGTCGGCGAAGTGCGCCAGGGCAAGGTCATCGACCTCGAATTGAGCGAAAGCGATCCGGCCAAGGCGAAGCGAACGGTCGAAGCGATGTGCGAGAAGCTCCTCGCCAACACGCTGATCGAAAGCTATCGGGTCGAGATTCAGAACTAAGTCTGCACAATATTTGCGGAGCGAGAGGCATGACCGGTCCCCTCTCCGGCAAACGCATCGCGGTTCCCGAAAGCCGTGAGCTCGAGCTGTTCGCCCGCATGCTCGAGGAGCAAGGCGCACAAACTTTGCGCTGTCCGCTCGTCGCGATCCGCGATCTTGACGATCCGGCGCCGGCCGAAGCGTGGCTCCGCCGTCTCATCGCCGGACGCTTCGACGATCTGATCCTGCTTACCGGCGAAGGATTGCGCCGCCTCATCGGCATCGCCCGGCGCGCCGGCGTTGAGACTGAATTCATCGCCGCGCTCGGCAAGGTGCGCACAATCACGCGCGGACCGAAACCGGTGCGCGCACTGCGCGAGATCGGCCTCAAGGCGAGCCTGATCGCCGACGAGCCAACAACCGCCGGCATCATCGCGACGCTTGCCCACGAGAACCTCAACGGCCGAACGGTTGGCGTGCAGCTCTACCCGGGCAATCCCAACGCGCTGCTGCTCGGCTTTCTCGCGCAAGCCGGCGCCAGCGCCGATCCGGTGGTGCCTTATGCCTATGCCACCGATGCGGAGACCGATCGGGTGGTCGCGCTGATCGGTGAATTGGCGGCAGACACGCTCGATGCCATCGCGTTCACCGGCTCGATGCAGCTGGAACGCCTGGCCGAGGTTGCCCATGCGCGCGGGCTCGAAGCGCAACTGCGCGACGGATTGACGCGCACCAAGGTCGCCGCCATCGGCCCCATCGTAAGCGAGGCGGTGGAAAAAATCGGCGGCCGTGTTGCGATCACGCCGGCCGGCGGCTCGTTCCATCTCAAGCCGCTGGTCAACGCGATCGTCGAGGCGTTCGAGTCGCCACCCCGGCGGCCTTGAACCGCCGCGCCGCGCGGGCTATGTCAGGGACGTATCCCGCGCCCGAGGCCGCCCGTCCATGCAAGCCGCGATCATTCTCTTCCCCGGCTCCAATCGCGAGCAGGACGTGCACGATGCGCTCGAACGCGCCACCGGCAAGGCGCCGCTCAGGATCTGGCATCGTGACAGCAATCTCCCCAAGGCCGATTTGATCGTCATTCCCGGCGGTTTTGCCTATGGCGACTATCTGCGCTGCGGCGCGATGGCGGCACATTCGCCGATTATGCGCGAGGTCAAAACGCGCGCCGACGCCGGCACGCCGGTGCTCGGCATCTGCAACGGCTTCCAGATCATCACCGAGGCGGGTTTGCTGCCCGGCGTGCTGCTGACCAACCGCACGCTGCGTTTCCACTGCAAGGACGTCCATCTGCGCGTCGAGACCGGCCAGAGCGTGTACACGCGGCGCTACAACGCCGGCCAGGTGATCCGCGTGCCGGTGGCGCATCACGACGGCAATTATTTCGCCGACAAGGACACGCTCGACCGGCTCGAAGGCGAAGGCCGCATCGCCTTCCGTTATTGCAACGAGGCCGGCGACATCGTCGACGAGGCCAACGACAACGGCTCGGTCCGGAACATCGCCGGCGTCCTCAACGAGAAGCGCAACGTCCTCGGATTGATGCCGCATCCCGAGGACGCAACCGATCCGCTGCTCGGCTCGACCGGCGGCCAGGGCTTCTTCGCCTCGCTCGCCGAGGCGCTGGCGTGAGTCCCGACACCGGCGCGGAATCCACGGCCACCCTCGACCAGGCGCGGCAGTTCGGCCTTTCGGAGGACGAATTCAAGCGCGCCTGCCGCATCATGGGCCGCACGCCGAATTTCACCGAGCTCGGCATCTTCTCGGTGATGTGGTCGGAGCATTGCTCCTACAAATCATCGAAGGTGTGGCTGAAGAAACTACCGACCACCGGTAAGCGCGTCATCTGCGGTCCGGGCGAGAATGCCGGCGTCATCGACATCGGCGACGGCGACGCCGCCATCTTCAAGATGGAAAGCCACAACCATCCGTCGTTCATCGAGCCCTACCAAGGCGCCGCGACCGGCGTTGGCGGCATCCTGCGCGACGTCTTCACCATGGGCGCGCGGCCGATCGCCAATCTCAATGCCTTGCGCTTCGGCAGTCCGGATCATCCCAAGACCAAGCACCTGATCGACGGCGTGGTGCGCGGCATCGGCGGCTATGGCAATTGCGTCGGCGTGCCGACCGTCGGCGGCGAGTGCAATTTCCATGCGAGCTACAACGGCAACATCCTGGTCAACGCCATGACCGTGGGCCTCGCGCGCGCCGACCGGATTTTCTATTCGGCCGCCGCCGGACCAGGAAACCCCGTGATCTATGTCGGCGCCAAGACCGGCCGCGACGGCATCCACGGCGCCACCATGGCGTCGGCCGAGTTCAGCGAAAACAACGAAAGCAAGCGGCCGACGGTGCAGGTCGGCGATCCGTTCACCGAGAAATTGCTGATCGAGGCCTGTCTCGAGCTGATGGAATCCGACGCCATCGTCGCCATTCAGGACATGGGCGCCGCAGGCCTCACCTCGTCTTCGGTCGAGATGGCGGGCAAAGGCGGGCTTGGCATCGAGCTCGCGCTCGACCAGGTGCCGACGCGCGAAACCGCGATGAGCCCGTACGAGATCATGCTCTCCGAAAGCCAGGAGCGCATGCTGATCATCCTGAAGCCCGAGCGGCAAGAGCTCGCGCGCCGGATCTTCGACAAGTGGGAGCTCGATTTCGCCGTGATCGGCCGCGTCACCGACAGCGGCCGGCTGGTGCTGACGATGCACGGCCGCACGGTGGCGGACATGCCGGTCGGGCCCCTGGTCACCGAGGCGCCTTTGTACGAGCGGCCATGGACACCGGCGCCTGCCTTGCCCGAAATCACCGCCAAGGCGGTCGAAGCGCGCGAACCGATCGCGGCGCTCAAACAGCTCATCGCCTGTCCCGATCTCGCCTCGAAGCGCTGGATTTGGGAGCAGTACGACCATCTCGTGATGGGCCACACGGTGCAGCGGCCCGGCGGCGACGCGGCGGTGGTGCGCATTCCGGGCCGCAAGAAAGCGCTGGCGCTCGCGACCGACTGCACGCCGCGCTACTGCGCCGCCGATCCGAAGCGCGGCGGCGCGCAGGCGGTGGCCGAAAATTGGCGCAACCTCACCGCGGTCGGCGCCCTGCCCCTCGCCATCACCGACAACATGAACTTCGGCAATCCCGAGCGGCCCGAGATCATGGGTCAATTTGCCCAGAGCATCGAGGGAATGCGCGAAGCCTGCATGGCGCTCGACTATCCGGTCGTGTCGGGCAATGTGTCGCTCTACAACGAAACCAACGGCAGCGGAATTTTACCCACTCCTGCAATAGGCGGCGTCGGCCTGATCGAGGACGCCACAAAATCCGTGTCGCTCGGCTTCAAGCGCGAGGGCGACGCCGTCGTCGTCATCGGCGAGACCAAAGGCTGGCTCGGCCAGTCGCTCTATTTGCGCGAATTGCTCGGCCGCGAGGACGGTACGCCTCCGCCGGTCGATCTCAAGGCCGAACGGCGCAACGGCGATTTCGTGCGCGCGCAGATTTTGGCGGGCCCGGTCACCGCCTGCCACGACGTATCCGACGGCGGGCTGCTGGTCGCGCTGGCGGAGATGGCGATGGCCGGCGGCATCGGCGCGACGGTGTCGGCGCCGCAGGACCAGCCGGCGCACGCCTTCTGGTTCGGCGAGGACCAGGCACGCTATGTGCTGACATGCCGCAACGCCGACACGCTGCTCCAGGCCGCGCAGAAGGCCAATGTCCCCGCGCGCGTTGTGGGCAAAACCGGCGGCGCCGCGTTGACACTGGCAGGAGGCAATGCCATATCCGTGGCGGAATTGAAGCGCCTCAACGAGGCGTGGCTGCCCACCTACATGGCACAATAGGGACCGAATGGCGCTCGACGCGGCGACGATTGAAAAGCTGATCAAGGACGGCCTGCCCGGCGCGCGCGTCACCATCGAGGATCTGCGCGGCGACGGCGACCACTATGCCGCGCTCGTCGTCTCGCCGGCGTTCAAGGGCAAGACGCGGGTGCAGCAGCACCAGATGGTCTATGCCGCGCTGCAAGGCCGCATGGGCAACGAGCTGCACGCGCTGGCTTTGCAGACCAGCACGCCCGAGGAATAACCGCGTTCACCAAGAGGATACGATGACCACCGACGCCACCGTCACCGACCGCATCAAGCAGGACATCGCCGACAATTCCGTCGTGCTCTTCATGAAGGGCACACCGGTATTTCCGCAATGCGGCTTCTCCGCCCGCGTCGTGCAGATCCTTACGCAGCTCGGCGTCAAGTTCAAAGGCATCGACGTGCTTGCCGATCCGGCGATCCGACAGGGCATCAAGGAATTCTCCAGCTGGCCGACCATTCCGCAGCTTTACGTCAAGGGCGAGTTCGTCGGCGGCTGCGACATCGTCAGCGAGATGTACGAGAACGGCGAACTCAAACAGGTGTTCGTCGACAAAGGCGTTGCAACGCGAACCTAGGCCACCGGTCCGGGACAAGACGTTATGCGCGGGCTCGCGATCGCTGCAGCAGTACTGATCGTCGCGTCTTTTCCGGCGTGGGCGCAATCCGACGCCGCACCGACCTCCAATTGCGCCAGTGCCGATCCGGATACGGCGATTGCCGGCTGCACGGCGGTAATTCAGACGCAGCATCAAACCAAGCAGATGTTGGCTTACGCCTATAACAATCGCGCCTGGGCCTATCACCACAAAGGCCAGGACGCACAAGGTTTGCGCGACGTCGATATGGCATTGGTTTTGGCGCCGAACAACGCCGCGATCATCGAGACGCGCGCGGAAATCAACGAGAAGCTCGGCAAGCGCGACGCCGCCATTGCAGACTATCGCGCGGCGCTCAAGCTGGTTCCCACGATGACGCAGGCCACCGACGGCCTGAAGCGGCTCAACGCGACGCCGTAGACAATACGCGGCCGCCCCATTCATAGTCGGCGGCGCGATCACGCGTATTCAATCGTATCACGAGGATGTCGTCGATGGCCGACAACGGATTGATATCGGTGCAAAGCCGCGCGTCCGTGCGCGAGACGCTCGACCGCCTGCTGGCGGCGCTGGCCGCACGCAAGCTGACAATATTCGCCCGCGTCGATCATGCTGCCGGCGCCGCATCTGTCGGCCTGACGCTGCGCCCGACCGAGGTCGTGATTTTCGGCAATCCACAAGGCGGCACCGCCTTGATGCAAGACCAGCAGACGGCGGGCATCGACTTGCCGCTCAAGGCGCTGGTCTGGCAAGACGCCGATGGCAAGGTTTGGCTCGGCTATAACGATCCGGCGTGGATCGCCCAGCGTCACGGGCTT
>DASQHO010000102.1:0-34932 GCA_035632055.1 Allostellaceae bacterium
GAGAAGAAACTGGAGCGGGCGAAGGGATTCGAACCCTCGACCCCAACCTTGGCAAGGTTGTGCTCTACCCCTGAGCTACGCCCGCGCTCCGAACGGCGGCGATCATGCAAAACCCGGGCGGGCATTGCAAGCCGCGAAGCCGCCTTGGTTTACGCGATCGGCCTTAAGCGGCGCTTAAGGCGGCTGGTGCCACCGCAGAGACCTCGTCAACCACAAGGCCGAATTGCTCGCGCAGGCCGGTTACGCCCACTGGCGTCACCATTACGCCACGCCCCCGCGGCCCATTGCCGCGTTCGAGCCAGCCGAGCGCCGTCAGCCGCGCCAACAGCCGCACACCGGCCGGCCCCGCCAGATGGTTGCGGCGTTCGGTCCAGTCGAGACATTTGCGCGCAATGCCGCGACGGTCAGGTTTCAGATCGTCGAGCGCAACGCCGAACGCAGCGAATCGTTCGCGGCCCTCTTGGGTAATGACGTAGCGCTCGTCATCGCCGGTGATCTCGGATAGCCAGCGCTGCCGCACCAGCGCGTCCGCCAGAGCGACGCCGAGCCTGCCCGCGAGATGGTCATAACAGCTGCGTGCCGCGCGCAATTGCCGCGCCTGCGGCGAGCGCGGCGTTTCCAGGCTCTTCACCGGCGGCGCGAGCCCGGCGAGGCCTTCGAGCACGTGCGCGACTTCGGTGTTTGCGAGGCAATAGTAGCGATGCCGGCCGGCGCTGCGCAGTTTCAACAATCCGCCAGCGACCAGCTTGCCGAGATGGTTGCTCGCCGATTGCGCAGATATGCCGACGGCATAAGCAACCGCTGTGGCCGGTTGGGCGCGGCCATCGAGCAGCGCCATCAGGATCGCGGCGCGCGCCGGATCGGCGATCAGCGCGGCGGGCACGGCGACGTTGGCTTCCATGGATGGCTCCGGCGGATGGGTGTGAGTCCACACTATATGGCAAGGCCGCCGGATGTTTCACCCGCGGATGAAACAATCAGACGCGCCCAGTCTCTATGGTCCACGCATGGCCAACGAAAATGCTTCTTCCACGGGCGGTGTCGGTGCCGCGCTTGCGGCTGCCAGCCTGGGCTTTGGCCTGATCCAACTCGATGTCACCATCGTCAACGTCGCGTTGCCGCACATCGGGGCGGAACTGCACGCGCCGATCGATATGTTGCAATGGGTCGTGGACGCCTATGCATTGGTCTTTGCCGTGCTGCTGTTGAGCGCTGGCGTGCTCGGCGACCGTTTCGGTGCGCGGCGAATTTTCCGCGCCGGCCTTGCGCTGTTCGCCCTGGCCTCGCTCGGCTGCGGGTTTGCGCCCGGCGCCGGTGCGTTGATCGCGATACGGGCGTTGCAGGGTACCGGCGCCGCGGCAATGCTGCCGGCATCGCTCGCGCTTCTCAATCACGCCTGCCATCACGACGGCCGGTTGCGGGCGCGTGCCGTCGGCCTATGGACGGCTGCCGGCGGCATTACGATCGCTGCCGGTCCACTGATCGGCGGCTTGCTGATCGCAGCCGGCAGCTGGCGAACGATCTTTCTGGTCAATCTTCCGATCTGCGCCGTAGGCGCGTGGCTGACCGCCCGTGTCGACGAAACCGAACGCGCGCCGTGCGCACCGCATCTCGACCTCGCCGGCCAATTATTGGCTATCGCGGCGCTGACCGGCCTGACTGGTGGCGTCATCGAACTGCGGCCGCTGGGCTTGGACCATCCGTTGGTGCTGGGCGGCTTCGCCGTTGCGCTGGTCGCAGGCATCGCCTTCGTCCGCTGCGAGGCACGCAGCCCTGCGCCGATGTTACCGTTGCGTCTCTTCCATCTGCCGAGCTTCAGTCCGGCGGTCGGCTTCGGCGTTCTTGCGAACCTGACTTATTACGGCATCGTTTTCGTGCTCAGCCTCTATCTCCAGCGCGTGCTCGGCTATAGCGCATTTACCGCCGGCCTCGCCTATTTGCCGCTGACCGCGACCTTTATCGTATCGAACATCGTCAGCGGCTGGGTTACGGGTCATGCCGGCACGCGCCGGCCGATGATCGCCGGCGCGCTGGTCGGTGCCGCCGGTTTCGCGTTGCTGCTCGGACTCGGAGCGGGCACGCCTTATTGGCGCATGCTGCCGGGCTTCGCGCTGATCCCGCTCGGCATGGGGCTGGCGGTGCCGGCGATGACGACCACCATCCTGTCGGCGGTCGACAAGACCGCGTCGGGTGTCGCCGCGGCCGTGCTTAATGCCGCGCGTCAGGCTGGCGGTGCGATGGGAATCGCGCTGTTCGGTGCTTTCGTCGGCAACGGTCATTTTGTCGCCGGCCTGCACGCAGCCGTGTTGACGGCGGTGGCGGCGATGCTGACGGCTACCGGCCTCGCCGCCTGGGGCATTGCCGATCGCCAGCCCATCGCGCTGAGGCCGGAACGCGCCTGAATCCGGAAGGTCCTTGCCATTATTGCGCCGCACCGCCATTTATCTGGTCGGAAAGGACTCCAATGGACGCAATTATCGGCAAGCCCGGCAAAGGACCGGCGCCCGGCGGCGCAATTGACGCCGCGATTAAGGACGGCTCGACCGCCACGTTCATGACCGACGTCATCGACGCTTCGGCCCAGGCGGCGATCGTCGTCGATTTCTGGGCGCCATGGTGCGGCCCGTGCAAGCAGCTCGGTCCGGCGCTCGAAAAAGCGGTCAAGGACTCAAAGGGCGCGGTGCGCCTGGTCAAGATCAACGTCGACGAGAATCCGGAACTGGCGCAGCAGATGCGCATTCAGTCGATTCCGGCAGTTTATGCCTTTAAAGACGGTCGGCCGGTCGACGGCTTTGTCGGCGCTCTACCCGAGGCACAAGTGAAGCAATTCGTCCATCGCCTGGCTGCACTTGCCGGTAGTGACGCGGCGTCGCCTGTCGCTGATGCGCTGGCGCTCGCCAAGGAGGCGAACACTGCCGGCGACACGGCACGTGCGGTCAACATCTGGACGCAGGTGTTGCAGCACGAGGCGCAAAACGTCGACGCCTTGGTCGGTCTAGCGCGCGCCGCGCTGGGCAAGAAGGACATCGCCGGCGCCAAGGCGTTGCTCGAACGCGTGCCGGCCGACCAGGCGAACCACGCCGATGTCGCAGCAGCCAAGACGGCGCTCGAGCTCGCCGAAACCGGGCAGAAAGCGGCCGGCGAGATCGGCAAGTTCGAAGCCCGGCTCGCCGCCGATCCCAAAGACCATCAGGCACGGCTCGATCTTGCGGTGGCGCTCTTCGCTGCCGGTGAGCGCGAGAAAGCAATCGATCAGCTGTTCGAGATCATCAAGCGCGACCGCGCCTGGAACGAAGAAGCGGCCCGTCGCCAGCTGCTGAAATTCTTCGAGGCAATCGGCCTCGCCGATCCGCTTACGGTGGCCGCCCGCCGCCGGCTTTCGGCGATCTTGTTCGCATGACCGATTTGGCGCCCACACTGCCCGATCGCCTGGTGCTGTTTCCGCTCACCGGCGCGCTGCTCCTGCCTGGCGGGGTTCTGCCGCTCAACATCTTCGAGCCACGCTATCTGGCGATGACCGACGCTGCGCTCGGCGAAGGCCGCCTGATCGGCATGATCCAGCCGCTCGAAGGTAAGGGCGACGCTGGCGATCCGCCGACCTATAAGACGGGCTGCGCCGGCCGCATCATCGAATTCCGCGAAAGCGGCGACGGCCGTTACCTCATCAACCTCGAAGGCGTATCGCGCTTCGATGTCGCCGAGGAACTGCCCACGACCGAGCTCTTCCGGCGCGTCCGGCCCGACTGGTCGCGCTATGCGGGCGACGCGGATGAGATCGAGCTGCCGGACTTCGACCCCGCGCGGCTGGTTGAAAAGCTGACACCGTTCCTGCGCCGTCATCGTATCAAGGCGGATCTTTCCGCCGCCAATTCGGTGCCGGCGGTGCGGCTGGTCGACGCCGTGGCGATGATGGGGCCGTTCGCGCCCGCCGAGAAGCAGGCGCTCCTTGAAGCCGCTCCCGCCGAGCGCGCGCGCCTGCTGACCAAGCTCGTCGATATGGCGCTGCTGGCGTCAGCGTCCGAAATAGCGACGGCGCGACATTGAGCAAGGCCATGACCGACATCGATCCGCAACTCCTTGAGATTCTGGTCTGTCCGCTGACCAAAGGGCCGCTGGTCTATGATCGCGCCGCGCAGGAGCTATTGAGCGTGGAGGCTGGCGTCGCCTATCCGATCCGTGACGGCATTCCGATCATGCTGGCCGACGAAGCGCGGCCACTGCGCGACGAAGAAAAAGCGCGCCTCAAAACCAAGCCGCAGCCGTGAACGCATCGCCCTGGCCGGTCGAATTCCGCCTCAAGGCGGCGGACAAGGTGCTCGAAGTCGATTTCGACAGCGGCGAGACCTTTCGCCTGCCGGCGGAATATCTGCGCGTCGAAAGTCCGTCGGCCGAAGTCCAGGGTCATTCACCGAGCCAAAAGCAGATCGTCGCCGGCCGGCGCCACGTCGGCATTCTGGCGGTCGAGCCCGTCGGCAATTACGCCATCCGCATAAAATTCGACGACCTGCACGACACTGGCATCTATTCGTGGACCTATCTCTACGAACTCGGCCGTGCGCAGGACAAAAGGTGGCGCGCCTATCTCGCCGAACTCGACAAGCGCAGCCTGTCACGCGAACCACGGCGCCACGGCTGAGCCCTATCGCCGCCACAATTGATTTAGATCATCTCCGAATTCTGCCACGCCGCTCATAGTTAGCCATTGTCCGGAGCCTGCCCGCATGCGTCCTGCCGCCTATTCGCCTGTCGCCAAATCTTTGCACTGGATCGTCGTTGTGTTGGTCGCGGTGCAGCTCGCGCTCGGCTGGCTGATGCCCGGCGCACGCCGCGCGACGCCGCCGGACGTTCTGAACAATTGGCACATGTCGATCGGCGTCATCATTCTGGCGGTGATCGTCATCCGCGCATTGTGGCGGACGGCCGCCGGTACGCCGACGCCCGAACCCGGGCCGCGCTGGCAGATTGCGGCGGCCGAGGCAGCGCACGTGCTCCTTTACCTGTTGGTGTTCGCGTTGCTGCTCAGCGGATGGGCCAATGCCGTGGCGCATAATTGGACGATCACGCTGTTTTGGAGCGTGCCGTTACCGGCCGTGCTGCCGGCCGGCGCCGCCTGGGTGCGCACCATCGGCGAGCTGCATTCGACCATCGTCTGGATCTTGCTCGGCCTCGTCGGCCTGCATGTCGCCGCGGCGCTCGGCCACCATTTCATTCTCGGCGATAACGTGCTGCGCCGCATGTTGCCGGCGCGGACCGACGACGGCTCCTAGAGCCGCTCGCCACGCACCAGTCGCGGCAGGTTGCCGCCGGCGCCCATGGCATGGCGCATCAGCGCCTTTTTCAGCCGCGGCATGCGGTTGACCGCAGCCAAGCCGAGATCACGAACCAGACCGACGCTTTTCAAATCGTTGGAAAAAAGCCGCGTCAAGCCATCGGTGACAGCGGCGAGCGTCACCGCATCGAAACGCCGCCAGCCTTCGTAGCGTGCCAGGAGATCGGCAGCGCCGACATCGAGGCCGAGCCGCCGCGCGTCCACCGTCAACTCGGCCAGGCTGGCGACGTCGCGCAAACTCAGGTTGAGCCCCTGGCCGGCGATCGGATGGATCGCGTGCGCCGCCTCGCCGACCAGCGCCAGCCGCGGCGCGGTGTAGCGCTCGGCATGCAGGAACGACAGCGGGTAGGACCAAACCGGACCGGCGACCGTGGCTGCGCCGAGGAAATCGCCGAAGCGGCGCTGCAGCTCGACGGCGAACCGTTGTTTCGGCAAAGCCAAGAGCTCGGGCGCGCGCTCGCGGCTTTCGGTCCAGACGATTGACGAACGATCACCTGTCATCGGCAGGATCGCGAACGGACCGGACGGCCGGAAATGCTCGACCGCGACGCCGCGGTGCGGCTTTTCGTGCGCCACGCAGGCGACGATCGCAGTCTGGCGGTAATCCCAGGTCAGCGACTCGATGCCGGCGTCCTGGCGCAGCTTCGAATTCCGGCCGTCACAGGCGGCGACGAGACCGGCCTTGAGGCGTGATCCGTCGTCGAACTCCACCAGCGCCGCGGCGCCTATGTCGCTCACGCGTACCACGCCAGCCGGCGCGATGTAGTGCAGGTTACGAAAACTGCGCGCACGCTCGTACAGAACACGGCGCAGCAGGCCGTTCTCGACGATGAAGCCCAGCGGTTGGTCGCCGATATCGGCGTGGTCGTAATGCAGGAAGAACGGCGAGCCGCCGTCGGCGACGCGAATCTCGAGAATGGCGCCGGCGTGCGGCGCGAGATGGTCCCAGACGCCGAGACCGGCCATCACCTGTTTCGAGCCGTGCGCCAAGGCCGTGGTTCGCCCGTCGAACTTCGGCGCCAGCATGGTGTCGAGCGCGACGCGGTCGATCAGTGCGACTTCGAGCCCGCTGGCAGCGCAGGCGAGCGCCAGGGTGACGCCGGCCAGGCCGCCACCGACCACGGCGATTTCGACTCGCGTTTCCACCTTTGGCGCCATGGCGCGACAATGGCGGGGAAGCGACGTGCTGTCCAGGCGGGGCGGCGCTGTCGGACAACGCAAAAGATACCGGGGTGGGACCATCGTCCCACTCCGGTTCACTTGATCAATCGGCCGGCTATTCGCCTTCGGTGCCGATGGCGTAGGCGGTTTCGCCGTGCACCGCGTCGTCGCCCACCTTCAAGGTCGCATCGTCCATGCGCAACGGCGTCACGAGCGAGATGACTTTCAGGATGATGAACGTGGCGATGACGTTGTAGGCAATGATGAACGCCGCGCCGTAGATCTGCAGCACGAACTGATGGATATCGCCGGTGTAGAACAGGCCGCCGATGCTGACACCCGGCGCGTCCTTGTCGGTTCCGATGTACATCAGCATGTTCGGATTGGCGAGGAGACCGGTCAACAGTCCGCCGGTGAGGCCGGCGACGCCGTGCGTCGAGAAGACGCTCAGCGTGTCGTCCACCCTCATCATCAACTTCGTCTTCTGCAGCTTATTCATCGCCAGCCACGGAATGATGCCGGCGCACACGCCGATGATGATGGCGCCCAACCCGTCGACATAGCCAGCGGCCGGCGTGATCGCCACCAGGCCGGCGATCATGCCGTTGACCGCGCCGATGACCGACGGCTTGCCGTAGGCCATTTTGTCCATCAGCGTCCACACCAGCAGACCGACGGCGGTCGCCGTGTTGGTGTTGAGCACCGCGGCGCCGGCGTCGGCGTTGGCAAAGTACGGATCGCCGCCGTTGAAGCCGTTCCAGCCGATCCACAGGATGCCGGCGCCGACCAGGGTCACCAGCAGGCTATTGGGCGGGAAACTCTCGCGGTCCTGCTTGAGCCGCGGACCGACCATTGCCGCGGCGACGAAGCCGGACGAGGCCGCCGCAAGATGGATGACGTAGCCGCCCGAGAAGTCGGCCACGCCCATGCTGGCCAGCCAGCCGCCGCCCCACAGGCTGAACGCGCCCACGGTGTAGACGAACGTCATCCACAGCGGACAGAACAGCACCCAGGCGCGGAAGCTCATGCGGCCGAGAACCGAGCCGGCGAGGATGATCACCGTGATCGCGGCGAACACGAACTGGAAATACATCAAGGTCGCCATCGGGAACGCCATGGCCGGCATGCCCGATGCGGCCGCGGGAATGGTCGCCTGGCCTAGGGTGAAGCTGGCCGAAATTCCGAGACCCGGCGTGCCGAGGAACGGAAACCATTGCGGTCCGAACGCCATGTTGTAAGCGAACAGGACCCAGACGACGAGCACCGAGGCAAAGGCGTACATCGACATGAAGGCGGAGTTGATCGCCCACTTCTTCTTGACGATTCCGCCGTAGAGCACCACCAGGCCGGGAATGCTTTGCAGGCCGACGAAGGTTGCGGCGGCCAATTGCCATGCATTGTCGCCGGTATCCAACCATTTGGGTGACGGAACGAGCATCGAAGACCCCCCATCTTGGGTTGCGAGGCAGCACAAAACTTTTGAGGCACGGCAAGCCGGGCCCGGGTGACCGCACGGATCAACACCGTTCCAGCAGAGGCAACACGCGTGCCAATGGCCCGGCGCCGCCGATTCGCGGCGGTCGACCTCGGCGCCAGCGCCAGCGCATGGTCAGACGCGCGCGCTTTGATCATAAAAACGGCAGCCTGCGCATGGATCGGGCAACGCGGTATCGCCGTGGACGCGTACAGCCCGTCGATAGGCCGTGGCCCGCGGCGTGCTTTGCACGACGGCGGGATTTGGCTATGGATCGATCCGTCGAGGGAGCGGCGCCAATGTTCACTTACCGGCACATCGGAACGCTGACTGGGCTGGTTGCCGGCCTGCTGGGGTTCGCTGCCGCAGCCGCGGCGCAACCGGTCGCTACCGTGATGCGCTGCACCAATCCGGCAAGCGGCGCGACCTGGCAGATCCGCATCGATTTCGTGCAGCGCACCGTCGATGCCAATGCCGCCCGCATCAGCGACGACCAAATCGCCTGGCACGACGCCAAGGACGGTGGCAATTACACGCTCGACCGCAAGACCGGCAGGCTGACCGTGATCATCGCGTCCAGCACCGGCGGCTATTTCCTGTATGATCGCTGCACGCCTGACAAAGCCGGCTGACGCGGCGCGCCGGCGCGGGAGCGGCGATGGCTGAGCGTGTCGCCGGCGTCGAAGCCAGCGTCGGTTTCGGCTCCGAAACCGGCCCACGGTCGCGCAACGAGGATTTCGCCGGCGTCGTCTTCGGCGCGGAATTGCCGGTGCCACGCCGCGACGTCGTGGCGGCGATCGCCGACGGCATCGGCGGCGCCAAAGGCGGCCGCGTTGCTGCCGAAGTCGCCGTGCGCGGATTCCTCGACGGTTTCTGCGATCTGCCCGAGACCATAGAGGTGCGCCGCGCTGCGGCGCGGATCGTCGCCTCGCTCAACAGTTGGCTGTATGCGCAGGCACATCACGATCCCGAGCTGACGCGCATGGGCTGCACGTTCACCGCTTTGGTGCTGCGCAGCCGCGTCGCCCATGTCCTGCATGTTGGCGACAGTCGCGCCTATCGGCTGCGCGGCGATCGGCTGGTGCGGCTCACCGCGGATCACGTGCGCAACGACGGCAGCGGCCGTTCGCATATCCTGACCCGTGCTCTCGGCGTCGAGACCGAGGTGCGCCTCGATTACGCGAGCCAGCCCGTGGCGCTGCACGACCGGTTTCTCTTGTGCAGCGACGGCGTGCACGGCGCCCTGAGCGACGATGGCATCGCCGACATCTTGCGCGGGCGCTCGGCGCCCGGTGACACGGCGCGGGCGCTCATCGCCGCGGCGCTGCAGGCCGGCAGCGGCGACAATTGCACCGCTGTCGTGCTCGATGTCGTCCGCCTGCCGAGCGCCGATTCGGCCGATATCGGTGCGCCGATCCTGCAGCTGCCGCTGATTCCGGTGCCGGTTACGGGCGAGACGATTGACGGTTTCGTCCTCAAAGCGCTGGTGTCCGAAGGCCGGTATAGCCGCCTGTTCGGCGCAGCCGACGAGATCGACGGCGGCGAAGTGGTGTTGAAGTTTCCTAAGCCGCAGGTCGCCGAAATCGCAACCTATCGCGCCGCCTTTATCCGCGAGGCCTGGGTCGGTGCGCGCGTGAATAGTCCTTGGGTCGGCCGCGTCATCGAATTGCCGCCGGGACGGCAGACCTGTCTCTACACCGTGATGCCGCTTTATGAGGGCGAGCTGCTGGAGACCCGGTTGGCACGGCCGCCGGCGCTCGGCCTCGAGGAAGGCCGCACCATCGCGATCAAGCTGGCGCAGGGCGCCGCGGCGCTGCATCGCGCCGGCATCATCCATCGCGACATCAAGCCCGATAACGTGATCCTCGAGGCCGGTGGCACGCTCAAGCTGATCGATCTCGGCGTGGTGCGCATTCCGGGCCTGGAAGATTTTCCGCCGTCGGACATTCCCGGCACTATCGCCTACATGGCACCAGAAATGTTCTCTGGCGAAGCTGGCGACGCCGCGACCGATATCTATGCGCTTGGCGTTACACTCTTTCGCGCCTTCACCGGCGAATTCCCCTACGGCAATGCGGACGCGACCAGCCCACCACGCCGGGATCGGCCGAAGGAGCTGACGGCGCTGCGGCCGGATTTGCCAGCGTGGCTGCAGGCGGCGCTCACGCGCGCCATCGCCCGCGATCCTGCCGAGCGTTTTCGCGACATGAGCGAATTCGCCGGCGAAATGGAGGCCGGGCCGGCGCGGCTGGTGACGCCGGCGCGCCGGCCGCAAACCCTGCTCGAGCGCGCGCCGGTACGGTTCTGGCAAGGCGTTGCCGTGATTCTCGGGTTGGCCTTGCTGGCTGCTTTGGTCCTGCGCTAACCGCGCAGTTTCCCGACCTCAAAAATCTAGGTGATGAAATATTAGGCAACGTTACACTTGGCGTGCCCAAACGCCTTGTATAGATTCGGCAACGGTGGGCGCTAATGTCCACCGTCTACGAGGCCGATTGCGGGCTAAGTTGGGCTGAAAGGCTTTCCTTCGCGCTCGCCCATCGGTGGGAGCCGGAGCGCCTCATCGTGATTTTCACTGCGTATTTCGACGAGGCGGATACGCATGGGCCATCCCCTACGGTGATTGTGGCTGCCCACGTCGGGCATGCCTACCAATGGCGGCGGTTTGAGAAGAAGCTTTCGCGCATTCAAGAACAACATGGCTTCAAGATTTTTCACGCCAAAGACTTCAAGGGGAGACAGCGGGAATTTGCCGGGTGGACCGAGGATAAGCGGAAGGCGCTACTTGATGATCTAGCCACCCTAGTCACTGAAACCCTCACGGAAGGGTTGGCCGCTTTCTTAGAGCGGGAACGCTATCTCAAGGAATATCGGGCGCCTCCCATTCCAAAAAAAATGAATCTGGATAGCCAGTATGGGGCATGTTTTCGAGCCTGCTTGGGGCGTCTGCTTCAGTTGCTCGAAGAGCGAAAAAATCGCGACCAACTAAACGTCGTATTTGAGCGCGGCCATCCCAACGTCTGGGACTGTGAGCGCATCTTTAATGACCTGAAGGCGCGATACCGCCGTCTCAATTTGCATATCTTTGGCAGTTTTACGGTTGAGACGAAGGAAACCTGTCCACCTTTGATGGTGGCTGATCTTTTGGCGGCCGTTTATTCAAGAATGCGGGAACTGAAAAGCAAGGGTGAACTCGATGCCGCTGCATTCGTCGTGGATAAAGCGCCAGACAAAGGACGGATCGCGTTTATAGAATTAGGACCTAACGCGCTATCAGATCTAAAAACCAGATTTGAAGAAGCGCGCCGTGCAGACGTCGAAGAATGGCGACGTCAGAAAGCGATCAGGAAGGCTTCTTCTTCGGAGAAAGAGCAACCTTCTTGACCGCGAGTTTGAACGCTTCGCTATCGGCTTCGGCGGCCTGCGCTTCGCGTGCCGCTTCGATGAAGCGTTTTGACTCCGCAGGGTCGTCGTGCTTCGGATTTGGCTTGCGTGTCATGGGTATATTGTACCGGACTTAGAGGATTCCGTAATCGGGGGTGTTGCCAACCCAGATATTCCAATAGAGGACACTCTTGTCTTCTTTGATCTCGTACATCAGCCGCACGAGTACAACGCAATCCAGATGCGGCGATTCAATCACGCGCATATCAACGCCCATCACTTGAAACCGCGGCACCTGAAATCCAACGCGCGGATTGTATTCTAAGAGGTCGTCCAGATTTGCCATTACGTCCCAAATTCGGGGGACGTTAACGGCGCGCCTCATGAACGCGGCTTCGAAAAGCTGCGAATGTTTCGTAATCCATCTCGGGTCGCTTGGATCTTTCAGCTTCAATTTCTGGCGCTACCGAGTTTGCCCAATCAGTTGCTTCGAGAGAAACTTCCAAAGGGAAAAGAGAAAACGCCGAGTGATACGGAATTTCCTCCCCCATTGTAACCATTTCCCATGCCATGTTGTGGCTAAATTCGCTGATTGTCTTAGCCGTATTTTGATTGCACACAAATTCTATCGCATCGTTCAGCAATGAACGCTCCGACTCGTGGAGTTGCGATTCATCCGGTTCACGAAGTGGTACATAGATGGTCTTCGTATAGCCGAAATATTTTTCGGTTTCGATCTTGAGTGCGCCTTCTTTGACCAGCCCCCGCAGCGCAGGGAGAACATCATCGGCTGTCGGGCCAAATGGCCGCTTCCGGTATTTCGCGCCTGTTATCGGATGACCAGTGAACGCGAACTGGAGCATGTCCGAGTAGTAGAGAGTTTTATTCAGCTTCACCGCACCCAAGCGATCACGCGCCGTCCTCGCACAAATGTAGAGGATGACTTCCTTGAATTTTTGGCGGTCGAACTGGATCGGCGGCTGATAGCCCAAATCCGGTTTCTCCGTTAGGGGCGAGCTGTCGTTGTAGTCCCGACTCGGCCCCAGGGCGAGTCGAACTCGATTCGACCCCCTTTAGGCCGCCCTAGAGCGGCCGTTTTGTGTGTCATACCGAAACGGTATGGGCCGGGGAGTCTAGCTAGTCAACGAAAATCTGGTACCAACTGGTACCGAGTGGTACCAAAGGTGATGCCCAAGGAAAAACTGATTGGCCGCTGGAAACTGCCGGAATCTTTGGCCTTCATGCTTCAGGATTTCTCCGAGGCACACCGGGGAGCCCCCGATCATCGGCTCATCGCGGATGCATTGGCTGCCTTCATTGCCGACCGGCTCGATAAGGAACCTGAACTCAAGAAGCGATACGAAGAAGCGCGCCGCAAGCGCCTTCGCTTGGTGGAGGGCGACAACGTGAAGGTGCTTCCTTCCGCTCAATCTCCTAAGTGAAGCGACCATCACTTCTTGAACGGCAACCGAAGCTGACGCGGATCGTCCGGCAACTCCGGTCCGCGCCAATGACGTTTGCGATGCCGCTCAGGTCGCCCGTGCTTCCGTTCGCCGTCCGCGACCAACTGTTTCATAAGTGAGCCGGCGACCCTTCGCACCACGCAACGCGATGGTGGCGCGTTCAACATCATTGACGCCGAGTTTCTCGCGGTTGCTGTATCTAAAATCGTATTCGGCCAGATACCGATGCAGATGCGCTTCGGAAATGTTCTGGTACACGCCGTAAACGCCACGCTTCAGGATCGAGAAAAATCCCTCGACCGTGTTCGTATAGGCGTTGCCCTTCACGTATTCATTCTGCAAGTGATTGACCGTCCGGTGGGTGGCGAACTCTTTGCCGATGGTCTCATATCCGCGCCATTCATCGGTGCGAAGATGAGACTGACGCGACACCTGACCCGCAATCACGGCTCGCAGCGTTTCGGCGCGGACGTTCGGAACATGAAACGACCGCGCCTCGCCGTTGCGCTCAACCAAGGCCACGACAGCGTTCTTGTGGCCGTGGCCTCGGCCGAACTTGGTGCCAACCTTCCGGCCCGTGAAAGTCTCATCGGCCTCAACGAATTTTCCCTCACCACCAAGCGGCGCAACGCCGTCGCCCCGCTTCATAATCTCGCGGATGCGGTGGGTCAGGAACCACGCGGTTTTCATGCTGCATTGGAACGTCCGTTGAAGCTGGCGCGCGCTGAAACCCTTTTTGCTCGCCGTCAGCAAATGGATCGCCTGCAACCACAGGCGCAGCGGCAAATGGCTATCCTCGAAAATCGTGCCAATCCGCACGGTAAAGGGCTTCCGGCAGGCATAGCACTTGCGGAGACCCGGACGGCTCGTTTTACCCGTCAGGCGCCCGATCTTGTCGCCCGTAGCGCCACAGTGGGGGCAAACCGGGCCTTCCGGCCAAAGCTGCGCCTCAACGTAGGCGAAGGCGGCTTCTTCGTTGTGGAAATGAGCGGCGGACAGAACGGGCGATGCCATAGCTTTTCTCCTTACGGGAGAAAGCTAAACCTTGTGGCTGGGGTTGTCAAGTGTAACGTCGCCGAAATATTAATCAGCGTCAATAACGCTGACTAAAAATCCGGCAGAGCGCGCTTATCCACAGGGCAATTGGCTCGGATTCCCGCAGCAGCGGCGGGTTTGCACGATGGCACGAATCTTGAGTTCGGAGAGGCGGCCCGCCCGCTCGGGGGAGCCGTGCTTTGGCCTACTGGGAAAGGTTTCAGCCCTATGCGTTGGAATTCGCCGTTCGCTTCACGGATACGAAGCGCCCTCCGGCTGGTGCCGGTCATCGCTTTCGTGCTGGTGCTGCCGCTGATGGCGGCGCATGCCCAACAGGCCGCGCCCGCCACGCCGGCACCGGCCGCCGCTGCACCCGTCACTGCTGCACCGGCAGCACCGCCGGCACCGCCCGCTTGCGGCGGCAAAGTGCTGACGAAATGCACACCCGATTCCGGCGACAGCGCCTGGATGCTGGCATCGGTCGCACTGGTGCTGATGATGACCGTGCCCGGTCTTGGCCTGTTCTATGGCGGCATGGTGCGCAAGAAGAACGTTGGCGACACGGTGATGACGAGCTTCTTCATCACCTGCTTGGTGACGGTGCTGTGGGCGGTGTGCAACTACAGCTTCGCGTTCCGCGCTGGCACGCCGTTCATCGGCGGCCTCGACCGCGCCTTCCTGCAAGGCATCCTCAGCGACGTCTCGAACAACACCGGCAATCCCAATTCGTTGGCGCCGACGATTCCCGAAACCGTTTACATGTGCTTCCAGATGACGTTCGCGATCATCACGCCGGCGCTGATCGCCGGCTCGTTCGCGGAGCGTATGAAATTCTCGTCGATGTGCGTGTTCATCGCGCTGTGGGCAACTCTCGTCTACGCGCCAGTCGCGCACTGGGTGTGGGGACCGGATGGCTTCCTCAACAGCAGTAATGACGCCGCATCCATCAAGGTTCTCGACTTCGCTGGCGGTACCGTCGTGCATATAAATTCCGGCGTTGCCGGCTTGATGACCGCGCTGATGCTCGGCAAGCGCAAGGATAGCGGGCCGGCGCACAACGTCGTGCTTACATTCATTGGCGCTTCGCTGCTGTGGGTCGGGTGGTTTGGCTTCAACGCCGGGTCGGCCGTCTCGGCAGGCATGCAAGCCGGCATGGCGATGACCGTGACGCAGATCGCCACCGCGATGGCGGGCCTGACGTGGATGGTCGTCGAATGGGCGCTGCGCGGCAAACCCACCGTGATCGGCATCTGCTCCGGCGCGGTCGCCGGCTTGGTTGCAATCACGCCGGCTTCGGGCTTCGTCGGCCCGGTTGGCGCACTGGTGATCGGCGCAGCGGCAGGCGTGATCTGCTACTGGGGTGCCACCGGGCTCAAGCATGCGTTCGGCTACGACGACGCGCTCGACGCCTTCGGCGTCCATGCGGTCGGCGGCATCACCGGCGCGTTGCTCACCGGCGTCTTCGCCATCCAGCAATATGGCGGCACGCCCGGTCTGATCGAAGGCAACGCCATGCAGGTCGTCAACCAGGCCGAAGGCATTCTCATCGTTCTGGCCTACGACGCGATCGTCACCCTCGTCCTGCTCAAGGTGATTGACGTCGTGATGGGCCTGCGCGTCGACGAAGAAGTCGAACGCGACGGCCTTGACCTCGCCTTGCATGGCGAGATCGTCCAGTAAGCCTCGCTTCTCTCCTGTGGTGCACTGGGGGCGGCGCAAGCCGCCCCTTTTCTTTTTCTTTGCCGCCTATCGAACAGCGTTATCCGGCCTTAACCTCAGTCCTACTGTTGGTTCCTTGGCGATCCTCGACTCTTAGCGTATGATTAACCGGTTATCCCCGGGAATCACAGAGTTTTCCCCCGGTTTTAGGGACCGCGCCATGGTAAGCATCGATGCCGGCCGCAGCCGGACCCGCGCCCGCGAAGGTTTCCATTGGCCGCGCCTGGCGGTGCGTCTGATCGGCGGCTTGCTGCTGCTGGCGGCGTTGTTCGTCGGCCTGGCGCTGGCCAGTTACGACCGACAAGACCCGTCTTGGAACCATGCCGTAAGTGGCCCGGTCATGAATTTGATGGCGCTGCCTGGCGCGCAATTGGCCGATGCGTTGCTGCAAGCCTTCGGTGCGGCCGCTGTGCTGGTGCCGCTGTTCCTCGCCGATTGGGCGGCGCGCCTGCTGACGCGTTACGGCCTGCGCCGCTTCTGGCTCAAGCTGCTGCTGGCGCCATGGTGCGTACCGTTGGCGGCGTTGGCCTTGTCGATCCTGCCTTCGCCTTGGTGGTGGCCGATCCGGTCTGGCATCGGCGGTTTCGTCGGCCAGCTCGCGCGCCAAGGCGCCGGTCATCTCAATATTGCGCCGCCGCTGTCGGCTATGGCCGCTGCCGCGCTCGTCGGCACTATCTTGCTCTATGCCTTCGGTCCATCGGCGAGCATCCGCGCCGCCCGCGCGCCGCGTGAGAAGCCGGTGAGCTTGGGCGTGCGGCTCTTTGGCTGGCTGCCGCGGCCGCATCTGACGCGCTGGCGCCGCGTCACCGTCGATCGTCCGGTTGCGCTCGAGACCGGGCCGCGGCGCGAGCCGCTCCTGCTTGATGCTACCGGTGCCGATAGCTTCGACGACGAGCCGGTTGGAACACCGATGCGCCGTTCAGCTGCGGTCGATTTGCCGCCGCGCGAGCGCAAGGTGAAGCGGCCGCGCCAGGCGTCGCTCGCGCTTGAAGCCGCCGATCACGTGCTGCCGTCGCTCGAGCTTCTCGCGGAAGTGCCGCCGACACGCACTGCGGCGGTCAACGAGGAAGCCTTGCAGCAGAACGCGCGCCTCCTCGAATCGGTGCTCGAGGATTTCGGCGTCCGCGGCCAGATCGTCAAAGTCCGGCCCGGCCCGGTCGTGGCGCTTTACGAGCTCGAGCCCGCCGCCGGCATCAAGGCGTCGCGCGTCATCGGACTTGCTGACGACATTGCCCGCTCGATGAGCGCGCTGTCGGCGCGCGTCGCGGTCATCCCCGGCCGATCGGTGCTCGGCATCGAGCTGCCGAATGCGCGTTCCGAGATGGTATTCCTGCGTGAACTGCTCGCGTCCGAGGCCTACGAGCGCAGCAGCGCCAAGCTGCCGCTGGTGCTCGGCAAGGACATCGGTGGCGCGCCGGTGATCGCCGATCTCCAGCGCATGCCGCATTTGCTGATTGCCGGCACTACCGGCTCCGGCAAGTCGGTCGGCATCAACACTATGATCCTGTCGGTCCTTTATCGGCTGTCGTCGGACCAGTGCAAGTTCATCATGATTGATCCGAAGATGCTCGAACTGTCGATGTACGACGGCATTCCGCACCTGCTCGCGCCGGTTGTCACCGAGCCGCGCAAGGCGGTCGTCGCGCTCAAATGGACCGTGCGTGAGATGGAGAACCGCTATCGCGCCATGTCCAAGCTCGGCGTGCGCAACATCGAGGGCTACAACCAGCGCATCGCCGAGGCCAAGGCCAAGGGCGAAGTGCTGATGCGCCGCGTCCAGACCGGCTTCGACGAGGAATCCGGTCGTCCGGTGTTCGAAGAACAGCCGCTGCCAACCGATCCGCTGCCGCTTATCGTCGTCGTGGTCGACGAGATGGCCGATCTCATGCTCGTCGCCGGCAAGGACATCGAGCACGCCGTGCAGCGCCTGGCGCAGATGGCGCGTGCCGCGGGCATCCACATCATAATGGCGACGCAACGGCCGTCGGTCGACGTCATCACCGGCACGATCAAGGCGAACTTCCCGACGCGCATCAGCTTCCAGGTCACCAGCAAGATCGACAGCCGCACCATTCTCGGTGAGGCCGGCGCCGAGCAGCTTCTGGGCCGCGGCGACATGCTGCACATGGCGGGCGGTGGCCGCATCACCCGCGTCCATGGCCCGTTTGTCTCCGACCAGGAAGTTGAATCCGTCGTCCGCTTCCTCAAGGACAACGGGCCGTCACCGACCTATCTCGAGGACGTCACCGCCGACGAAGAGGACGAAATGGCGGCTTTCGCCGAAGACGGCGAAGGCTCGGGCGATCAGCTTTACGATCAAGCGGTCAATCTGGTGCTGCGCGAACGCAAGGCCTCGACCAGCTTCGTCCAGCGCCACCTGCAGATCGGCTATAACCGTGCCGCGCGCATCATCGAGCGCATGGAGAGCGAGGGCGTCATCAGCGCGGCAAACCACGTCGGCAAGCGCGAGGTCTTGGGCCGCGGCCGCGACTGAGCCGCGCCCGCCCATAAATCCGCCACAAAGCGCGGCCTAATGGCGTGCGACAGGCCTCGACAATCCGCCGCCGGACCCCGATATATGACTCGCATGAAATTTCGCCCGCCCGCACATGTGCCGTCGCGCCGCCTGGTGCTTGCTGGGTTGGCCACGGTGCTCGCGTTGCCGCGTGTGGCGCAGGCCGCGCTGAAGCCGGCCGATCAAATCGATCTCGAACGTATCCAGTCCTATCTCAACGGCATCCACACGATGGAATCGCCGTTCGATCAGGTTGCCGGCGATGGTTCGACCGCAACCGGGAAGATCTATCTGTCGCGGCCCGGCCATATGCGCATCGTCTACGACCCACCGCACCCCATCCTCATCGTCGCCACCAACGACGAGGTCTATTACTACGACGGCCAGCTCGGCCAGGTGACGTGGACCGATCTCGACAATACGCCGGCGTGGTTCCTGCTTCAGAACACCGTCGAGCTCGGCGGTAGCATTCGGATCGACGACGTCCGGCACGAGCCTGGTGTTATCCGGGTCAGCGCGACCGAAACCAAACGGCCCGAGCGGGGCCACGTCACCATGGTTTTCAGCGAATCGCCGTTGCAGCTCCGTCAATGGACGATTCTCGATGCCCAGAACAAGACGGTAACGGTGACGCTCAACAGCCCGCGGTTCGGCGTGCCGCTCAACCCGCAGCTGTTCATCTGGCAGGATCCGCGCGGCCAGACTTCGGGCGGCTGAGCGCGCAAGTCTCCCCCGCGATAAGCGCGTTGCTGGCGGGGCAGGGCTTGGCCAATATCTCGCTTCGTGCCGAACGAACCCGTTCCGCAATCCGCGCGCATCGCGCCTCTGGTCGGCGTGCAATGCTGCACGCGGCCGCTGCGCGGCCAACCGACGCACGCGGTCGTCGAGAAATATATTCGCGCCATTCTTGAAGGTGCCGATGCGGTGCCATTGCTGGTGCCCGCCATCGACGACATAGCGCCGGAGGCTCTGGTAGCGCAGCTCGACGGCCTGTTGCTGCCGGGTTCACGCTCGGACGTCGGCCCGGAGCATTACGGCGGGCCGCCGCTGGCGCCAGAGCGCGAAACCGATCCGGCGCGCGACAGTGCCGCCCTGCCGCTGATCCGCGCGGCGCTCGCCGCCGATCTGCCGGTGCTCGCCATCTGTCGCGGCATCCAAGAGGTTAATGTCGCGCTCGGCGGCACGTTGCATCCGGCGGTGCATGCCGTCTCTGGGCGCCTTGATCATCGCGCCGAGCCCGACCTGCCGCTCGACGAACGCTATGCATACGACGCGCACGATGTGCGTCTCGCGCTCGGCGGCCTCCTTGCGACGCTTGCCGGTGCCGAAACCGTTGCAGTCAATTCGCTGCATTACCAGGGAATTGACCGACTGGCGCCAGGTCTCATCGTCGAGGCCACCGCTCCCGATGGCCAGATCGAAGCGGTGCGCGCGCCGGCCGCGCGTTTCTTCGTCGGCGTGCAATGGCATCCTGAGCACCGGGCCGGCGACAACGCATTCTCGCGCGTCCTATTCCGCGCTTTCGGCGAAGCCTGCCGCGCGCGCGCGGTGCACCGTGCCGGCGCATGAACGACGGCTTTCGCCCCTTCGCTGGCGCCGATGCCGTCTTCACCGTTGCGGCGCCAGACGGGGCGCTGCTGCCGGTCTACGAGCTGTATCCGCGCGGCGCGGCCGGAGCGGCACTACTGCTCGGCCACGCCAACGGTCTACCGGCTGGTTCCTATGGTCCATGGCTCAAGGACCTCGCCCGCGATGTACATGTTTTCGCGTTCGATGCACGCGGCCATGGTCGCGCGACCTGGCCGGCGGGTCCGCTCGACCGGGTCTTTCACGTCGATCGCTTCGCCGACGATTTGCAGCTTGTCGCGGAAGCGGTGATCGCGCGCCTCGGCGCGATGCCGCTTTTCTACCTTGGCCATTCGCTTGGCGGCGCGGCTGCGCTCGATCTTGCTACCGCCGATCGCTTGCCCGATTTTGCCGGCGTGATGCTGCTCGAGCCGCCGGTGTTTCCGCCGCCGGACTCGCCGGTGCGTGCCGAAGCCGAAGCGCGACAGGCGCTCCTGGTCGAGGGCGCAAAACGCCGTCGCGCCGATTGGCCGAGCATCGAAGCATTCCGTGACCGGCTCAGAAATGGCAACAGCCCGTTCGCACGTTTTGCGCCGGAAATGCTCGACGCGCATTGCCGCGCGGCGCTTAAACCCAAAGTCGGCGGCGGCTTCACACTGGCCTCGCCGCCCGAGGTCGAATCCGCGATCTTCACGGCCCACCGCCACAGCGATGCCTGGTCGCGTCTCGAGCGGATCGAACGTCCGCTCGACCTCATCGGCGGCGATCCCAATCGGCCTGATCGCGACTGGGTCGCGCGTGCCATGCCGGAGATGGCGCGGTGGATGAAGCGCGCGCGGCTGACCCAGCTCGCCGGCATCGGCCATCTGATGATCCAGGAGGATCCCGCGCGGCTCCTAGCGCTGGTGCGGCGCTGGCTCGGATGTGCCTGATTCCGGCATGTAGCGGGTGCATCTTTTGCATGCCTCAGGCCTCCAAATCGCGCCGATTGCTCCCTAAGTAATTTCCAGAAGCCGTCCGCGGCTTGACCGTGGATGGGCCGGGGGGCCGCATTAGACCCTTCGACTCCTCAAACGGACTTCGGGCGCCCGGTCACTCCCCCCTGACCGGGCGCCTTTCGTTTTGGTCACTGAATCAAGGCCTTGGCCGCCTTGACCGGCCTGCTTTTCCATGCACGATGCAGCGCCATGAGCGGAACGCTGCGCGGCCGTGTCGCACTGGTGACCGGCGGCGGCCGGGGCATCGGCCGAGCCATCGTCGAGGCGGTGCATCAGGCCGGCGCGGCGGTGGTGATTGCCGACAATGGCACCAGCATAGGCGGCAGCGGGGCCGATCCGACTGTGGCCGTTGCTTTGGCCAAGGCGCTCGGCGAGCGCGCCGCTGCGTTCACGGAAAGCATCGCCGCGCCCTCGTCCGCCAAGGCCGCCGTCGATTTTGCAGTTAGCCGCTTCGGCGGCCTCGACATCCTGATCAATAACGCAGCCATTCTCCGCGACGCCTTCGTCTTCAAAGCCGATCCCGCCGATTGGGAGGCGGTGCTGCGCACCAACCTGTTCGCGCCGTTCTATCTGATTGCCGCGGCGACGCCCGTGATGCGCGATCAGGCGAAAGCCGGACGCGGCGGCGGCGCCTGGGGTCGTATCGTCAACCTAGTGTCGACCGCCGGCTTCTACGGCAATTATGGCCAAGCCGCCTATGCCGCCGCGAAAGCCGGCCTTACGGGCCTGACGCGCGTCACCGCACTCGACATGGCACGCAGCCAGGTTACCTGCAACGCGGTCGCGCCATTTGCCGCGACACGCGTGACTGAGAGCATAAAGCCGCAGAATCCGGCACAGCAGGCCTACAAGGACACCGCGATGAAAATTCCGGCGCAGCCAGTCGCCGACCTGGTGGCATATCTGGCTGGCGACGACGGCACCAAGATCACCGGTCAACTCTTTGGCGTACGCGGCCGCGAGGTGTTTCTCCTGTCGCAACCACGCCCGATTGTGACAGCCGTGGCTGAGACACCCGATGGGCTTGGCGCCGCCCTGGCTGCACTGGCGCCGAATTTCGTCACGCTCGAAACCGATCTGGAAGCGTTTGCGAGCCGGCCGGTTCTTTGATAGGGTTTATTCTATAGCCCTATAGAATTGGAGCCCAGGACGCGGACTATGAGCGCCACCGCCGCCGCCCCGATTAAATCCGTCGACGCCCTCAAAGCGGCGCCCGGCGACTACCAGCTGGCCGTGCGCAAGATCGTCCGCAGTCACGCGGTCAACGAGCTTTACGGTGCCCGCGTCTACGACGAGCCCGCGATTGCGCTGGCGCCGACGCCCTATCTCAAATGGCTCACCTGCCGCATCGCCATGGAGGAATACGGCCACCACGTCCGCTTCCGCCAGCTGGGCGAGCAGATGGGCATTCCTGAATCCGAGATGACGCCCGAAGGCCGTAAGCCGCTGTCGATCTTCGAATTCCCGCTCAAGACCTGGGAAGAATTCTGCGTCGTCAAGCTGCTCGCCGACTTGGCCGAGATCATCCAGGTCGAGGATCTGATGAAATGCAGCTTCCTGCCGCTGCGCAACTTGGCGAAAGTGACGATGCCGGAGGAAATCTTCCACTCGCAGTTTGGCAAGGACACTTGCACCGAGCTGGTCAAGACCGAAGACGGCCGCAAGAAGGTTCAGGCGGCGATCGATCATTATTTCCCGATGATGCCAGCCTTCTTCGGCAAGAAAGATTCGGCCAACAACGCGCTGTACCGCAAATACGGCATCAAGCAACGCACCAACGAGGACATGCGCGCGGACTTTTTGAAGCGCGTGCGCGATCTCGTCGAAGGCCATCTCAAGCTCAAGCTGCCTGAGGTCGCCGAGGCGGCGTGAGCGGCGCTGCACGCAGCGAGGCCGACGCGGCTTTCGCACAACTTGCTAGCTTCACGGCCGAAATTCCCCGGGTTCCCTGGTTCGCCGTGGGTGGCACAAGTCTGACGCCGCCGGAGATCGGGGCGGCCGAGACCTACGTCGCCGCGCTCGGCCTTGCACCGTGCCCGGTCGCAGCGGTCGGCGGATGGCGCGAAGCCGCCGCGACGGCCCAGCGTCCCGATTGGAGCCGCGACTGGTGGCAGGCCGAAAGCGCCTGTGAACAGGCACTGCAGCGACAGGCCGCTGCCCGGCTTGGTCTCGAGCCGCTGCTTACGGCCTTGACGGACGTGACCGAGGCCGCGGCAGGCATTTGCGACCGTGCCGTGGCCGCGCTCGCGCGTGCCGGACTCAGCGACGAGGCCTTGGCCAAGGTCGCTGCCGGCGCCGCCGCGCAGGCTTGCCACCAGCAAGGCCTCGCACTACTCGCCAGCGATGCGGCCGCACCTGCGTTCGCCGCCAAATTCACGCTGTTTGCAGCTGGCCGCTGGCCGCTCGGCATTGTCGGCGGAACCTGCTTCGTGTTCTAGTTCTGCGCCCATGGCCTTCACGCTCGTCACCTGGAACATCAACTCGGTCCGGCTCAGGCTCAAGAACCTGAAGCGTCTCGCGGCGCAGCTTGCGCCCGATGTCATCTGCCTGCAGGAGACCAAGACACCGGACGAGTTCTTTCCGCGCGACGAGATCGCCAAGCTCGGCTACGAGCACATGCTGGTCCACGGCATGAAGGCCTATAATGGCGTCGCGATTCTTTCACGCCTGCCAATTGCCAGCCCGCGCACCCAGAGCTGGTGCGAGCGCGAGGATTGCCGACACGCGGTCGTGACACTTCCCGGCAATGTCGAACTGCATAATCTGTACGTTCCGGCCGGCGGCGATATTCCCGATCCCGAAGTCAATCCGAAATTCGCCCACAAGCTGCGTTTTATCGACGAGCTATCAAACTACTTTGCCGGCGAGAAGGCGCGCCGCAAAACCATGATTCTGGTCGGCGACCTCAATATCGCGCCGCTCGAGAACGACGTCTGGTCGCACAAGCAGCTCTTGAAGGTGGTGAGTCACACGCCGGTCGAGGTGGAGAAGTTGACCCGTATGCAGGCGCGCGGCGGTTTCATCGACGCCGTGCGTCACTTCGTGCCTCCCGAGGAGCGTCTCTACACCTGGTGGAGCTACCGCAATCAGGATTGGGCCAAGTCAGACCGCGGCCGCCGGCTCGATCACATCTGGGTTTCGCCGGTGCTTCAGCCAGCGCTCAAGGCGACGCGCGTCCACAAGGCGGCGCGCGATTGGCAGCTCGCCTCGGACCACGTGCCGGTCCTGCTTCAAGTCGGCTGATGAAGCGCAACCTCAAGCCGTTCTTAGCACCAGCCAGCGTTGCGGTCGTCGGCGCGGCCGAGCGGCCGACTTCATCGGGCGGCGCGGTGCTGCAAAATCTGCGTATTTCCGGATTCGCCGGCGAGATCGTGCCGGTCAATCCGAAAGGTGGCACGATGTTCGGGATATCCGCACGCAAGTCGCTTGCCGAACTCAACCAGCCGGCAGAGCTCGCCGTCATCGTCATCCGGCCGGATCTGATTCTCGATGCGGTGCGCGAGGCCGCGGCGACAGGCCATCGCAATCTTCTGATCCTACCCGGCGGCTTCGCCGAGGCGGGCGAGGCGGGCCTCGCACGCGACAAGGAATTGCGCGCCTTGATTGCGCAGGAAAATCTTACCGTCGCCGGGCCCAACTGCGCCGGCATCATCCATTTACCGCCGGGCGCGCGTTTTGCCGCCACGTTCCTCCGCGACATGCCGTTGGGGCCCAATCGCCACGGCATGGCCACCTTGATCACCCAATCGGGCGCGCTGGGCGAAGAAGCGATTGCGGCCTCGAAGTCGCTCGCCGTGCCATTGGGCTCGCTGGTCTCGGTCGGTAACGCCGTGCAACTGGGTGTCACCGATTATCTCGATTACCTCGGCGACCAGGATTCGATTTCGGTGGTGCTACTTTACATTGAAAGCGTCGAGAACGCGGCCCGCTTTGGCCAGGTCGCGCGCCGCATTGTGGCGAAGAAGCCCGTCGTCGCGTTGATCGGCGGCCGGACCGAAGCGGGCGCGGCAGCGGCGCGGCGCCATACCGGTGCGCCGGCGCAGGACGAGGCGAGGATCGAAGCCCTGTGCCGCGATGCCCGCATGTTGCGCGTCAAAAGCCTGCGCCAGCTGCTGCTTGCGGCCAAAGGCTTCGGCAGCTTTCCGCAGGGCATCGGCAAGCGCGCGCTCATCCTGTCGAACTCGGGCGGGCCCGGCGTGTTGTGCGCCGACGAGGCCGCGGCACAAGGGCTCGACCTGCCGGATTTGCCCGAGGACATGGCGGCGGCATTGCGCGCCAGTCTGCCGGCCGAGGCGGCGGTCGCCAATCCGATCGACTTGCTGGCGGACGCGCGCGAGGACCGATTCGGCTTTACACTGGAGACTGCGGTGAAGCGCGGCGCCGGCGCGTTCGATGCCATTTTGGGCATCCACGTCGTACCCTTCATGGTCGACGCCGCGCCGGTGATCGCGCGCATGGCCGAGTTGGCGAGGGCCGTGCCGGTGCCGATGCTTTATTCGATGATGGGTACTTTGCCCGGCAAGGCGGAATGGTTCGCGGCTATGGAGGCTGCCGGCGTTCCGATGTTCAATGATGTCGAGGCGATGGCCGAGTGTACCGGATTGCTGGCGCGCTACCCCGCCCTGAAGGCGCGCGCCGCTGCCGACACTTAGCGCCGCCTCACCCGGCGCGACGCAATGGCGCGGCGGCCGCGCCGTCGTTCAGCAATGCCGTAACGGCGCCGCCGAGCGCGCGTACACGCACCGGATTGGCCAGCGCGCAATCGGCACCGAGGTCCAAGGCCATACGCAGGTAATCCGGCCGCCGGACGAGCGTTGCCGGTGCAAACGGATGGTCGATCACCAGGATCTTCGGCCGGCGCGGCAGGCGGACAGCCGCGGCGATCATCTCGAAACCGTCGTGCTGCGGCAGGAAGATCTCGGTAACGACAAGGCTGAACGGCGTAAGCCGTGCCGCGGGCGCGCACAGCGCGGACATTCCTTCATGCCCGTTAGTCGCGACGACGATCTCGTGATCGTGCACGCCCAGAATCCGAGTCAGCAGCCGCCGGGTCTTGGCGCAGTCCTCGATGATCAGCACGCGCGCCATCGGGTCAGCCTCGTCCGGCGGTAAACATGCTGCGGCCGCCGAAATAGGTCCAATAGCCGCTTTGGTTGATCGCGTAATAGGGCCGGTACTGCGTCACCATGGCAGCAGGCCGCATGCGCGGATCGAGATTGTCCAGCAGGTACGATTGTCCGCCGACGTCGGCGAGCAGCACGGCGTGATCAACACCGAGGTCGGTGTCGCGCACGATCAGCACGCGGAGAACGTCGTCACGTACGCCGGCCGTACGCAACGCCAGGTACTTGGCGATGGCGTAATCCTCGCACTGGCCGCCGCGCGCCAGGAATTCGAACGGTGTTTCCCAATAGGACGGCTTATGCCAATTCTGCCAGGCCGTCACATAGGGCTGCGCGTTGAACGTACGGTTCACGGCCTCGAGTTTCGCCATCAACGGCAGGTCGGCGATTGAATCGATGAGCGCGAGCCATTCCGCCGGCACGCAGCCGCTATCAACCGCCGCGGCGCAGACCCGCTTGGCGCGCAGCTGCTGCGCGGCACGCCGCATGACATCCGTCCACTGCGGAAAGGCCGCGATATCGCGATGGAAAACGGCGGCGCTGCCGTAGAGCGCGGCGTCTGGCGCTTCGCTGACGTCGTCCCAATCAGCACGGGCCGCAGGCGATGTCGAGCAAATGGCGATGGCGATCACAGCGAAAGCCCACAAGCGATTCTTCGGCACGGCGGACCCCATTGTCGCTTCGGTAGCGACGGCGCATCCCAACGATGCGCCGGCCTGCCCATCAGAAATCACGCAGTTAAAGCAAATGATAAGAAAGGCCCGTGCATCGCGTGATCAAACGGTGACCGCGTGTTCGGAAGTTGGACACTTTTTGGGCCCTGATCGGGAACGCCGCAGTTACGCACGATTCGGCAGCGCACACTGTTCCGATCGGCCTGTGATCAGACGGTGACTGACACTGCGCCCCTACCGCGGCTGCCACAAATTGCACTGGGTGCAGCCGACGATGCTGCCGGCGGACGCGCCGGACATATCAACTCAAACGAATGATCGGGCGTGATCTGGTGCCGCGCTGTCGCCGCGGGTCAGCTGGCGCGATACAGGTGATGGCGCCCTTCGCGCACGCCGTCGGGCGGCGGCAGCCGTTCCCAGCCCGGCAGCTCGACCGCCGTCTCGCTAACCACCACGGCGCCCGGCCGCAACATCGGCGCCACCAGCGGCGCGACCTCGGCTGCGAGTCGCGCTTCGTCGGTGATCGGGAAGTTGATCAGCGCCAGCGCCGCGCTGCGCTTCAGCCGTTCCCAGTTGCGCGGCAAGGTTTCGCGCGGATCGCCTTCGATGCGCTCGGCTGCGCGAGTTGCCTTACCGTCGCCGATCGGCCCCTTGTCGAACAGAATCACGCCGCGTTTGCGCGCGACTTCGCAGAGATGGTCGAACGCCGCGCCGTCGCCGAGGCCGAGGAGGATCGCAGGCCCTTCGAGCGACACGACCAAGTCGCCCGCGCGTTCGATCGACGCGCGCTGCGCCATCAGTCGGCGGATAATCATGTCGAGTTCGCTCAGCGGACTCTCCCTCTTCGGCCGCGATCGGCGCTATCCTTGCCTGGCCGGGCTCTGCTTGTCGAGGCCGGCCCGCGCGTCGGTCCTTACGGCACCAGACGGTAGCCACCAGCCTCGGTCACCAGGATCTCGGCGTGCGCCGGATCACGCTCGATCTTCTGGCGCAATCGGTAGACGTGGGTCTCGAGCGTGTGGGTGGTGACACCCGAGTTGTAGCCCCAGACTTCGTTGAGCAGCACATCGCGGCCGATCGTACGGGCGCCGGCGCGATAGAGATATTTGAGGATCGCGGTCTCCTTTTCAGTGAGCCGCACCTTCTTGCGCTTGGCGTCGTCGACCAGAAGTTTGGTTCCCGGCCGAAACGTGTACGGGCCGATGGCGAAGACGGCATCGTCGCTCTGCTCGTGTTGACGAAGCTGTGCCCGAAGTCGCGCCAACAGTACGTGCAGCCGAAACGGCTTGGCGATGTAGTCGTTGGCGCCGGAATCAAGTCCCAAGACTGTATCGGATTCGCTGTCGGCGGCGGTCAGCATCAAGATCGGCGCGCGCACGCCCTCGCGCCGCATCAACCGGCACAGTTCGCGCCCATCCATATCGGGCAGGCCGACATCGAGAATTACCGCGTCGTGATATTGCCGCTTGGCGAGGTCCAGCGCTTCGGCGGCTGTCGCCGCTTCGACGGCCATGAACTCCTCATGCAGCTGGAGTTGCTCGGCGAGCGAATGGCGTAGCGCCGAATCGTCGTCGACGATCAGAATCCGGCGGTTCGGCGGCATCGCTGGCACGGCTCAGTGGCAGGCATTCTGGCAGACTATAGGCGGGCCGCCGCCCGCCTGTCCCCTGTCTCGCGGAGTGCCGCGCGACGAAGATGACGCCAGTGAAGCGGCGCGTCGCTTTTTTCGCGCTGGTTCTGGCTTTATGCGCTGGCCAAAATCGCGCCGCCGGTGTTGGTCCAGCCGTTGTTGCCCGCGACGCTCGGCGCCTTCACCGAACCGCTAATGTAGCAACCAGAGGCCAAGCGCGATGGTGATCACAGTCACCGGCGCGCCAATCCGGAAATACGACCAGAAGCCGACCGTGACGCGTGCCGCCCGCGCCCGTTCGACCACGATCAGATTGGCGATCGAGCCGAGGATGGTGAAATTGCCGGCGAGGGTCGATGCCATCGCCAGCACGAGCCAGGCCTTGCGCGGATCGGCGAGATCGCCGACGAACGGCTTCAGCACCAGGACTGCAGGCACGTTGCTGACCAGGTTCGATAACACCGCGGCCACGGCGGCGAGGGCTGCCGGCTGGCCGAGCGCCAAGTTACTGGCGGCGCGGCGGACGTCCGGCGTCAGCACCGCTCTCTCGGCGCCGGCAATGACAATGAACAGGCCAGCGAACAGCAGCAACAGCGGCCAATCGATTTCGCGCATCACGCGTTCCGGCCGGATGCGCCGCGTCACCAGCAGCAGGGAGCCGGCGACGATTGCCGCCTTGGCCGGCGCGACGCCGAGAAAGAACGCCGCGATAGTGCCGCCGATCACGGCCAGCGATTTCGCCAGCAACGGACCATTCCAATGGACGCGCAGCTCAGCGATCTCGCCGCGGGTGGACTTCGACCGGAATTCGTCGCGGTAGGTCAGCACGATCGCAATAACCACGACGGTCGCGCCAACCGCTGCGATCGGCGCCAAAGCCGCGCTGAATGCGCCGTACGGGATCTGCGACGCCGTGCCGATGACCATGTTCTGTGGATTGCCGGTGATCGTTGCCACCGAGCCGACGTTCGATGACATTGCCACGGCGAGAAGATACGGCACCGGATTGCGGCGCGTGGTGCGCGCGATCTCGATGACGAACGGCGTCAGCATCAGGCACACTGTATCGTTGACCAGGAACGCGGACAGCAGCGCCGAAATTGCCGTCACGCCGATTAGCAGGACGATGGGCCGATGTGCGTGGCGGCCGATCCACGACGCTGCGAGGCCGAAAAACCCGGCAAGGCGAAGATTAGCGACGATGATCATCATGCCGAGCAGCAGCGTAATGGTGTCGAAGTCGATTGCGCGATAGGCCTCGTCGAGGCTAAGCGTACCGGTTGCCACCATCAGGCTGGCGCCAAGCAGTGCGGCACCGGTGCGGTCGAGTCGCGACGACGGCAGTCGGCCGAGTCCCATCACCAGATAGGTGCCGGCGAGAATCAGTAGGGCGGTGATCATCGGCTCGGTCGTCGGTTTCGGCGGCGGAATCGCGGCGGGAGCACGGCGGTTTTGCGGCAAATAGAGAATCGCAGCGCGATCTTCGCAAATGCCGCACGTCGCCGCCATCGTGCTGTGGTAGAAGCATCGCCGGAACGGCGGATTTTCGATGGCGCGTCCCGACAAAGATGAATCGCGCGGCAACCGGCGCCTGCGCGGATCGCGGAAGCCGTCACGGCAGAATTTCAGGCGGCGCCTGCTTTTTGCGGCATTGTGGGCGTTCCTCGCCGGCGTCGGCGCGCTCGCCTATTTCGCGCTGACGCTGCCCAGCACTGACCAGCTCACGGCCGCCCAGCGCCAGCCTTCGGTCACCATCCTGGCCGACGATGGCTCGCTGGTCGCGACCTTCGGCGAGCTCTTCGGCGAACCGTTGCGCCTGCGCGAGATGCCACACTACCTGCCTGAGGCGGTGATCGCCACCGAGGATCGCCGCTTCTACCACCATTTCGGCATCGACCTGATCGGCACGGCGCGCGCGCTGTTCGCCGATCTGCGCGCCGGCCACATCGTCCAGGGTGGCAGCACCATCACGCAGCAGCTGGCGAAGAATCTGTTCCTCACGCCTGACCGGACGATCGGACGCAAAATCCGCGAAACCATGCTCGCGCTGTGGCTCGAGCATCAATTCACCAAGAACCAGATCCTCGAGCTCTACCTCAACCGTGTCTATCTCGGCGCCGGCACCTACGGCGTCGATGCTGCGGCGCACCGCTATTTCAATAAATCGGCGCGCGACATAACGCTCTACGAGGCGGCGGTGATCGCCGGCCTGCTCAAGGCGCCGTCGCGATTCAGTCCCGTGAATGACCGCGCCCTGGCCGCTGACCGCGCTGATCAGGTGCTGCAGAACATGGTCGAGGCGGGCTATATCACCGCAGCGCAGGCCCGCGCCACCGAACGCCAAAAGAACCAACTTGCCGAAGCCGGTCGCGCGCCGCCAGGAAGCCGCTATTTCGCCGACTGGGTCGCCAGCCAGATCGGCAGCTTCGCCGATATAAACGGCCATGACGTTATCGTCACAACCACGCTCGATCCCAAGATGCAGGCTTACGCCGAGCGCGCGGTGGCGAATACACTCGCTGCCGACGGCACCGCCGATCACGTGACGCAGGGTGCACTCGTCGCCATGTCGCCCGACGGCGCAATACGCGCGATGGTCGGCGGCAGCAACTACAACGAAAGCCAGTTCAATCGCGCCACCCAGGCGGAACGTCAGCCGGGTTCGAGCTTCAAGCCATTCGTTTATCTTGCGGCGCTCGAACGCGGCATCAAGCCGACCGACATCTTCAACGACGCGCCGGTCCGCATCGGCAACTGGGAGCCGCACAATTACGAGAACACCTATCGCGGCAACGTCACCGTCGCCGACGCCATCGCCTACTCGATCAACACGGTTGCGGCGCAGGTGATCGAGCGCGTCGGCGCCGGCAATGTTATCGCCGTCGCGCGCCAACTCGGCATCACCACGCCGCTACCGGACGATGACAGCCTGGCGCTCGGCACCGGTAGCGTCACGCTCATGGAGCTCACCGCGGCCTACGCCGCCTTCGCCAGCGACGGCATCGCGGCCTGGCCGCACACGGTACAGGAAATCCGCGATACGCATGGCAACGTGCTCTATCAGCGTTCCGGTTCAGGTGCGCCGCGCGTCATCGACGCCGACGTTGCTGGTGAAATGAATCAGCTACTCGAGGGCGTGATTCAACGCGGCACGGGCCGTGCTGCGGCGCTCGATCGTCCGGATGCCGGGAAAACCGGTACGACACAAGACTTCCGCGATGCGCTGTTCGTCGGCTACACCGCCGATCTGGTCTGCGGCGTCTGGTTCGGCAACGACGACAATTCGCCGATGAAACGCGTCACCGGCGGGACGCTGCCGGCGCGGACATGGCACGCCTTCATGGCAGATGCGACCCGCAACATGCCGGTGCGCGATCTGCCGGGGCCGAGCGCGTTCGTCGCGGTCGACAATGCCTTCGGCCGTGCTGCGCCGCCACCGCCGCCGCAGGGCGCTGCGCCGCCGCCGAACCGTCCGGGCATTCTCCAAAGCCTGATGAACGCGATCTTCGGTTCGCGCTGAGCTGAGGCTCAGCCGCCGGCGGCCGGCACCAGCCGGCGATAGATGTCGCTCAGCACGGCGGCGCCGAGAGCGGCAATCAAAAAGTCGGCTATAGTGCCAATCAGCCCGCGGAGAATATAGAGGCCCATCGGCGCGGTTGCCGCGTCGCCGATGCCGAAGCCGGCGAATGCCGCGCCCATGATGATCTGCACGCCGAGCAGCAGCGGCGCGGTGGCGAAAAGCCAGCACAGGATGATGCGCCAGCCGTTGCCGTGCGTCAGACGCCATACGCCGCTGACACCGATCGGCCTGCCGGCGGCGGCGGCCGGATAGAGCAGCGAGAGGCGTGCCATCGCCAGCAGCAAAGCCGCCACGGCCGCCAAATCGAGTGCCACGACGCCGATCTCGAGGCTGACGCTGCGATCGCCGACGATCGTGCCGGCGAACAGTATGGCGGCCAATACAACGCCGAGCACTGCGTAAAGCGCGAACGTATAGAGCAAAAAACGGTACCACGGCCTGAGCCACGGACGATGGCCGGCGCCGCCGAACAGCTGCGCTTGGTACCAGCGCACACCAAAGGCGTTGAGGCAAAGCGCGCCGGCGACCAGATCGACGAAATCGGGCAACTCCCGGAGCACGATGCTATTTTTGCCGAAATCTGGCAGCAGTACGGCCGGCACGATGGATACGCCGAGGAGGATCAACAGGGGCAGCCAGCCGAGTTCGAGGACGCTGCCGAGCTGGCCGAATACGGCGCGATACGCGCCCACCGTCACGTCCGGAACGGGTACCTTCACGGTTGGCAATTCAGTCATCGAAGGCCCCCAGCGGCGCGGGGCCCAATCTATCGGCTAGCTGACGGCTTCGTCGAGAGCGTAACCGGCCGCGCGCACCGTACGGATAAGGTCGGTGCGGCCGCCGCCGTTGAGCGCCTTGCGCAGTCGGCGGATGTGGACGTCGACGGTGCGCAGCTCGACCTCGGCATCGCGTCCCCAGACCGCGTCGAGCAGCTGCTCGCGCGAAAACACACGGCCGGGACGTTCCATCAGGAAGCGCAGCAAACGGAACTCAGTCGGTCCCAGATGGATTGGCTCGCCGCCGCGCGCCACCTTGTGCGCCGACAGGTCGAGCGCTAGGTCGGAAAAGTGCAGCGTCTCCGCCGTCGATGCCGGGTGCGCGCGGCGGATGACCGCCCGCAGCCGGGCGATCAATTCGTTGGGGCTGAATGGCTTGACGACGTAATCGTCGGCGCCGGAATCAAGGCCACGCACGCGATCGCCTTCTTCGCCGCGCGCGGTCAGCATGATGACCGGCAGGTCGCGCCACGCCGGTGTCCGCCGGATCTGGCGGCAGACCTCGATGCCCGAGACGCGCGGCAGCATCCAGTCGAGCAGGACCGCGTCGGGCTTCGTTTCCTTGAGCTGCAGCAGCGCCTCCTCGCCATCGTGCGCCGCGCTGACCGCGAAGCCTTCCTTCTCGAGGTTGTAACGCAGCAGCGTCAGCAGCGCCGTTTCGTCTTCGACAACTAGGACCGCAGGCCGCATCAGGCTTGATCCTCATCGGGGTCGCCGACGTCAGCAGCGTCGGCATTGGGCGCCAGCGCCAGGCTGGTGCGGTCGCGTTTCGGCCGTACCTGGGCGAGCGGCGTGCCGTGCACCAGGAAATAAAGCGTCTCGGCGATGTTGGTGGCGTGGTCGCCGATGCGCTCGAGGTTCTTCGCCATGAACAGCAGGTGCGTGCAAGCGGTTATATTGCGCGGATCCTCGATCATGTAGGTCAGGAGTTCGCGGAACAAGCTCGTGTAGAGATCATCCATCTCCTCGTCGCGCAGCCACACCGCCAACGCCTTTTCGGCATCGCGTTCGACGAAGGCGTCGAGCACGTCCTTGATCATGCCGCTGCCGAGACGTCCCATGCGCGGGATACCGGAGACCGGCTTCACCGCCGGCGTCTGATTGAGCGCAATGGCGCGCTTGGCGACGTTGGCGGCGTAGTCGGCGATGCGCTCGAGATCCGATGCAATCTTGAGGCCGGCGACGATCTGGCGCAGGTCGCGGGCCAGCGGCTGGCGCAGTGCCAGCAACCGCACGACCAGGCTCTCGACCTCGCGCTCGAGCTCGTCGACGCGCGCGTCCGACTTGACGACCCGCGCGGCCAGCTCGCTGTCGCGCTTTGCCACCGCCTCGATCGCCGCGGCAAGCTGGCTTTCGGACATGCCGCCCATTTCTGCGATGATGTTGTCGAGCCGTTGCAGCTCCTGGTCGTAGCTCTTGATGATGTGTTCGGAAACCATGTCTCGTCCGCTCCTCAGCCGAAGCGCCCGGTGATGTAGTCTTCGGTCTGGCGCTCCTTCGGATGGGTGAAGATGGTCTCGGTCGTATCGAATTCGACCAGCTGCCCCAGATACATGAACGCCGTGTAGTCCGAGCTGCGCGCCGCCTGCTGCATATTGTGCGTGACGATCACAATGCAATAGTCGGACTTGAGATCGGCGATCAGCTCTTCGATGCGCTGCGTCGAGATCGGATCGAGAGCGGATGCAGGTTCATCAAGAAGCAGGATTTCGGGTTTGACCGCGATTGCGCGGGCGATGCACAGGCGTTGCTGCTGGCCGCCCGACAGTGACAAGCCGCTCTCGCGCAGCTTGTCCTTCACTTCGTCCCACAACGCCGCGCGCCGCAGCGCCTCTTCGACGCGCTCGTCGAGGTCGCGCGCACCTGGCCGCTCGTACAGGCGGATTCCGAAGGCGACGTTGTCGTAGATCGACATCGGAAACGGTGTCGGCTTCTGGAACACCATGCCGATGCGTGCGCGCAACAGATTCAAATCCTGGCGCGGGTCGAGGATATCCTGGCCGTCGACCAACACCTCGCCGGTGGCGCGCTGGTCGGGATAGAGCTCGTAAATGCGGTTGAGGACACGCAATAAGGTCGACTTGCCGCAACCCGATGGCCCGATGAAGGCGGTGACGCGCTTGTCGTGCAGCGTCAGGTTGATGCCTTTGAGCGCCTCGTAGGTCTTGTAATAGAAGCGCAGGTCCTTGATCTGCACCTTCGGCTGCGCGTGATCCTTAGCCTCGGCGGTCGGGATTGGGGCGGGCGTGTCCACAGCGGGCATTTGTATCAGATGCGGGCGGGTCCGGCTGGGGGTTTCGATGGGCTGTATTTCGTAGGTCATTTGCCGAAGCTGCTCCAGTTGGCGACCATCCGCGCGACGATGTTGAGCGCAAGGATCGCGAGGGTGATGAGCAACGCGCCGCCCCAGGCAAGAAGCTGCCAATCGGCATAGGGGCTGAGCGCGAACTGGAAGATGACCACCGGCAGATTGGCCATCGGCGCATTCATGTTGCTGCTCCAGAACTG
>DASQHO010000103.1:0-64088 GCA_035632055.1 Allostellaceae bacterium
GGCGCTCAAGATCGACGAAGCCGACGAGATCGTGAAGGCGAGCCTGCTGACGCGCGACGGCAAGGTCGTCCATCCGCAACTGGCGGGAGCCTGAACGATGGAAACCGGCGCTCACGCCGACGTCTTCGTATTCTTCCTGACCGTCTTTGTCCTAGCGGTGTTTGTCGGCTATTACGTGGTCTGGCGCGTCACGCCGGCGCTGCATTCGCCGCTGATGAGCGTCACCAACGCCATCTCGTCGGTGATCATCGTCGGCGCCCTCATCGCCGCCGGGCCGGCCGGCTTCAGCTTTTCCAAGGTCATGGGCTTCGCCGCCGTGACGTTGGCTTCGGTCAATATATTCGGCGGCTTCATCGTGACCCAGCGCATGCTGCAGATGTTCAAGAAGAAGGCGCCCAAGGAGAAGGCCGGCAAATGACCGCGAATCTAGCGGCGCTGCTTTATCTGCTCGCCAGCATCTGCTTCATCATGGCGCTGCGCGGCCTGTCGTCGCCGGAGACGGCGCGCGGCGGCAATATCTACGGCGTCGTCGGCATGATCGTCGCCATCGGCACGACGCTCGCGTCGCCCGGCGTGCTCAGCTACGGCGTGATCGCCGCGGGCATCGTCATTGGCGGCGCCATCGGCACCTTCATCGCGCTGCGCATCCAGATGACGGCGTTGCCGCAACTGGTGGCCGCATTCCACAGCCTGGTTGGCTTGGCCGCGGTCTGCGTTGCCACCGCCGCCTTCTACGCGCCCGCCGCTTACGGCATCGGCCAGCCCGGCGCGATCCAGGCTCACAGTTTGATCGAAATGAGCCTGGGTACGGCGATCGGCGCCATTACCTTCACCGGCTCGATCATCGCCTTCGGCAAGCTGCAGGGCCTGATCACCGGCAAGCCGCTGGTGTTCCCCGGCCAGCATGTGCTCAACGCGCTGCTCGGCCTCGCGCTCGTCGCGCTGATCGTCTGGTTCGTGATGGCGCAGCTGCCGGTGACCTTCTGGGCGATCGTGGCGTTGTCGTTGCTCCTCGGCCTGCTGCTGATCGTGCCGATCGGCGGCGCCGACATGCCGGTGGTCATCTCGATGCTGAACAGCTATTCCGGCTGGGCGGCATGCGGCATCGGCTTCACCCTCGCCAACTCGCTGCTGATCATCACCGGCGCGCTCGTCGGCTCGTCGGGCGCCATCCTCTCCTACATCATGTGCAAGGGGATGAACCGCTCGATCTTTAACGTCATCTTGGGCGGCTTCGGCACCGAAGGCGGCGCGGCGGCCAGCGGCCCCGGCGCCGGCGATAAGGCGGTCAAGTCGGGCAGCGCCGACGACGCGGCGTTCATCCTCAAAAACGCCAGCTCGGTCATCATCGTGCCGGGCTACGGCATGGCGGTGGCGCAGGCACAGCACGCGCTCAAGGAGATGGCTGACATCCTCAAGAAGGAAGGCGTCACCGTGCGCTATGCCATCCATCCGGTGGCGGGCCGCATGCCGGGACACATGAACGTGCTTCTGGCCGAGGCCAATGTGCCGTACGACGAGGTGCTCGAACTCGACGAAATCAACCGCGACTTCGCTTCGACCGACGTCGCCTTCGTCATCGGCGCCAACGACGTCACCAACCCGGCGGCCAAGACCGACCCGCAATCGCCGATCTATGGGATGCCGATTCTCGACGTCGAAAAGGCGAAGACGGTGCTGTTCGTTAAGCGCTCGATGGCGTCGGGTTACGCCGGCGTCGAGAACGAGTTGTTCTTCCGCGACAACACGATGATGCTGTTCGGCGACGCCAAGAAGATGTGCGAGGAAATCGTCAAGGCGCTCGGCGCCTAGGCGTTTCGATCGCCGCCGCCAGCGCATCTTCCTCCCGCGCCGGCTCGCCTTTGGGAATGCTCCAGGCGCCCAAATCCTTCTTGGCCCAGAATGGACCGCCGGGATGGACGAGGAACGCTTCGACACCGCGCGCACGGCGGCGATAGACGAGCAATCTGGCGCTGCGCTTCGGCATGGCGATCAACGATAAAGCCGCCACGGACAATCCGGGCGGCTTTTCTTCAGGCCATATCGTGCCGTATTCGGGCACAGCGCTATCGGAGCCCTAATACCCTTCGCGTTCCATGCGCTTGCGCAGCAGCTTGCGGTAGCGGCGGACCGCTTCGGCGCGTTCGCGGGCGCGGCGCTCGGACGGCTTCTCGTAATTGCGGCGGACCTTCATTTCCCGGAAAAGCCCTTCGCGCTGCATCTTCTTCTTGAGCGCGCGAAGCGCCTGATCGACGTTGTTGTCGCGGACGATAATCTGCACGAGACCGTTGCGCCTTTCGCCAAACCGAGGTTGTGGGCCAAATCCCGAACCGGCCCCATGGAACCGGCTCAAGGGGCGGCTAAATATCACCAAAGTTGGGATTTGTGAAGGCCGCGCCGGAGCCCCGCACCCGTATACCGCCGGCCGTGGCTTTTGCGCCGCATCGGTGCCCAATTCGGCTTATATTGAGCCTATGGCCATCCTTAAAATCGCCCGCATGGGCCACCCGGTGTTGCGCGAAAAGGCGGCTTCTGTGGCCGATCCAGGCGCACCCGACATCCGCGCCCTAGTCGCCGACATGATCGAAACCATGCGCGACACGGGCGGCACCGGCCTGGCTGCGCCGCAGGTCCATGTCGGCAAGCGCGTGGTGGTTTTCGAGGTTGGCGATACACGGCTGACCGGCCGCCCGCTCGACCGGCCGCAGGAACTGACCGTGCTGATCAACCCGGTCATCGAACCGCTGACGACCGAGACGGAACTCGGCTGGGAAGGCTGCCTGTCGGTGCCCGGCCTCAAGGGCGCAGTCCCGCGCTTCACGCGCATCCGCTATCGCGGCGTCGACCTCGACGGGGCGCCCATCGACCGCACGGTCGAGGGTTTCCACGCCCGCGTCCTGCAGCACGAGTGCGACCATCTCGACGGCATCCTTTATCCTCAGCGGATGACCGACTTGCGGCTGTTGACGTATCTCGAGGAAGGCATGCGCTTTCCAATCGATATCGGCGTTGCCAATTCCGATGCCGACGCGGCGGAGTGAGATGGACGATCGCGCGCTCAGGGACAAGATCGTGCTGGCGATGCTGCCGGACGTGCCGTTCGAAGGCTGGAGCCGGCGCGCGCTCGGGCATGCGGCAAAACGTGTCGACCTTACCGAGGCTGAGCTCAGTTCGCTGTTTCCGCGCGGCGTGCGCGACGCGGTCGCAGCGTTCAACGATTGGGCCGATCGCGCGACCGAAGCGGCCATCGCCAAGCAGCATCCGGCGCGGCTGAAGCTGCGCGAGCGCATTGCGCTCGGCGTCCGCACCCGCCTCACCGTGCTCGAACCGCACCGTGAAGCCGTGCGGCGAATGCTGGCGTTCCTGGCCCTACCGGCCAATTTGCCGCTCGGCCCCCGCCTGCTTTATCGCACCGTGGATATGCTGTGGCACGCCGCTGGTGACCACGCGACCGATTTCAGCTTCTACACCAAGCGCGGCCTGCTTGCCGGCATCTATGCCGCGACGACGCTTTATTGGCTCGACGACAAATCACCGGATCATGCCGCGACCGCGGAATTTCTCGACCGGCGCATCGCCGAGGTGATGCAGATCCCCAAGCTGCGGGGCCGCGCGACGGCGGCGCTCGGCCGCCTGCCAAATCCATTGCGCGCGTTCGGCGTCCTCGCCCGCTTTCGCCGCGCCTAGCGTTTCGGCAACAGCCTTGTGACGTGACCCATCTTGCGGCCGGGCGACGGCTTGCCCTTGCCGTAAAGATGCAGGTGCGCCGTTGCATCGGTAAGTGCGTCGAGCCAGGCCTCGACCTCGTCGCCGATCAGATTCTTCATCACCGCGTTGGAATGGCGCTCGGTCGAGCCCAGCGGCAGGCCGCAGATCGCGCGCACCAATTGCTCGAACTGGCTCGTCATGCAGGCGTCGATCGTCCAATGGCCGGAATTGTGCGGCCGCGGCGCGAGCTCGTTGACCAGAAGCTCGCCCGATTTCGTGAGAAACATCTCGACCGCGAGCAGTCCGACCAGATCGAGCCGTTCGGCGACGTAACGGGCGATGCGCTCGCCTTCGACGGCGACCGCGGCGGGGATTTCGGCCGGCGCCACGGTGGTGTCGAGGATGTGGTTGACGTGACGGTTCTCGACCACGGGATAGGCCGCGATCTCGCCCTTTTCGGTGCGCGCGACGATGGAGGAAAGCTCGCAGGCGAAATCCACGAAGCCTTCGAGCACGGCGACCGCAACGCCGAGCCTGCTCCATACTGCCGCGACATCGGTCTCGGGGCCGACCATGATCTGGCCCTTGCCGTCGTAGCCCAACTGCGCGGTTTTCAGCACGCCGCGTGGACCGATCTCGGCGAGCGCGCGGGTCAGTTGTGCCGCGCTCTCGATCTGCCGAAACGAAGTGGTGGCGATGCCGACACCACGCAGGAAATATTTTTCCTTGAGGCGATCCTGGGCGATCTCAAGCGCGCCGGCGCCCGGCCGCAGCGGCTTGAGCGAACTCAGTGCCTTGGCCGTGTCGAGCGGCACGTTCTCGAATTCGTAGGTTGCGACGTCGATCGCAGCCGCAAACCGCTTGAGCGCTTCGCGATCGTCGTAGGCCGCGGTGGTAGCGTACGGCGTCACCTGTTTCGCCGGACCGTCGGCATCGGGCGAGAAGATATGACAGCGATAGCCGAGGCGCGCCGCGGCCAGAGCGGTCATGCGGCCGAGTTGCCCGCCGCCGATAATGCCGATAGTCGCACCGGGAAGGATCATCCGCGCGGCGGGCGCTTTGGCACGGACGCCGTCTGGAGCTTGCGGAATCGCTCGAGCCGCGTTGCCACCTTGGCATCGCCGAGCGCCAGGATGGCCGCCGCCAGCAACGCGGCGTTGATGGCGCCGGCCTTGCCGATCGCCAGTGTGCCGACCGGAATCCCGCCGGGCATCTGCGCGATCGAGAGAAAACTGTCGACGCCTTTAAGGGCGCGGGTTTCGACCGGCACGCCAAGCACCGGCAGAACGGTCATTGATGCGGCCATGCCCGGCAGATGCGCGGCACCGCCGGCGCCGGCGATAACCACCTGGACGCCGCGCGCCTTGGCGCCGTGTGCGTAGCCATACAGCCGTCGCGGCGTGCGATGCGCCGAAATGACGTGGGTCTCGTAGGGCACGTCGAGCCGGTCCAGCATGCGCGCAGCGTGTCGCATGGTCTTCCAGTCCGATTGACTGCCCATGATGATGCCGACGGGCTTGGCGCGCTTCATTCCCCCTGCCCCCGATGCAGGAAGCGCGCATTATAGGAATGCAACGCCCTCGGGCAAGCGCCGCAGTCACGGCACGTTGACAGGAACCCCGTTGCCGCTGAACGCGCGAATAAGAGGATCAAGCATGCGCAGGAGCCGCCACGCGATGAAAGCCAATGGCAGGGTAACAATGATCATTTTGAAAGCGGCTACCGCCCACACATGAAAGGCCGAGACGAAGGATGTTGCGTCCTTGAGCGGATTGACCAGATCGTCAAGCTCATTCCGGAAGTCGACGTCGCTCAGCGAGCGTGGCGATCGTTCCGCCTTCGGCTCCCCAAAGAGTGGATCGGGCATTGTCAATGCCGGCGGTTCCATCGGCGGCCTGCGCCCAGGCAAACGCCGCACGTTCCATGTGGGCTTGAGTGGTCCGGCAAGATCCGGATGGTCGGTCACGCGACCACCGTCACGCGGGCTGGGCCCTCGACGGCCGGGAACCGATGGTGGGTGCGAAGGAACTCGGTTATTTCATCGACCGGCACCGCTTGGCTGTAAAGAAAGCCCTGAACATCGTTGCAGCCAAATCCGAGCAGGAACCGCGCCTCCGGCATCGTCTCGACACCTTCCGCGACCACGTTAATGCGAAGTTCATGCGCCATTTCGATGATGGCGCGCACCACTGCGCGATCGGATTCGTCGTCGATCATGCCGCGGATGAATTCTTGAGCGATCTTGACGCGATCCGGATGGAAACGCTTCATGTAGGCAAATGACGAGTAACCGGTGCCGAAATCGTCGATGCTGATCCGGATGCCGCGCTGCTTGAGATGCGCCAGAACGTCGTCCTGGCGTTCGGACACGCCCATCAAGATGTTTTCCGTGATCTCAAGCTCGAGCCTTTCCGGTGCCAGACCGGCCTCGTCGGCAAAACCCGCGAGCTCTTGCTCGAGATTGGGAATCTTGAACGCCACTGGCGAAACGTTGACGGCCATGACCGGCGGCGCAATGCCGGCGTCGATCCACGCACGCATCTGCCGGCACGCTGTCGTCATCACCCATCGGCCGATCGGCGCGATCAGGCCGGTGCGTTCGGCGATATCGATGAAGCTGCTTGGCGCAATCATGCCGCGTTGGGGATGACGCCAACGCAACAGAGCTTCGACGCCGACGATGGCGCCGTCGCGCATATTGACCTGCGGCTGGTAATAGACGGCCATCTGCCCTTCGGCGAGACCAATCCGCAATTCGTCTGCCATGGCCATGCGCTCGCTTACGATGCGGTTCATTTCGTCATTATGGACGCAAAAGGTGTTTCGTCCGCTGTCCTTGGCGCGATAGAGCGCCAGGTCGGCGTTGCTCAGCAATTCCGCCGACGTACCCGCATCTTCGTCCAGCGCAATGCCGATGCTGGCGGTAATTCGGATATCGTGGCCCTCGACCGTGAAAGGCTTTGCCAGCACACCGAGCAGCCGCTGTGCGAGAATGCCGACCGACGTGACATCGGCAATATCTGTCTGAAGGATTGCGAATTCATCGCCTCCCAGCCGGGCGGGCAGATCGGCCTCGCGGAGGGCCGATTTCAGGCGTGCCGCCACCGCACGGAGCAATGCATCGCCGACCGGATGGCCGAGCGAATCGTTTACGTCCTTGAAATGATCGAGATCGAAATACAGGACCGCCAGGCGCCCGCTGCTTCGCCGTTTCGCCGCCAGCGCGCGATCGACCTGTTCGACAAACGTCGTTCGGTTGGCGAGACCCGTCAGCGTATCGAGATGCGCGAGCTTCTCGATTGCCATTTGCGACTGCCTGCGCGCAGTGATATCGCGGAAGAACCAGACCCGTCCGAGATAGCGGTGGTCGTCGTCGTTCAGCGGCGCGGTATGGCGATCGATGATGCGGCCATCCTTCACCTCGATCTCGTCGTGTCCGATGCGATCGGGATGTTCATAAATATCGCGCACGATAGCCAGGAATCGGTCGAGATCTTTCACTAGCGACGCAACGTGTTGCAGCACGGGCCCGTCGTCGCCCGCTTCGATCAAGGCCTGCGGCAGGTTCCACATCTCGGCAAAGTGCCGGTTCGCCCAGATGATCTTGCTGTCACGGCCGACGACAAGAATAGCGTCGGGCGAGCTTTCGGCCGTCGCATTCAAGAGAACGTTTGAGAATGTCAATTTTTGTTCGGCCATTTTTCGCTCGGTGATGTCGTGCAACGCGCTCAGCAGATAGGTTCGGCCCTCGACCTCGAATGTCCGCGTGCCGATTTCCACCGGCACGCTCGTGCCGTCGGCGTGCCGGAGCCGTGCTTCGTGAAACGAACTGTCGGCTGCCGACAACGGATCAACGAGCGGCCCATCGGTCTCTGGTGCCTCGAGGTGGTGCTGTTCGAAATACGGGCTCCCAACCAATTCCGCGCGCGGCAAGCCGGTAATTCGTTCGGCCGCCGGATTGGCGTTGGTGACCGCGCCAGTCTTTAGGTCGCTGACGACGAACCCGTCGCCGGCGGCGTTGAACAGCGTGCGGAAGTTGGTTTCGCTGGCGCGCAACTCGACCACCATGCGCCGGAGGCGCGCAGCGTGCGCGCCGGCAAGCCAGAGGTATCCCGCCAACCCAGCAGTCAGAAACAGCCCGGCGACGGCAGCGTCCGTGCTCATATTGAACGGCGTCACCAGGGGACCATGCGGCGTCGGCGCGACAATCATCGTCCAATGTGCGTCGGCCAGCGAAAGCTCACCGGTCCAATGCGGACGCGCCTCGAAATCTGCGCGCCGCTGCGCTGCGATGGCACTGGCACGAGCGGGAGATGAAATAATCGTGAACGGAAGGCCGGAGGCGGCGGCGTCGGCTCGGAAAAAACCGAAATCGGCACGGATTGCAGAATCGTCGCCGGCAAGCGCCGAGTCGATGATGGCGCTGAGATCGACCGTCGCACGCACGAACCCGGTAAGATTGTGCTCACGCGCCTCCACCGTCGTGTGCGGCATATCGAGCTCGTAAACCGGCGCGAACGCCGTGACATCGGAAGCGCTCGTTCCGGTCGTCGTTTCCAACGGCGACGCCAAGATCCGCCCCTCGGTGCCAGCCTGCTCCAGCAAGGCGCGCTGCGCGGAATTCGCTGCGATATCGGATCCAACCGATTGCGACGGATCTAAAACGCCGGCAACGTATTGGATTATAAATTGGTCCGTGGCCGAGCCGGCGGATGCCGCCTTGGTGCCGTGCGGCTGCGGTGCCGAGCGCGGCGCCCAGGCGATTTCGAGCTTCTGGCCGTAAATCGACGCAAGATGATCGGCAAACCGTGCGAACTCCGTCGGCGACACGTCCTCATCCTGCGCCTCGAAGAAGGCAATGGTTGAACCGATTGCCTGCCCGAAATCGTTCACCTTATCCTGCACGATATGGTGGCGATGCGACGCAAACGATTCGAGGGCGGCGTGCGCATTGCGCGCGTCGACGAAATGCGCAATGCCTACGCTCGCCGCTGCGGTCAGAGCAAGCCCCAACGCCGCTACGATCAACACACGTATATACGGCGGCCCCCGCTCAGAGTTTCGTCGCTGCGGCGGTTGGGCGCGATCTTCGACCATGACTAACCCCGGCGTCCTTCACACGCCACGCCGAACCATGTGAACGAACCGTCAGAGGTTGGTCGCGACCGTATTGAACACGGACTTCAGATTGGTGCCGACCGTGGTCACCGCGGTCACGATCACGACCGAGATCAACGCGGCGATCAGGCCGTATTCGATGGCGGTTGCGCCGCTGTTATCGCGGCAAAGACGAATGATCAAATTGCGCATGGTACCCTCCATTGGGTGGCGCGTTACACGCACGACCCTTGACCGGTATGGCTAATCACTCATTAAAAGTCTGGTCGGGATTTGTACCTACGCCCCCGTTCTGGCGCGGATTCGACGGGTTAGTATTTGTACGTATATCCGCGAAATGGCCTGTGGCGATTCATGCGATGATGTCGGGCAGCAGCTTGCTTTCGAGGCGGGCCAGCAGATCCTTGAGCGCGAGCTTGCGCCGCTTCAGGCGCTGCATTTCGATCGGGTTGAAGGGCACGCCTTCCTCGAGCCGGCGGATATCCTCGTCGAGCGTACGGTGCTCGGCCTTAAGCTGCGTGATCTTGGCCTTGATCGCTTCGATCTCGAGGTCCATCGGGGGTCGGAAACCCTGCCGCGCAAGAATCATTTAGTATAGCAAAAATCTCCGCCAGGGTTGAGCCGGACGGAAGTCTGCAACCGGCCCTCGATGGCCCCGATTCGACCCGCCGATCCGCCAGATTTCACGTAGGAGAGCATGCGATGCCGGCTACACCTGCCAACGCGACACAAGGACGTACCATCGGCCTGTTGACCAGCGGCGGCGACTGCGCGGGCCTCAATGCCGTCATCCGTGCTGTCGTCGCGCGCGCCCAGGGCTATGGCTGGACCGTGCGCGGCATTCATCAGGGCACACTCGGCCTGATGCGGCGGCCGGTCGAGTTCACCACCCTCGACCGCGACCGCGCCGGTACCGATATTTTGCGTCTCGGCGGCACCATTCTCGGCACCACCAATACCGGCAACCCCTTCGCCTTTCCGATGGCCGACGGCCGCACAGTCGACCGCTCGGCCGAAGTGATCGAGGGCGTGCGGCTGATCGGAGTCGATGCGGTCATCGGCATCGGCGGCGACGGCAGCTTCGCTATTTTGCGCCGCCTGGCGCAGCAGGGCGGCATTCCGCTGGTCGGCATTCCCAAGACCATCGACAACGACGTCGGCGCGACCGAACGCTCGGTCGGCTACGACACGGCGGTGATGGTGGCAACCGAGGCGCTCGATCGGCTGACGCCGACGGCGGCGAGTCATGCGCGCGTCATGGTGCTTGAGGTGATGGGGCGCGACGCCGGTCACATCGCGCTTGCGGCCGGCATCGCCGGCGGCGCCGACGTCATTCTGATTCCGGAAATCCGCTATCGCATCGAAAGCGTGGCTGCGCATATCGAGGCGCTGCGGCGCAGCGGCCGCAATTTCGCGCTGGTGGTGGTGGCCGAGGCGGTTCCCGATCACACCGGCGAACGCGTGCGGCGGCAGCACGCAAGCGGCGCATTCAGCTATGGCGGCATTGGCGAGATCGTCGCCCACGCCATTGCCAGCCGCACCGGTGCCGAAACCCGCGTCACTGTTCTCGGCCACGTGCAGCGCGGCAGTCCGCCGACTTGGAACGACCGGCTGACCGCCCAGGTCTTCGGCGTGCACGCCGTCGATCTGATCGCCGCCGGCCGCTACGACCGCATGGTGGCTTGGCAGAATCGGGGCGTTGTCGACGTGCCGCTGGCCGAAGTCATCGATCGGCCACAGACCGTCGAGCCCGATAGCCCGCTCGTCGTCACCGCCCGCGGCCTCGGTATCTGCCTCGGCGACGGCTGAACTCCGACTCGCGCTAAAATGCGTCTAAAACGCTTGCGGCAGAGACGAATCCGCTGCGACAGAATGTTGCGTCAAATGTCACTTGGAGCGTCCGGCCGCACGGCGCTACTCTTGTCAAACTCTTTGATGTCATTTCCGCCCAGCTTCTGGAGGAGCCATGACGTTGGAAGATCGTATCGAGGAGCTTCGCAGCCGTCACCGCAACCTTGAAGATCAGATCGACCGCGAACGCCACCGACCGCTCCCCAACATCGAATCCCTCTCCACTCTGAAGCGCCAGAAACTCCGAATAAAAGACGAACTCACCAACTTGGAGCACGCTCGCTAGCCACGGGCGGCGGGTGACTGCTTCGGCCTAGCGCACCGGCGCGAGCAATACGGTCGCGTCGACGCTGACGCTGACCGTCGCATCGCCGGCCTCGGCAACCGGCGGCGGCGCACTACCGGACGCAGCGACGCGCGCGGCCATGAAGTGCACCGGTACCGGCGGCACCGACGCGTTGCCGACGCGCAACTCGGCATAGCGCTCGACATGCGTGCCGAGTGCCGCCGCGATGCGATCGGCGCGGGCGCGGATGTCCTTCAGCGCAGAATCGGTCAACTCGTCCTGTGCGGCCTTGGCCGCGGCGGGCGACAGCTCGGCTGCCAGGTTCGACATCGCCAGCCCGTCGCCCTGCAGGACCCCGACCAGGTTCAGCAGCGCCGGGAAATCGCTCGACGTCAGGTGCAATGACTGGCTGCCGTGCCAGCGTGTCGTGTTCCCCTTGGCGTCGCGTTCCGGATAGACCGAGTAACCCGTGGTTTCGACAGTGACGCCGGCCACGCTCTTGGCATGGGCGAGCGCCGCGGCCATGCGGCGGTTGACGTCCGCCTGCACGCGCGCCGCATTGGCGTCCGCCGCCTCGACGCGCAACTCGGCCTGGAGCCGGTCACGCGGCAGCGTCTTGTCGGCATGCGTCGACAGGGTCAACGTCGTTCCGTTCGATGGAGGGGCGGCTTGCGGCGCCGGCTGCGCCCAAACCGGCGCGGCGACGGCGAACACGAAAGCGGCGGCAAGCGAAACAAAGCGCGTCATTTGAGTCCTCTGGCTTGTTCACGCAGGACGTATTTCTGGATCTTGCCCGTCGACGTCTTGGGTAACGGACCGAAGACGACGGTCTTGGGCACCTTGTAGCCGGCCATGCTGGCACGGCAGAAGGCGATGATGTCGTCAGCGCTCGCCCGGGCTTCGGCCTTGAGCGTGACGAAGGCGCACGGCGTCTCGCCCCATTTCTCGTCCGGCCGCGCCACCACCGCCGCCTCCATCACCGCCGGATGGCGATAGAGCACGCTTTCGACTTCGATGGTCGAGATGTTCTCGCCGCCCGAGATGATGATGTCCTTCGAGCGATCCTTGATCTCGATATAGCCGTCGGGATGGGCGACGCCGAGATCGCCGGTGTGAAACCAGCCGCCGGCAAAGGCGTCTTCCGTCGCCTTCGGGTTCTTGAGATAGCCCTTCATCACGATGTTGCCGCGCATGAACACTTCGCCCATCGTCGCGCCGTCGCGCGGCCGCGGCGCCAGCGACAGCGGATCGGCCACCATCAGGCCTTCGAGAACCGGATAATTGACGCCCTGGCGCGCCTTGAGCCTGGCCCTTTCGTGTGCCGGCAGTGCGTCCCATTCGTCGTGCCAGGCGCAGATCACTGACGGACCGTAAACCTCGGTCAGGCCATAGACGTGCGTGATCGCAAAGCCGAGCTTCTCCATGCCCTCGATGACCGCGGCCGGCGGCGCCGCGCCGGCGGTCATCATGGCGATGCGACGGCCGAGATCGCGCTTGAGCTGCGACGGCGCATTAAGGAGCAGGTTCATCACGATCGGCGCGCCGCACAGGTGTGTGACACCGTGCTCCGCGATCGCCGTGTAGATTGCACCGGCTTCGACCCGGCGCAGGCAGACATGCGTGCCCGAAAGCGCCGTTATCGTCCACGGAAAGCACCAGCCGTTGCAATGGAACATTGGCAGCGTCCAGAGATAGACCGGATGCGTCGGCATGTTCCAAACCATCGCATTGCCGAGCGCGTTCAGATACGCGCCGCGATGGTGATAAACGACGCCTTTGGGATTGCCGGTGGTACCCGACGTATAGTTGAGCGCAATCGCATCCCATTCGTCGTCCGGCTCCTGCCAGGCAAAGGCCGGATCGCCGGAGGCGATGAACGTCTCGTAATCAATCTCGCCGAGCAACTTGCCCGGCGGCGCCAGCGCGTCGTCGATGTCGATCACCAGCGGACGCTTTTTCACCGCCGCCAGCGCCTTCTCGATCACCGGCGCGAATTCGCGGTCGGTGATCAGCGCCTTGGCTTCGCCGTGCGCGAGAATGAAGGCAATGGTCGCGGCATCGAGCCGGATATTGAGCGCGTTGAGCACCGCGCCCGTCATCGCGACGCCGAAATGCGCCTCGAAGGCTTCTGGCGTGTTAGCCGCCATCACCGCGACGGTGTCGCCCTTGCCGATGCCGCGCCGCTGGAGCGCACTCGCTAGGCGGCGGCAGCGTTCGTCGCTCTGCTTCCAGGAATACCGCCGCGTGCCGTGCACCACGGCCAGCCGCTCGGGATAGATCGCCGCCGCGCGCGCGATGAAACCAAGCGGCGATAACGGCACATAATTGGCCGGATTGCGGTCGAGACCGGTGTCGTAGGCGCTTCCCATGGCATCGCGTCCTGTGGCTTCACAAAGCGCTGCCTTTGCCGCACAGTTGTAAGGGGAGAAAACGCCTATGACCAGCCGCTATGCCGCGGCCCACCGCCGCTCGCTGGTCGACCGGGAAGGATTCTGGGCCGAAGCCGCCCAGGCGATCGACTGGGAAAAACGGTGGGATACCGTGCTGGATTCGAGCCGGCCGCCCTTCTACCGCTGGTTCAAGGGTGCGCGGCTCAACACCTGCTTCAACGCGCTCGATCGCCACGTTGACGGCGGACGCGCCCAACAGACGGCGCTAATCTACGACAGCCCGGTCACCGGCACCGTGCGGAAATACAGCTATCGCGAATTGCGCGACCAGGTCGCGTTGCTGGCCGGTGCGCTGCGCATGCACGGCGTCAAGAAGGGCGACCGCGTCCTGATTTACATGCCGATGGTGCCGGAAGCGGCGATGGCGATGCTGGCCTGCGCGCGGCTGGGCGCGATCCATTCGGTGGTCTTCGGCGGCTTCGCCGCGCCCGAGCTGGCGACTCGCATCGACGACGCCCAGCCGCGCCTCATTCTTTCGGCGTCGTGCGGCATCGAGGTCAACCGAGTGATCCCGTATAAGCCGCTGCTCGACCAGGCAATCGCGCTCGCCAAGAGCAAGCCCGAGACCTGCTTCATCCTGCAACGCGAGCAGCTCGCGTGCGATCTGGTGCGCGACCGCGATCACGACTGGGACGAGGAGGTCGCCAAGGCATCGCCCGCGGCTTGCGTCATGGTCGAGGCGACCGACCCGCTTTATATCCTCTACACCTCGGGCACCACCGGCATGCCCAAGGGCATCGTGCGCGACAATGGCGGCCACGCCGTCGCGCTGCATTGGTCGATGCAGAACGTCTACGGCCTGGCGCCGGGCGAGACCTGGTTCACCGCCTCGGATGTCGGCTGGGTCGTCGGTCACAGCTATATCGTCTATGCGCCGCTGCTCTATGGCCTCACCACCATCCTGTTCGAAGGCAAACCGGTCGGCACGCCGGATGCCGGCACCTTTTGGCGCGTGATCGCGCAGCACGGCGCCGTCGCCATGTTCACCGCGCCGACCGCATTCCGCGCCATCAAGCGCGACGATCCGGACGGCACGCTCATCCGCAAGCATGATCTGGCGAAGTTCCGCACGCTGTTCCTCGCCGGCGAGCGTGCCGATCCGCCGACGATCGAATGGGCCGAGAAACATCTCGAAGTGCCGGTGATCGACCATTGGTGGCAGACCGAAACCGGCTGGGCGATTGCGGCGAACTGCGTCGGCCTCGGCCAGCTGCCGGTGAAGCACGGCTCGCCGACGCTGCCGGCGCCGGGCTACGACCTGCACGTGCTCGATCCGTCGGGAAAGGAAATGAAGCCCGGCGAGATCGGCGCGCTGTGCGTCAAGTTGCCGATGCCGCCGGGCTTCGCGCCGACGCTGTGGAACGCCGACGACCGCTTCGTCAAATCCTATCTCGCCGACTATCCGGGCTATTACCTCACCGCCGACGCCGGCTATATGGACGACGACGGCTATGTGTTCGTCATGGCGCGCACCGACGACATCATCAACGTCGCCGGCCATCGCCTGTCCACGGGTGCCATCGAGGAGGTGCTCGCAGCGCATCCAGAAGTCGCCGAATGCGCGGTGATCGGCGCCGGCGACGCCCTGAAGGGCCAGGTGCCGCTGGGCTTTCTGGTGCTCAAGGCTGGCGCCAAGAAGGCGCCGAAAGACATCGCGGCCGAGGCGGTGAGCCTGGTGCGCGAGCGCATCGGCCCGGTGGCGAGCTTCAAGACGGCGCTGGTGGTCGACCGCCTGCCCAAGACGCGCTCAGGCAAGATTCTGCGCGGTACCATGCGCAAGATCGCCGACGGCGAAGAATACAAGACGCCGGCGACAATCGACGACCCCGCCATCCTCGGCGAGATCGCGACGTACCTCAAAGGCGCTGGGTATGCGAAGGGCGGCGGCTAAGCCGCCGCAAACAAATTAAGCCGCGGGCTCTTCCGACGCGGCGGCAATGTCCTCGGCGCCGGGCGGCTGCACCAGCGGCTTGCCTTCTTCCGGTTTCTTGCCGCGATTGGCGCGCGCCACCGCCTTCTCCAGATCTTCCATGGTGCAGAGGCCCAGCGCCACAGGATGGCGCGGCTTGATGTTGGGCGTGTTCCAGTGAGTGCGATCGCGCACGGCGTGGATGGTCGGCTTGGTGGTGCCAACCAGCTTCGAGATCTGGCCGTCGCTGAGCTCGGGATGGCTCTTGAGCAGCCATGCGATGGCGTCGGGCTTGTCCTGGCGTTTGGCGATCGGCGTGTAGCGCGGGCCCTTGTGCTTCACCACCTGCTCGGGCAACGCCTCTTTGGCGAGCTTGAGCCGGGCGCTGGGGTCTTTGATGCAGCGCTCGAGCTCTTCCTTGGTGAGCTGGCCGTTGGCGACCGGATCGAGGCCGTGCATCTGGGTCGAGACTTCGCCGTCGGCGATCGCCTGGACCTCGAGCGCGTGCAAGCCGGTGAACTCGCCGATCTGGTCGAAGGTCAGCGGAGTGTTCTCGACCAGCCAGACGGCGGTCGCCCGGGGCATCAGCGGCAGCGACATATGTTTCTCCTCATGGCAAAGGCCAAGCTCGCGCCTAAAAAGCGCTTTCCAGGCCACCTGCCCATGTGTTGGATGCGGCTTATATAGTCGCTCGGCCGGGACAAGAAAAGCGGAAATCGGGCCTCAGATCGTCAGCACAATCTTGCCGATATGGGCCGAGCTTTCCATCAGCGCGTGCGCGGCGGCCGCCTCCTTGAGCGGAAAGGTCTTGTAGATCACCGGCTTGACCTTGCCGGCGTCGAGCAGCGGCCAGACTTCGCGCTTGAGCGCCTGGGCGATGGCGCCTTTCTGATCAACCGGCCGGGCGCGCAGGGTCGAGCCGGTGAGCGTCAGGCGCTTCATCATCACCACGCCGAAATTGACCTCGGCGAGATTGCCGCCCAAGAGCGCAATCGTGACGCAGCGGCCATCGACCGCCAGCGCGCTGATATTGCGCGGCACATAGGGGCCGCAAACCATGTCGAGGATCAGATCGACGCCGCGATTGGCGGTCGCGTCCTTGACCACCTTCACGAAATCCTCGCGCTTGTAATCGATGGCGCGCGTCGCGCCGAGCTTCTCGCAGGCCTTGCACTTCTCGTCGCTGCCGGCGGTGGCGAAAATGTTCTTGGCGCCGAATTCGCGCGCAAGTTGGATCGCAGTGGTACCGATGCCCGAGGTGCCGCCGTGGATCAGCACGCTCTCGCCGCGCTTGAGCCGGCCGCGCTCGAACAGATTGGTCCAAACTGTAAAGAAAGTTTCGGGCAAAGCCGCCGCCTCGACCATCGAAAAACCTTTGGGCACCGGCAGGCATTGCACTTCGGGCGCCGTGCAATATTCGGCATAGCCGTGGCCGGTGACAAGCGCGCACACTTTGTCGCCGAGCTTGAGCGTATGCACCCCGAGGCCGAGCGCGATGACACTGCCGGCGATCTCGAGACCGGGAATGTCCGACGCGCCCGGCGGCGGCGGATAGTTGCCCTGGCGCTGCGCCACATCGGGCCGGTTGACGCCCGCGCCTTCGACCTTGATCAGCACTTCGCCCGCGCCGGGTTTCGGCATCGGCCGCTTCGCGAGGTGCAAGACGTCGGGCGCACCCGGCTCGCGGATTTCGATGACGGCGGTTTCGGAGGGAAGAGCGGACATGCAAGCCTCGTTGGCGGTTTCTTGTGGCGGATTGCACCCTTAGCCCGATCAAGCCACACTGGCAACCGTCCCCGGCGCAAGGGAGGCCCGCGATGGACGAAGAAGACCTGCTGCCTCAGCGGCAAAAGCCCAAGCCGCGCGACCTGACCGTGCTCGGCGTCGCGCAGCTCGAAGAATACGTCGCCGAGCTCGAAGGCGAGATCGCCCGCGCCCGCGCCGAGATCGCCGCCAAACGCAAGCAGCGTGGCGGCGCCGAAAGCCTGTTCAAGCGGTGACCGGCAGCCAATGACCGAGGCAAAGCTGCCGCGTTTCGCGACGCTGAGTCTGCACGCCGGGCAGAAGCCCGACCCGCTGACCGGCGCGCGCGCCGTGCCGATCTATCAGACGACCAGCTACGTCTTCGCGGACAGCGACCAGGCCGCCGCACTCTTCAACCTGGAAGAGCCGGGCTACATCTATTCGCGCATCAACAATCCGACCGTGGCGGTGCTGGAGGAGCGGCTGGCCGCGCTCGAAGGCGGCGTCGGTGCCGTGTGCACGGCGAGCGGCCAGGCGGCGCTGCACCTCGCCATCGCAACTCTCATGGGCGCGGGATCACACATCGTCGCCGCGTCGTCGCTTTATGGCGGTTCGATCAATCTGCTGAAACTCACCCTGCCCCGCTTCGGCATCACCGCGAGCTTCGTCGATCCGCGCAATCCGCAGGCGTTCAAAGCGGCGATCAAGCCCGAGACCCGGCTGCTCTTCGCCGAGGTGTTGGGCAATCCTGGCCTCGAAGTCCTCGACATCGAAGCCGTCGCCGCGGTCGCACATGCTGCCGGCCTGCCGTTGCTGGTCGACGCGACTTTCGCGACGCCCTATCTCATCCGGCCGTTCGCGCACGGCGCCGACCTGGTCGTGCATTCGGCGACCAAATGGCTCGGCGGCCACGGCCTTGCCATCGGCGGCGCGCTGATCGACAGCGGGAATTTCGACTGGTCGGCATCGGGCAAATTCTCGACACTGAGCGAGCCTTATGACGGCTATCACGGCATCGACTTCGCCGAAGAGTTTGGGCCGCAGGCCTTCGTCATGCGCGCGCGGATGGAAGGCTTGCGCGACTTCGGCGGCTGCATGAGTCCGGCCAATGCATTCTATATCCTCCAAGGCGTCGAGACGCTGCCGTTGCGCATGGCGCGGCACATGGAAAACACGCGCCAGGTGATCGCATTCCTGAAAGCGGCGCCGCAAGTGACGTGGGTGTGCCATCCCGATCTGCCCGAGCATCCCGACCATGCGCTCGCGCAGCGGCTTTATCCCAAGGGTGCAGGCTCGATCGTCAGCTTCGGCATCAAGGGCGGACGTGACGCCGGCAAGCGGTTTGTCGACAGCCTGCAATTGATCTCGCACCTTGCCAACGTCGGCGATGCCAAGACGCTGGTCATCCATCCGGCGAGCACGACACATCAGCAGATGAGCGCCACAGACCTCAAGGCCGCCGGCGTCGGCGAGGACATGATCCGTCTCTCGGTCGGGCTCGAGGATTTCGCCGATATCGCCGACGATCTCGGCCGTGCGCTGCGCGCTTCGGAGAAGGCCATGCCGAAGGCGGCGGAATAGATGGAGTTTGCCGTCGGCGGCCAGCAGATTTTCGCCGGCACCGGCGGCCGCGTCTTCGACACGAATTTGCCGACTGTCGTTCTGCTGCACGGCGCGGGGATGAATCACACGATCTGGGCGCTGCAGGCGCGCGCGCTCGCGCATCACGGCCGCAACGTTCTGGCGATGGACTTTCCCGGCCACGGCGGCAGCGCCGGGCCGGCGCTCGAGACCATCGAGGCGTTGACCGACTGGCTGTTGCGCGCGTTGCAGACGCTGAACGTCGCGCGCTTCCGCCTTGCCGGACACAGCATGGGCTCGCTGGTGGCGCTCGAAGCTGCGTCGCGCGCCGGCGCGGCCTGCGAGGCGGTGGCGCTACTCGGATTCGTGCCGGAAATGCGCGTCCACCCCGATCTGCTCGGCGCGGCGCGCAGCGGCGCCCATCTCGCGTCGGAGTTGATCGTCGCCTGGGGCTTCGACCTCAAGAACCTGACCGGCGGCAACCCAGCACCGGGTATGTTCCTGCCTGACGCGGCGCTGCGCCTGATCGAACATACGCCGGCTGCGAGTCTGGCCGCCGATCTAGCGGCATGCGACCGTTATGCCGGCGCCGCCGCGGCCGCCGGTGGCGTGCACTGTCCGGTGCTGCTGCTGTCGGGAGTACAAGATCGGATGACGCCGGCGGCGAAGGCCGACGGATTCTCTCGACACTTTTCACAAGGACACAGCGTCGTCCTGCCTGGCTGCGGTCACATGCTGATGATCGAGCAGCCGGTTGCCGTGCTCGATTCGCTACGCACGATCCTCTGACGCGACTCGCGGCGCGCGTTGACGCGCCCGAAGGGATAAGCGACCCTCCGGCGCGCGCGGGAGAACTTTTTTTGGAGACGTCGGGCGCGATGCGACGCTGGCTATCTGGGCCGGTGCTGGCCGTTGGTTGGATCGTGCTATGCGCGCTGTTCATCCAGTTCTTTGCCGGTTGGCGAACGGTGTTGGTATTGCCGCCGCTGTCGCTGGCGGCGATCGTCATCTGGGTCGTGCTGCCGGCGTTGCTCATCTGGGGCGCGACGGTGGTGCGCAGCCGCGCCGCCGAATTCGCCACAGTTTCGGCGCGGCTCGCCGATCAACTCGACCGGCTCTATTCACCGTCGGAGGAACGCGACCGCCGCGCGCATGAGGCACTCAATGCCTTGCGGCGCCAAGCCGAAGACCTGGCCGGTGCCGTCGACCAGACCGTGCAACGGATCGAAAGCGCGGCCGACAATCTCGGCGCACGCCTCAACGATTCAATGCGCACCGTCAACGCCGCGATGGAGCGTGCCGAATATGCGCGCAGCGATCTCGACCAAGCGGTGGGGCCGATCGGCCGCCTGGTGGAAACTCTCTCGGCCGAGGCGGCGGCGCTCGAACGTGCGGTCAGCCGCGACCTCGACGATGTCGCCAAGCGCCTGGCGGCGCACGTCGAAGATGTCGAGCAAGCGGTCGAACGCGCCGTCGAGACCGGCGGCAAGCGCGCGGAGGCGCGCGGCGCCGAAATCGAACGCAACCTTACCCAGGCACTGGAACGCGTCGGCAGCAATGCGACGTCCGAATTCGAGCGCGCCACCGAACGGCTGACGCGCGACGCGACACTGGCCGCCGGCCGCATCGTCAACGAGGCCGACGCCGTTCGCATGGCGCTCGGCCGCGGCACCGACGACGCCGTAGCGCGCTTTAACGCGGAAGCGAATGCGATCGGTGGCCGACTCGACGATGCCGCGCGCAACCTCGACGCTGCATCTGAGCGCATTGCCAACCAAACCACCGCGGCCGTGGCGCCCGCCGCCGCCGCGCTCGACCGTGCCGAAAGCGTCGCCGACAAACTGCGTGCCGCCGCCGAACACTTGTCGCGCCAATCGGCCGAAGCGACCAAAGACGCCGAAGCCGCCGGCGACGCGCTGATTCGGCGCGTCCAGGCGCTGAACGAGAGCGCCGACCAGGCCCTGTTGCGCCTGAAAGAAGTCGGCGCGAGCTTCGCGCGGGAAACCGAGGCGCTGGACACCGCCGCGCGCCAGGGCGGCGCGCGCGTTGACGAAATGGCGGAATTGGTGCGGCAGCGCACGCAGGAGCTGGCGGCGCATAATGCGCGGGCGATCGCTGACATGCTTGCCGCCGGCGAGGCGTTGCAGGCGCGCGGCGCCGAAGCGAGCAGCGCCGCCGAGACCGGCACCCGGGGCATCCGTGGCGCCATCGTCGCGCTCGAGGCCGGCAGCGCCAGCCTGAGCGCGCGGGTCAATGAGATCGAGCTGGCCGCCGAGCATGCCAAGACCGGATTGGCGCGCGCCGGCAGCGGCTTCGACGACGAGGCACGGCGTCTCGCGGCGGCGATCGGCGAAAGCACGGTACGCTTCAACCAGGGCGGCGACGCACTCCGCCAGCAGGCCGAAGGCATGCGCCTGGCGACCGACGAGATCGAACGGCGCGTCGCTGTGTTGGGCGAGACGTTCGGACGCGAACTCGACCGTTTCACTCGCACGCGCGAGGCGATTGGCGCCGAGGTCGGGCAGATCCAAGCCAAGCTGCAACAACAAACCGAAGACCTCGCGCACGCGACCGAGTTGGCGATGCGCAACGCGCATGGCGCCGGCCAGGCTTTCGAGAGCAACGCCGAACGGCTGCGCGACGCGGTGTCGGCGATCGGCGCGCAAGCGGACACGGTCGGCGGTGTGCTGGCCCGTCATCTCGCCGAGTTCAAGATCGGTGCCGAGGGCCTGGCCGATCTCGGCGGCCGGTTCGAGAACGCGCTGCGTATCGGCGTCGGCGAACTGACCCAGGCGAGCGACCGCGCCGTCGGCCGTGCCGAGGAAGTCGGCCAAATATTCGCCGAACAGGGGCGCGTCCTCGGCCAGGTGAGCGAGCTGGCGCTGCAGCATCTGGCGGCAAGCGGCGACGCGCTGCGCAGCCGGGCCAAGGAAATATCCGACGCGGTCGGCGACACCGAGGCGCAGATCGACACGCTGGGCGCACGTTTCAGTGAACGCAGCCTGATGGTGGTCGCGGCCGGCGACGAGGCGCGCGTCAAGCTCGAAGAGGTCAGCAACCTATTCGGCCAGCAGGTGCAACAGCTGGCCATTGCCATCGAGCGCACGGTGACGCGCGTCGAGGCGGCCCGGAACGTTCTCAACGAGCACTTCGCGTCGATCGGCGGCGCGACCGACACCGTGGCGCAGCGGCTGCAGGAAATGGGTGCGATCGCAGAATCGCAGCTCGCCGGCCTCGCGGCGACCGGCACGGCGATGACCGAACAGGGCGACAAGGCGGCCGAAACCATGCGCCGCCAGCTGCGCGACCTTAACGGCGCGCTCGACGCCACCACCAAGCGGCTCGAAAGCGTGCGCGCCGCGCTGTCCGACCATGCGGCGCAGCTCAACGGCGCGACCGACCTCGCGGTCGAGAAGTTGCGCGACGTGATCTCGGGCTACGACAAGCAATCGGCGACGCTTGTGGCCGCCGCCGAACACATCAACCACACCGCCAGCGAGGCGGCGGCGTTGTTCGGTGAACAGACCAACACGATGCTCAAGGTAGCCGACGAGGCCACCAGCCTCGCCAAGCGGGCACAAGATCAGTCGCTCGCCAATCAGCAGGAAACTTTTTTGCGCGGTGCGACCTATATGATCGAGGCGCTTCAGTCGCTGTCGGTCGAGGTCACCAAGGCGCTCGACCAGCCGGTGCCGGAGGCGATCTGGCGCCGCTTCCATGCCGGCGAACGCAGCGTCTTCATCCGCCACCTGCTGCAGGCGCAAGAGCGCCAGGCGATGGTTACGATCAAGAAGAAATTCGAAGACGACCTGGTCTTCCGCAGCCACGCCCAGAGCTATCTCGACCAGTTCGAGAACCTGCTGGCGCAGGCGCGCGCCTGCGACCATCTCGATGTGCTCGGCACGACCTTCGTCACCGCCGACGTCGGCAAGCTCTATCTCATTCTCGCCAACGCCGTCGGCCGGCTGAAGGCCTAAGCGGAAACGGAAAAGGGCGGTCCCGTTGGGGACCGCCCTCTGTCGTTACAAGCCTGCGCGCGTCAGGCCGCCTTTTGGTCGATCACCTTCGGGCCACTGCCCTTGGCGATCTCGATCTTGCGCGGCTTCTTCTCTTCCGGCACTTCGCGCACGAGGTCGACGTGCAACAGGCCGTTGTCGAGGCTCGCACCCGCCACCTTGATGTGGTCGGCGAGCTGGAAGCGGCGCTCGAACGAGCGGCTGGCGATGCCACGGTGGAGATAGCTGGTGCTGGTCTCGTCCTTTTTGGATTTGCCGCTCACCAGGAGCTCATTCTCCTTGATGGTGACATCGAGTTCGTCGGACGCGAAGCCCGCGACCGCCACGGTCAGGCGATAGGCGTTCTCGCCGGTGCTCTCGATGTTATACGGCGGGTAGCTCGAGCCGTCGAAACGGGTCGCCGTATCGGCCAGCCGCAGCAAGCGGTCGAAGCCGATGGTCGAACGAAACAAGGGAGCGAAATCGAACGTATCCATGATCCACAACCTCCATTGAGCAAAGTGGGTTTTGCGCACCCGCCGAAATGGCCGGGCGCTCAGCATCCGGACCCGCGAAGGCTCCGGACGAAAGCTCAGATGGGATCGGGATTGCGCCCCGTCAAGGGCCGCGGCAGACTACTTTTTGACGCCTAGGCCCTTGAAACGCTTGTTAAATCGGGCGAGCTGGCCACCCGTATCAAGGAGCTTCTGCTGGCCACCGGTCCACGCCGGATGCGAGCGCGAATCAATTTCCAGGTGGAGCGTGTCGCCCGCCTTGCCGTAGGTCGACCGGGTCTTGTAGGTCGTACCATCGGTCATGACGACCGTGATCTCGTGGTAATCCGGGTGGATGCCGTCTTTCATGGGTGCCGCTCCAGGGAGGCGCGCTTTATAGCGGCCACGCCCGAATCATGCAACCGCCGCGCAGTTAACGTCCGGCGTAGCGCGATGGCCGGGCTCCGGCCTTCTCGTGCGAGGCTGGCTTAACGTTCCGTCAGTTTGAGCTCGATGCGCCGGTTCTGGGCGTAGTCCGCATCGGTATTGCCCGCGGCAATCGGCGTGTACTGGCCGAACCCCGCCGCCACCAGGCGATTGGGCGGAATGCCCTGGGTGATCAGGAAGCGCACCACCGACTGGGCGCGCGCCGACGACAACTCCCAGTTCGACGGGAATTCCGCCGTATGGATGGGCCGCGCGTCGGTATGGCCGTCGATCTCAAGCACCCAGTCGATTGTGTTCGGGATCTCGCTCGACAGCTGCTTCAGCGCCTGCGCCACCGAAGTGAGCTGGGTCTGCGCGGCCGGCGTCAGCTCGGCGCTGGCGGTGTCGAACAACACGTCGGACTGGAAGACGAAGCGATCGCCAACGATGCGGATGTCTTGGCGGTTGGCCAGGATCGCGCGCAAGCGGCCGAAGAATTCCGACCGGTACTTTGCGAGTTCGGCGACCTTGGTGGCGAGCGCCTGGTTCAGGCGATTGCCGAGATCGGTGATCTGCGCCTGCTGCTGCTTATTCTTGGTCTCCGATACATCGAGCGCGGCAGCGATCTGCGCCAATTGCTGGCGCAGCGCCAACAGCTGTTGATTGAGCTGGTCGACGGTGGTCTGGGCCTTGCCGAGATCCTGAGTCTTCTCCACCAATTGCTGCTGCGTTCCGCTCAGCTGCGTGCCGAGCTGACCAATTTTGGCTTCGGCCGCGTTCTTTGCTGTTGTCGTCGATTGCAACTCGGCGCCAAGCTTCGACAAGTTGAGCTGCAGCGTCGCGTTGTCGCTCTTTTGCAGCGAGAGCATGTCGCTGAGCTCGTTCACCTGCCGGGTCAGCTGCGCCAACGCGGCATCGCGGTTCGACAGCGCGCCGGTGAGATAGAATTGGCCGGCGGTGAACACCAGCAGCACGAAGATGATCACCATCACGAGCTGCGTCAGTGCGTCGACGAAGCCCGGCCAGATGTTGATCGTCGACCGGCGCTGGCGGCGGGAATAGAGCGACATGCCGATCTAGCGCGTGCGCTCGGGTTCCGGGCGGAGCGCCGCAATGGTGCGCGCCACCAGCCGCAGCTCGTTGCGGATCTCCTGCACCGCCTCGCCGCGGCCCTGTGAAACGTCCTCGGTGAGCCGGGCGAGATGCACCTCGATGGCGCGGAGATGGGCACGGCTTTCATCGCTGATCGCGCCAGCGGACCCGCTGCCATCCGCCAAGCGTGTCAATACCGGCTTCATTTCGAGTTGCTGCTCGGCGAGCTTGAGCATCAGGCCTTGCTCGGCGCGCATCTGGTCGGTCAACGCGGCGAGGCGCTCGGTTAGGTTTATAATATTGGCATTGGCGGAGATGCGGCTTTCCTCGCCGCGGCTCAGCACGCGTTGCAGATTGTCGAGCGTGTCGGCCGTCTGCTCGAGCAGCGCTTGGATATAGGCCGGCGCCGAACCTTCGCCGGCAGCGAACGCGGCGGGCGCGACATCGAGCCGCGTTTGCGCGGTCAGCCATTCCTCGAGCTCGTTGAAGAATCGGTTCTGCGCCAGACCGGCCTGAAGGTCGAGGAAGCCGAGCACCAGCGAACCGGCCAGACCGAACAGCGAGGCGCTGAATGCGGTGCTCATGCCGCCGAGCGGCGTCCCGAGCCGAGCCTTGAGATCGGCGAAGGCGCGCACCGGATCAGCGGCGCCGGCCGACAGGCCGCCGATCACGCCCTTGACCGATTGCACGGTCTCCAGCAAACCATAGAAGGTTCCGAGCAGGCCTAAAAATATAAGTAATCCAATAAGATAGCGCGAAGTCTCGCGGGTTTCGTCGAGCCGCGATCCGATGCTGTCGAGCAGCGTGCGCAACGCCGTCGCTGACAGTGCCAGACGGCCGCGGCCTTCACCGATCATGCGTGCCAACGCGCCGAGCAGACGGCTCGGCTTGCCTGTCGGCTGGCCGCGCGAGGCACGTGCCAACCAGCGCGCGTTGCCCGAGAGTTGGACGACCTGGTGGAAGATATAGATCACGCCGGCGACCAGGATGCCAACGATCACCCCGTTCACCACCGGATTGCCCATGAAATAGGGGTAGAGCGCAGGCGACAGCATGCCGGCGATGAGCGCAATGACGATGACGAAAATCGTCATGCGCGTCAGATAGCGGGAAGGATGACTCACGGGGGCCTGCCTTCTGCGGAAGGGGGGTTGAAACGAACGCGGACGGCCTAGCGGCCGGCCGTCACCAAATCGACGCGGTCGGCGGACCCCCCGTCCGTCACCCGATTGCCCAGCGCGCGCACATCGATCTGTGTGCTCGCCACCCCATGCTGGATCAGATAAGCGCGGACCGCGACTGCCCGCGCCAGAGAAACTCGTCGCGCCTCGATTGCCTGGTCGGCGTCACCGCTGGCATAGGCAACAAGCGCGATGCGATCGTTGGATGCCATCTTGAGCTTCTGCGCCAGGGCGTCCAGCACGTGCGAAGCGTCACCTTGCAGCTGTGTAGCGCCTGGTGCGAAACGGATCGCCCGGTTGTCCGACTGCGGCGCATTGCGCGGCGCGACCGGCTCGGTTGGCGACCGCGTCGCGGCCAAGGCGACGCCGCCGATCGGCAACAGCGACGACAGCTCGTTTAAATCGCTGCGGGTCTCAGGCACGGACGGCGCGGTGGCGACACGTGGCGGCGAAGGCGCGAAAGGTGTCGGCAATGGCGCCGGCCGGTTCGCGGCAGGCGACAGGGCCGCGGTCTGCTGCGACGCGCTGCGGATAGGCGGCGGCGCCACCGGCGTTTCCGGCTGCACCACAGCCGGCGCTGCCGCCGCGACCGTTGCCGTTCCCGGACGGCGCAGTACGACGCGTGCACCGCTGGCCTGATTAAGCGCGGCCAGGGCGCCATAATCGATGGTCACGCTTCCAATCTGCACGATGTGCGCGGTCCGCTGAACCGGTCGCGCCTGGGCGACGGAGCGTGCCGGATGGTGGACAACCTGCTGCGCCACGACGCGCGCATGATGCTGCGTCCTATGGCCGAGCGCGACATGCTGCGCACCAGGCTGTGCCGGCACATGCACTACGAAGCGATTGTCGGGCACGCGCGGCGCCGGACCCAAGCGGTCGAGAACGCCGTAATCGACCGTTACGCTCGAGCCGGAATCTGAATAGGTGTAAGGCGACTGCGCGTGCGCCGGCGCGATTGCCGCGCTGCCAACGGACAACGCGAACACGCCGACCGCGGCCGTCACTAGTTGCCGCGTCGCGCGATGGGTCGTACGTGCCGTTGATGGCATCGCCGGGCTACCCCTCCGTCCCCTTCGTCCTTAATTAAAAGTTTATCGCAACTGGTGCTTTGCCGCCACTGCCTCTTAAAACGGAGTCGGCCACGGGCTGTTTCAGCCTTGGCGGTATCGTGTCCGGTGCGTTCGGGCGTACGCATACGTACCCGGCGATTTTCTTACGCCGCCGCGAACAACCGGCGCATCGCATCGTGCAGCGTCGGATTAGCAGCGAGCACCGAGCCGTTGGCAAGCATGTCCTGGCCGCCTGCCATGTCGCTAACATCGCCACCAGCTTCGCGCACGAGCATGATGCCGGCAGCAATGTCCCACGGCTTCAGATCGAATTCCCAGAAACCGTCGAAGCGGCCGGCGGCGACATACGCGAGATCGAGCGAGGCGACGCCCCAGCGGCGGATGCCGGACGTCGCCCGCATCATCGGCGCCAAGGTTTTCAAATAATGCGCGTGGTCGCCGCGGTCGCGAAACGGGATGCCGGTCGCGATCAGCGCGTCGCCGAGATTGCGGCGTGCGGAAACACGCAAGCGCCGATCGTTGACATACGCGCCGAGCCCTTTCTCGGCCCAGAACATTTCATCCTTGATCGGATCGTAGACGGTCGCGGCGATGATCTTGCCTTCGCGTTCGAGCGCGACCGAAATCGCGAAGTGCGGCAGGCCGTGGAGGAAATTGGTCGTGCCATCGAGCGGATCGACGATGAAGCGATGGCTGGTATCACGTCCCGCCTGAAACCCGCCTTCTTCCAAGAGAAATCCGTAGTTCGGCCGCGCCTTGCCGAGCTCGCGTTTGAGCACTTTTTCGGCCGCGACATCGGCAGCCGAGACAAACTCCCCCGGCCCCTTGACCGAGACCTGGAGCTGTTCGACCTCGCCAAAATCGCGCTTCAGGCTACGCGCCGCCTTGAGACAGGCGGCCGCCATGACATTGATTAGAGCCGAGCGTACCGCCATCGCCTGAACGATCAGTCCTTGGCGCGTTCGATGTAGCTGCCGTCGGCGGTATTGACGACAACGCGCGTGCCGGATCCGACATGCGGCGGCAGCATGATGCGCCGGCCATTCGATAACTTGCCCGGCTTGTAGGACGACGACGCGGTCTGGCCTCTCACCACCGGCTCGGCCTCGACGACTTCGAGGACCACGGTCTGCGGCAGCGTGACCGCGAGGGCCACGCCCTCGTGCAGCTGGATGGTGCAGATCATGCCTTCCTGGAGGAAGTCGGCAGGCTCGCCGATCAACTCCTTGTTGACGGTCGTCTGCTCAAAGTTCTCATTGTCCATGAAGGTCGCCATATCGCCGTCGAAATACAGGAACTGCATTTCTTTCTCATCGAGGCGCGCGCGCTCGACCGTTTCCTGCGTACGGTAGCGCGCGTTGGTCTTCGTACCCGTCTTGAGATCGCGCATCTCGACCTGGGCGAAGGCACCGCCTTTGCCCGGCTGGATGAGCTCGCGTTTCAGGACAAGCCAGAGCTTGCCGTCCTGCTCCAGCACGTTGCCCGGTTTGATATCGATGGCATTGATCTTCATGGCGCCAATCCTCGCGCGAACAGCCGGTCTTGTTTTGGGTTTGCGGGCAGCTTCGTACCAGCTTGGCCCCTGCTGCCACAAGCGAAATACTGCGCTTGGCGGCCCGGCGGCATCCGCCTAGCTTGCGCAGCCGAAGGAGAGAGATGCGCATGGTCGAAACGCCTTGGTGGCGACGCGAGCGGTTTACGTCCCGGGCGCCTTACCTGAAGGCGCGCGGCGCGGCCTTGCGTGCTGTGCGGCGTTATTTCGAAGCCGAAGGCTTCGCCGAAGTCGATACGCCGGCCTTGCAGATCAGTCCCGGCCTCGAGCCGCATCTACGCGCCTTCGCCACCACGCTCGACGAGCCCGGCACCGGCGCGCGCTCCTTCTATCTGCACACTTCGCCGGAATTTGCGATGAAGAAGCTGCTCGCAGCCGGCGTCCCTAAGCTGTTCCAATTGACGCATGCGTTCCGCAACGGCGAGCGCGGGGCCACGCATCATCCGGAATTTTCGCTGCTCGAATGGTATCGCGTTGGCGCCACTTATCGCGACCTGATGACCGATTGCGAACGGCTGCTCACGTCAGTGCTCGATGCTGTCGGCCACGGGCAATATTCCTGGCAGGGGCGGATGGCAGATCCGCGACGGCCGTGGCGGCGGGAAACCGTGGCGGGCGTCTTTGCCGATCGCTGTGGCATCGATATCCTGGCCACCGTGCCCGAGCCGGAACGGCCGAGCCTGGCTTTGCTGGCCGCCGCGGCACGGCCGCTCGGGATTGAACCGCATCCCGGCGACGAGTGGGATGACCTCTTTTTCCGGATTTTCCTCGAAAAGATCGAGCCAACCCTCGGGGTCGATGCGCCGACCATTTTGGCCGATTATCCGATCGTGATGGCGGCGCTCGCCCGCGCCAAACCGGATGATCCGCGGGTCGCCGAACGTTTTGAGGTGTATGTAGGCGGCCTCGAGTTGGCCAACGGCTTTTCCGAGCTCACCGATGCGGCCGAGCAGCGCCGGCGGTTCGAACACGACTGCGCGCGCAAACAAGCCCGTTACGGCGAAGTCTATCCGATCGACGAGGATTTCCTTGCCGCGCTTGGCGCGATGCCACCCAGCGCCGGCATTGCTCTGGGATTCGACCGGCTCGTCATGCTTGCGAGCGGTGCCACACGCATCGACGATGTGCTCTGGGCACCAGTCGCCTGACGCAGGCGGCGACTTTCAAGAATCTTGGGGGCTTAGCCGGCTATTCAGCTGGGCGGATACACCGGAATAAAAATTACGATCGACGTGCGGACCTGCGGCAGCTCGGCAGGTAAATGCGGAAATGGCGCGCTCGCGGCGATCATCTGGCGCGCCGCTTCGTCGATCAGACTCTGACCGGAGGATCCGAGCAAGGTAATGGTGCTGACCGTGCCGCCTGGATTGACACCAACACTGAAGACCACGGTCCGCTCGGCCGCGCCGTAGAAAGCGGACGTTGGCGGATAGATCCGGTTGCTCTCGATCCGCTGCATGATGGAGTTGAGATAGGGATCGCCTGCGCGGTTGCGATCGGCGTCGCCGCGCATCGGCAGATGGAGCTCGAGCACCTTGAGGCCTTCGGTGGCAGGCTTCGGCGTCGCAGCGGCGGCGCGGGCGGAGGACGGCGCCGGTTCGCTGCGCGCGCGCGGCGGCGGCGCGGGTTCCGGCTTGGGCGTCTTTTTCGCTTCGGTCGTCTGGTCCGGACCGGACTCGCGCGGCCGCGGAGTCGTTGCCTGCGGCGGTGGTGCGGTTGTTGGTTTGGGCGGTGCCTGCACCAGCGTGACCTTGAACACCGGCGGCGGCGGCGGCGATGCTATCGGCCAGTGCCACAACCAGATCAACACGGGCAACATGTGCAGGAGCGCAGCCGCGATCAGCGCCCAAGGCGGCATCATGCCGCGCCGTTCGCGCGCTATCGGCAATACCGCTTCGCCTGAAGTAACAACCATCGAAGAAAATCCGCGCTCGGTCAGCGTGCGGCAGCGATTGCCTCGTTGAAGGCTTTGACCGCCGCGCCCGGCCCTTGCGGATGATCCCACACGGCGGCGACAACCGCGAGAAAATCGGCACCAGCCTTAACCAACGGACCACAATTGGCCGGAGTAATGCCGCCGATGGCGACGCACGGCACCGTTGTCGCTCCGCTCCACCAACGCAATATTTCAGGGTCAGCGCGGCCTTTGGCATCCTTGGTTTGCGTCGGAAAGAACGCGCCGAAGGCAACGTAATCCGCGCCCCGTTCAGCCGCCTCAAGCGCCAAGTCGCGGCTGGCATGACAGGTGACGCCGACGATGCGATCGGGCCCGAGCAGGCGGCGCGCCTCGTCGTAGGGCGTGTCCTCCTGGCCGATATGAACGCCGTCGCAGCCGCACGCGAACGCTAGATCCGCACGGTCATTCATCAGGAATGCGACGCCGCGGTCCTGCGCAATCGGCCGCAGAATATCGGCGGCGCGGCGGATGGCGTCGTCGGCCGCCGGCTTGACCCGCAATTGGACGCACGCCACGTCACCGGCGTCGAGCGCTTCGGTCAGCGAACGCGCGAAACCGGGCAGATCGAACGCCGGCGGTGTGATGAGATAGAGGCGGGTCACGCCTCGCCGCGATAAATCCGGATGATCTGAGCGAGCATCTTCAGCGCTTCATCGCGCGGCCGCTGGAACGTGTTGCGGCCGATGATCGAGCCGTTGCCGCCGCCGTCGCGCACCGCCCGCACCTCGGCGTAGACGCCGTCGATGTCCTTGGCCTCGCCGCCTGAAAAGACGACGATGCGCCTACCGTCGAAGCAGCATTGCACGACGTGGCGGATGCGCGCCGCCGGCGTTGAGATGTCGATCTTCTGTGCCTCGTAGACTTTCTTCGCCGCTTCGAGCTCGAGATGTGCCGTCGGCGGTTTGACTTTGATGATGTGGGCGCCGAGCAGCGCCGCCATGTGTGCACCGTAGCCGCAGATGTCGATCGCAGTCTCGCCTTCCTTCGACAGATTGCCCCCGCGCGGATAGGACCAGACGACGACCGCGAGGCCCGCTGCCTTGGCTTCGCGGCCAAGCTCCGCGAGCTCTTCCATCTGGTCGTAGGCCTTGTCCGAACCCGGATAGATGGTGAAGCCGACCGCCGCGCATTTGAGCCGGATTGCGTCCTGGACCGACGCGGTCACCGCCTGGTCCGGCGCCTCTTTGGCGCGCGACAGGCTGTTGGCCGAATTGCATTTGAGGATGGTCGGGATCTTACCGGCAAAGGTGTGCGCGCCGGCTTCGAGCATGCCGAGCGGCGCGGCATAGGCCGACAGCCCGGCGTCGATCGCGAGCCGGAAATGATAGTGCGGATCGTAGGCCGGCGGATTGGGCGCAAAGCTGCGCGCGGGGCCGTGCTCGAAGCCCTGGTCGACCGGCAAAATCACCAGCTTGCCGGTGCCGCCGAGCTTCCCTTGCATCAGGATCCGCGCCAAGTTGGCCTTGGTCTTCGGCGTATCGCTTTCGTAAGCGTCGAGGATTTTCCGAACGGTCTTGGTGATTGTCGCCATCTCGCCTTCCCTTATGCGCCGGATATAGCAGAAGCGCTAAGCCCGCGTCATCGTCTCGCCGGTGAGCCAGGCGCGGCAGCGCGCTTCGGCGTGCCGCACATTGCGCAGATCGAGTGCCGGCAATTCTTCCGTCTCGATCGTCGCATTTAGCTGCGCGGCAATCGACTGCAGGTGGCGGCGGGCTTCCGCGTTGCCGGTGAACCGCAAATGCTTCAAGCCGAGCCGCAGTGCTGCCAGGGCGATGCCCGGCGCCGCGCCGCAATCCAGCACTGTGTCGCAACGCGCCGCCGGCACCGCGCGCATGGCTTCTTCAGTCAAAGCCTTGAACCATGCGGGACCCGCGTAACCACCGGCGTCGGCCGCGCTCGTCAGCGTCACCTCGTGTCCCACCGATGCGGCGGCCGCAAGCGCGGTGCACGCGTCCGCGAGCGAGTGGACGACGAAGCGCGCCGCCACGGGCGGCTCAGCCCAGGCCGCCGACGAGGGCCGCAACCTCGACCATTCGGTTCGAGAAGCCCCACTCGTTGTCGTACCACGCCACCACGCGGCACAGACGTTTGCCCATGACTACTGTCTGTGTCAGGTCAAACGTCGAGCTGTGAGCGTCGTGGTTGAAGTCGCTCGAAACCGCTTCCTCATTGTTGACCGCGAGGATGCCCTTGAAGCGGTTGGAGTTCGCCGCCTTGGTCATCGCAGCGTTGATCTCGTCCTTCGTCGTGTCGCGCGCCGCCGAGAATTTGAAATCGATCAGCGACACGTTGGCAGTCGGTACGCGGATTGAGGCGCCGTCGAGCCTACCCTTCAATGCCGGAATCACCAGGCCGAGCGCCTTGGCGGCGCCGGTCGAAGTCGGAATCATGTTGAGCGCGGCGGCGCGGGCGCGGCGCAGGTCTTTGTGCAGCGTATCGACAGTGTTTTGGTCGCCTGTATAGGAGTGCACCGTCGTCATGTAACCGTGCTCGATGCCAAGCGCCTCATTGAGTACATAGGCGACCGGTGCGAGGCAGTTGGTCGTGCACGAACCGTTCGACAGCACCTTGTGCTCGGGCTTGAGTTGGTCGCTGTTGACGCCGAGCACGACGGTAATGTCGGCGCCGTCGGCCGGCGCCGAGACGATGACGCGCTTGGCGCCGGCTTCGAGATGCTTGGCCGCCGCTTCGCGTTTGGTGAACAAGCCGGTGCATTCGAGTACAACATCGACGTTAAGCTCTTTCCACGGCAGCTTGGACGGATCGCGCTCAGCGAAGACGCGGATCGGCCCCTTGCCGATATCCATCCAGTCGTTGCCGGTCTTGATCTCGCCGTCGAAGCGGCCGTGCACACTGTCGTACTTGAGCAAATGCGCGTTGGCTTGGACCGAACCCAGATCGTTGATCGCGACGCATTGCACGTCATTGCGGTCCTGCTCGTGCAGGGCACGCAACGTCAGGCGGCCAATGCGGCCAAACCCATTGATGGCAACGCGAATAGCCATGCAACTCTCCTAAAGCAACGCTTTCGCGGCGGCGGCAACCGCCTCGGACGTGATGTTGAAATGCTTATATAGGGCTTCGGCCGGGGCGGAAGCACCGAAACCGTCCATGCCGATGAAAGCACCGTTCGGCGCGAGATACCGGTCCCAGCCCTCGCGGCAGGCGGCTTCGACAGCGACACGCGGCGCCGTGCCCAGGACAACGCGGCGATAGGCCGCATCCTGTTGTTCGAACAATTCCCAGCACGGCATCGAGACGACGGCTGCGGCGATCTTGGCCGCCGTCAACTGGTCGCGCGCCGCCATGGCAATGCTGACCTCCGAGCCGGTCGCCAACAGAGTCACCGAACGCGGACCGTCGGTCTCTGCCAGCACATAGGCGCCGCGCGCCGATTTGTTGTCGGACGCGGACGCATCGCTGCGGAGCGCCGGCAATCCCTGGCGCGACAACGCCAAGATCGACGGTGTGGTGAAATTCTGCAATGCCAGCGCCCAGCACTCTGCGGTCTCGACCGCATCGGCCGGACGAAAAACATTGAGGTTCGGAATTGCACGCAGCGCCGCCAAGTGTTCTACCGGTTGATGCGTGGGTCCATCTTCGCCGAGACCGATAGAATCATGCGTCATCACGAAAATCACGCGCAAGCGCATGAGCGCCGCCAGCCGTATCGACGGCCGGCAATAATCGGTGAACACCAGGAAGCTGCCGCCATAAGGCACGATGCCGCCGTGTGCCGCCATGCCATTCATTGTCGCGGCCATACCGTGTTCGCGAATGCCGTAATGGAGGTAGCGGCCGCCGTAATCGGCGGCCGTGATGATCTTCTGCCCCTTGATCATGGTGTTGTTTGAGGGAGTCAGGTCGGCAGAACCGCCGATCAGGTCCGGCACTGCCGGCACCAGCGTCTCGAGGCACCGGCCGGACGATTGCCGTGTCGCTTCTTTCTTGCGCTCGGCAGCAAAACCTTTGGCGGTATTCGCTAGCGCGTCCCGCCAACCCGCCGGCAACTCGCCTTTCATCCGCCGCAAGAGCTCGTCGCGCGATTGCGGATCGGCCGCCGCCAGGCGCTGGCGCCACGCGGCATGCGGTACTGCGCCGCGCGCGCCAACGGCGCGCCATGCTTTCATCAGATCGTCGGGGATCACGAACGGCGGCGAATCCCAGCCAAGGCGCCGGCGTGCGCCGGCGATCTCTTCAGCACCAAGCGGCGAGCCGTGCGCCGCGGCCGTTCCGGCCTTGGTTGGCGCGCCAAAAGCGATGATCGTACGGCATGCAATCAGCGTCGGCCGATCGCTTTTCTGTGCCTGGGCAATCGCGGCAGCGATTTGGTCGGTGTCGTGGCCGTCGATAGCGATGGTGTTCCAGCCGTGCGATTTGAAGCGCGCGATCTGGTCGTCACCGCAGGCGAGCGAAGTCGCGCCGTCGATCGAGATCGAATTGTTGTCCCAGAACAGGATCAGTTTCCGCAGCCGCAGGTGACCGGCGAGTCCGAGCGATTCGTGACTCAAGCCTTCCATCAGGCAGCCATCGCCGGCCATGACATAAGTGTAGTGATCGACGAGATCGTCGCCGAAGCGCGCGTTGAGGATACGCTCGGCCAGCGCCATGCCGACCGAATTGGCGATCCCCTGGCTCAGCGGGCCCGTGGTGACTTCGATACCCGGCGCATGGCCGCGTTCCGGATGGCCGGCGGTACGGCTACCGAGCTGACGGAAATTTTCGATCTCGCTGATGGTCATCTGCGGATAGCCGAGCAGATAGAGCAACCCGTAGAGCAGCATCGAGCCGTGTCCGGCCGACAGGATGAAGCGGTCGCGGTCCGGCCAATCCGGATCGGTGGGATCGAACTTGAGAAACTTGGTGAACAGGACCGTGGCCACGTCGGCCATGCCCATCGGCATGCCGGGATGGCCGCTTTTGGCCTTTTCGACCGCGTCCATCGCCAGCGCCCGCAAGCAATTCGCCATGCGAAACAGGAACGGATCGCGCGGCTTCGGCAGCGGCGGCGCGGCGGTGGTCTTGATGTCGGTGGTAGCGCTCATGGAAGCGAACGATTCGTGGCTCGGAATTCGATGGAACGCGCGGCACCTTCGCCTGTCGCGACAGGCTGCGTCAACCGCGATATCCGACGACAAAACCAGACTCGGCCCACTTTGGTTGCGACACTCGGCGGCAGCGGCTAAGGTCGCCCCGACACGCGACTTGGCCGCGTCGTGTAGCCGGATTGGGGCGTCGCCAAGTGGTAAGGCAGCGGATTTTGATTCCGCCATACGGAGGTTCGAATCCTCCCGCCCCAGCCACGCAACCACGATCGCCGCCTGCCCGTTTGATCGTGGCGAGGCGGCATGGCCGATCCATCCTTCGAGACCGATATTCCCGCCCGGCTCGACCGGTTGCCGTGGCATCGTTTCCATTGGCTGGTGGTCGCCGCGCTAGGCGTGACTTGGATCCTCGACGGACTCGAGGTCACGCTGGTCGGCTCGCTGTCAGGCGCCTTCATCGGCGCCAACGGACTATCGATGAGCGAGAGCCAAGTCGGGTTGGCCGCCAGCGCTTACCTCGCCGGCGCAATCGCTGGCGCGATCGGCTTCGGTCAGCTCACCGATCTTTACGGCCGCAAGCGGTTGTTCGGCATTACCGTAATGGTCTATGCGGTCGCCACCATCGCCACCGGCTTTTCGTGGAACTTCGCGTCCTTTGCGCTGTTCCGCTTTTGCACCGGTGCCGGCATCGGCGGTGAATATGCCGCGATCAACTCGGCGATCGACGAGTTAATACCGGCGCGCGCCCGCGGCTGGACCGACTTGGCGATCAACGGCACGTTCTGGATCGGCGCAGCGCTCGGTGCCGGCGCGTCCGTCGTCGTGCTCGACCCCCGGCTTTTGCCGCCGTGGCTCGGCTGGCGTCTTGCGTTCGGCATCGGCGGTGCGCTCGGCTTCGGCGTCGTCGTATTGCGGCGATACGTTCCGGAAAGTCCGCGCTGGTTGATGACCCATGGCCGGATCGCTGAGGCGGAAAGCGTCGTGCGTGGAATCGAGAGCCGCATCGGTAAACATATCGGCGCGTTGCCGCCGCCAACCGGCAAACCGCTCCGCCTTGCGCCGCGCGGGCCGGTACGGCTTGTCGAGCTCGGTATCGTGCTGCTGCGCCGCTATCCGCGACGCACCGTTCTCGGCCTGACGCTCATGGCCGCGCAGGCGTTCTGCTACAACGCGGTCTTCTTCACCTATGCGCTGGTGCTGCAACGTTTCTACGGCGTGCCGCCAGAGCGTGTTGGCGCCTATATCATCGCCTTCGCCGCCGGCAATTTCCTCGGTCCATTGCTGCTTGGCCGCCTGTTCGACACGGTCGGACGCCGTATCATGATCACGCTGACCTATGGGATTGCCGGCGGCCTCATGGTGGCAACGGCGCTTCTCTTTGCCTTCGACGCGCTGGGCGCCGCCGGTCAGACGGCGCTGTGGACGGCAATATTCTTCGTCGCCTCCGCAGCCGCGAGTGCGGCTTATCTCACGGTCGGCGAGGCATTTCCGCTTGAACTGCGTGCGTTGATTATCGCGTTGTTCTACGGCTTCGGCACTGCCATCGGCGGCATAGCCGGCCCGGCGCTGTTTGGATTCCTGATCGAAAGCGGCTCGCGGCCGGCATTAATGTGGGGTTATCTGCTGGCCGCAGCACTGATGATCATCGCCGCGGCAATAGAAGCCGCCTTTGGCGTCGACGCGGAACGCCGGCCGCTCGAAGACGTCGCCGCGCCGCTCTCAATCGAAGCCTGATCGCGCACCCCACGTCAGGCACAGGGCAGCACTCCGCTTTTGCTGCGCATGCCTCCCTGCACAATAACTCATTTAGTCGCCGGCGCCGAACCGCGATAGCTTGCCGCGAGAATCCGCCGGGTGCCCGAAATGTCCGCCGAAATCGAAGCGCGCGTCATGCCGGATCCGCGTCCACGGCATGCCGCAATCGCTGGCATGTCAGCGCTGCTGCTCGGCATCGGCTTGTCGCGGTTCGCATTCACCCCGCTGATCCCGGCACTGGTGCAGGCCGGATGGTTCACCGCCGCGCAAGCGGGCTATCTCGGCGCCACCAATCTTGCCGGTTACTTGATTGGTGCGGCAATCGCCAGGCACGCTGCGCGCCACATTCCGGCGATGGCGCTGGTGAAGGCGGCGATGATTCTCGCCGCGGTGTGTTTCGCCGGCTGCGCCGCGCCGCTCGGCTTCGCCTGGTACTTCGGCTGGCGGCTGATGTCGGGAATCGTCGGCGGCGTGTTGATGGTGCTCGCGCCCACCGCCGTGCTCGCAGCGACATCCGTGCACCGTCGCGGCCGCGTCGCCGGTATTGTGTTCACCGGTGTCGGCGCCGGCATTGCCTTATCGGGCACTGTGATCCCATGGCTAGTGCATGCCGGCCTGCCGGCCACTTGGATGACGTTGGCGGCCATTGGAGTCGCCTTGACGCTCTTGGCGTGGGGTGGCTGGCCGCATCATGCGCACATTCCCGACGCGCGTAGACCATCGACACGGCTTCGGCTGTCGCCAGCAATTGTGCGGCTGGTGATTTCATACGGCATCATCGGCCTCGCCTTCGCGCCACCCACAGTCTATTGGACCGATTTCATCGCCCGCGGCCTCGGCTTGGGCTTGGGCACCGGCGGATTCTTCTGGCTGGTGCTCGGCCTTGGCGCCGCTTGCGGTCCGATGCTCACCGGCTTCGTCGCCGAGCGTCTCGGTTTCGCACGGACCTACACACTGGTTCTCGCCGCGCTGGCGGTCTGCATCGGTGTGCCGGCGGCGTGGCCCGATACGCCCGTGCTGTTGCTTGCGTCGTTCGGCACCGGCGCCTGCGGTCTCGCGACGACGTCGCTGGGATCAGGCCGCGCTGCCGAACTGGCACCGATCGAGCAGCATCGCCAGCTTTGGGGCTGGATGACTCTCGCCTATGCGATCGTGTATGCGGCCGGCGGCTATATCAGCGCCTTCCTGTTCGCGCGGACCGGCTCGTATTCTTTGCTGTTCGCGTTCGGCGCGGCGATGGCCTTGGTATCGGCGCTGTTCGCATGGCGATCCGCGCGCGGCGAACGGAGTGCCGTTTAGGTTGATTGCGAGAGCGCCAAAGACGGCCGCCGGACATCCGATGCGGGCCGCAAGACCGCAGTGACTCCGCGCTGATGATCAAGCTATAATCAACGCGAAGATTAGTGGATAAAAATCGTCTCGGAGGTCTTGCTAACCAAGGAGAAAAACCAATGTCGGGAGGGAAGTTACATGTGCGCGGAGGCGCGTTTTTTGCCCCGCTGATTGCCGCCGCCGTCCTGTTTGCAGCCGTGGCGGCGCATGCTCAGAAGCCGATCGTCATCGGCGCTTCGATTTCCGAAACCGGACCGCTCGCTGTCGACGCGGCCTATCACCTCAAGGGCATCCAGCTCGGTATTGCCGATGCCAACGCGAATGGCGGCTGGCTCGGCCGCAAGCTCGAGCTCAAATTATACGACGACCAAAGTAATCCCGGCACGGCTGTGCGGCTTTATACCCGCCTGATCACCGAGGATAAGGTCGATCTGCTTGTCGGACCGTATTCGAGCGGCATCAGCCAAGCCGTCGCGCCACTGATGAACAAGTACGAGCATGTGACGCCGATGCCAGGCGCGTCGTTGCCGTCGATCTTCTCGGCCGGCAACAAGTGGGCCTTCCAGCTCCTGCCGCCGGCCACCGGCTATCTCGACGGCATGTTGCCGATGACCAAGGCGCTGGGTGCGCATAAGGTCGCGATTCTCCAGGCGCAGCTATCGTTCACCCTAGCCTGCGGCCAGGCGCGGCTCGACCAAGCGAAGGCGCTCGGCATGGATGTGGTTTACAGCACGACCTATGCGATGCCGCCGCCGGATTTCTCGTCGATCGCGCTGGCGATCAAGAGCGCCAATCCCGACGCCGTGATCGTGTGCTCCTACTATCCTGACGCGGTCGGGCTGGCTCAAGCGCTGCATCGCATCGGCTATGCGCCGAAGTTCTTCGCCGAGACCATCGGCCCGGCAGAAGATCAGTTCGTCAGCGCGTTGGGACCGATCACCAATCGGATCATTTCCAACACGAGCTGGTGGCCGAGCCTGAAGACCCACGACAACGCCGGCTTCATCGCCCGTTACAAGGCGATGTTCCACGAGGACCCGGATTACCACTCGGCGGCGACCTACGCCGCCATGCAGGTTCTTGGCGCGGCGGTCAAGGCGACCAAGTCGCTCGACCAGGAGAAGCTGCGCGCGTGGATCGCGACCCACGAGGTCGAAACCGTCCAGGGCATGTTCAAGAGTGGCCCGACTGGTCTGTCGTTAGGTTTCGATCAGTACATGTTCCAGATTCAGAACGGCAAACGCCTCCTGGTCTGGCCGGCGAAGGACGAACAAGCGAAGGTGCAGGTCCCCTACACCGGCCAATAGCCGGAGAGGCCATACAAGGGGGTTGATGGTCGGGTCGGCCGGGTGATCGTACTGCAGTTGGTCGTCAACGGGGTGCTCCTGGGCGGGACGTATATCCTGCTCGCCCAGGGACTCAACCTCGTTTTCGGCGTCATGGGCATCGTCAACCTTGCCCACGGCTCGATCATCACGGTTGCGGGCCTGTTCACCTACTGGTTCGTGACGCACACCGATCAAAGCCCGCTGTGGCTGATCCCGTGCGTGTTTGTCGTGATGCTCGCGGCCGGCGCCGTGCTCCAGCGGCTGCTACTGGAGCCACTCGCCAAGCTCGGCAACCGGCGCGAATTGCTGAGCCTTATGGTCACGTTCGGCTTGTCCTACGTGATCGTCGAGACCGCACTCAACTTTTTCGGATCGCAATACGTCTCGCTGCCGAATCTCCAGGAGACGTGGTCGATTGGCGGCTTGGCGATCAACGAGGCGCTGGTCGCGGCCGGGGTTCTCGGCGGATTGATCTCGGGCTGCCTGCACGTCTGGCTGCACTACACGCCCTCGGGCAAGGCGCTCCTCGCGACCTCGCAGAATGCGACCGGCGCGGTGACCTGCGGTATCGACGTGCGCCGCATGCGCGGTATCTCGTTCGCAATCGGCTCGGCACTGGCCGGAATCGCTGGCGTCCTGTTGATTCTGATCTTGCCACTGTCGGCACCAACCGCAGATACGCTCACCATCCTGTCGTTCGTCATTGTCGCGCTGGGCGGCCTCGGCGACTACAAAGGCGCCGTCTTTGCGGGATTGCTCCTCGGCCTGGTGCAATCCGGCGTCGGCTATTACCTCGGCGGCGACGTCGAAGTCATCGTGCCCTACCTGTTGCTGATTGCATTTATGGTGCTGCGCCCGCAGGGCCTCGGCCAGGCGGCGCGGTAAACGTGCGGACGATACAGTGAATCTCGACGCGCGACAGGTGAGCCAGTGGATCGGGCGGCGGCTGGCAGCGCCTGCGTCAGCCGTCGTGACTGGACCGCAGCCGCTGGCGACCGCGATCCTGGTCGCGGTGATCGCTTGCGCCGGCGTCGTGCCGCTGGTGACCAGCGCCTACATCCTGCAACTCGCGACCGACATTCTCACCTTCGCCGCGTTGGCCTATTCGTGGAACGTCATCAGCGGTTGCACCGGCTATCTGTCCTTCGGACAGGTCTCGTTTTTCGGCATCGGCGCCTACGCGACCTCGGCGCTGGTGCTGCATACCGGGATACCGTGGTATGTCGCGGCGGTCATTGGCAGCGCCATCGGCGGCGTCAGCGCGGCGATATCCGGCACCATCATGCTGCGGCTGCGCGGCATTATGTTCGCGCTCGGCATGCTCGGCCTTGCCCGCATCCTCATGGTGGTGTCATCGAACTGGGACTATATCGGCGGCGCGGCGGGGTTGACCCTGCCGGCCCAACTCACGCCAGTCGCGGTCTATCTGGCGATGTGGGTGACTGTGCTGGTCGCGTTTGCGCTGAATTATTTCGTGCTGCATTCGCAGTGGGGCTTGTCGGTGATTGGCGTGCGCGACGACGAGGTCGCCGCTTCGGCTGTCGGCGTGCCGACGTCGTGGGTCAAGATCATCGCCTTCATCATGAGCGCGCTTGCGCCGGCCGCGGTCGGCGGCCTGGTGGCGTGGAACCGGAGCTTCCTTGATCCGCCGAGCGCCTTCGATCCGACGCTCGATCTGCAGGTGATTGTTTTTGCCTTGTTCGGCGGCATCGGCACCCTCTGGGGCCCGGCGCTCGGCACGGTAATTCTGGTGATCGTCGGCGAGCAGTTCTGGGCCTATCTGCCCGACCTGCAACTGGCATTGTACGGCGTTCTAATCATCGCCGTCGTGCTTGCCTTTCCAGGCGGCGTTGTCGGCATCGCCAATAAATTCGGCTGGCTGCGGCGCCGGCCAGTCGCGGCACCGGCGACGTTTCCCACCGTCACGCGCCCGGCGCAGCCGGCAACAGCCGGCAACGACGCGGTCATCGAGGTACGCGATCTGACGGTGCGGTTCGGCGGCCTGGTCGCGCTCAACAGCGTTTCGCTCGTGGTGAAGCGGGGCGAAATGGTGAGCATCATCGGCGCCAATGGCGCCGGCAAGACGACGCTGTTCAACGCCATAACCGGCTTCGTCAAACCCAACGAAGGCGGCGTCTATTATCAGGGAAAATTGGTTTCCGCGATTCCGTCGCATCAGCGGGCTCGGCAGGGTATCGCTCGCACGTTCCAGATTCCGCGGCTTATGGAATCGATGACAGTATGGGAAAACACCCTGCTCGCCGCGCGCAACGGCAAGCGCGCCGCGGCAGCCGTCGATCAGGCGGCCTGGGCGCTGCACACGGTGAAGCTCGACAATCGATGGCTTGAGCTGCCGAACAAGTTAAGCCCGGGCCAGCAACGGCGGCTTGAAATGGCGCGCGCCCTTGCCCTCGATCCGACGGTGATCCTGCTCGACGAGGTGATGGCGGGCATGACACGCGACGAACAGGGCGAAATCCGCGCCGTCTTGCGCCATTTCCGCGATCTGGGTGTGGCCGCGGTTGCCGGTGTCGAGCACATCATCTCGGCGATCGCCGACATTTCCGACCGCATGATCGTGCTTGATCGCGGCAAGAAGATCGCCGAGGGAACACCGGAGGCCGTGCTGCGCGACCCGATCGTCATCGAATCGTATCTTGGCAAGGTGTCGTGAGCGCGCCGGCTTCAGCCTCCGCGGAGACCGACGCGCTCAGGGTCGAGAATCTGGTCGCAGGCTTCGGCGATCTCACCATCCTGCACGACGTCTCGCTGGTGGTGCCGGCCGGCAAGGTGACCGTTCTGCTGGGCGCCAACGGCGCCGGCAAGACAACGCTCTTCCGTGCCATCACCGGCCTGGTCACGCCGCGCGCCGGTAGCGTCACGCTATTCGGCAAGGAGATCGCAGGCCAAGCACCGCACCTTATCGCCCGCGCCGGCATCGGCCACGTGCCCAGCGGCCGCGAGTTGTTTCCGCGCATGCCGGTCAGCGCACATCTCGATCTCGGCGGCCGCCTGTGTCCGCCCGCCCAGCGGGCGGCACTGCGCCAGCGCGTCCTGGGCCTGTTTCCCGAGATCGCCGAACGGCTCAGCCAGGCCGCGGGCACGCTGTCAGGCGGCGAGCAGCAGATGGTGGCGATCGCGCGCGCATTGATGACCAATCCGCGGCTATTGCTGCTCGACGAACCGTCGGCCGGCTTGGCCCCGAAAGTCGTGCTCTCGGTCTTCCAAACCTTGGCGAAGCTGCAGGATCAGGGCATGAGCGTGCTGCTGGCCGAGCAAAGCCTGACCTTCGGCCTGTCGGTCGCCAGCCGCGCGTACATCATCCGCGAAGGCCGCATCGTGCTGTCGGGAACGCCCGCCGAACTCGCCGCCGAGCGCAGCGTCGTCCAGGCCTATCTCGGCGCCTAGAACTGGTAACGGCGCAGGCCGCCATCGACCGGGATCACCGTGCCAGTCATGTAACGCGCCAACGGCGACGCGAGAAAGACCGCGAGTACCGCAAGGTCCTCCGGTTGACCGTATTCACCGACCGGAATTTCGCGCTCGGCAAACTTGCGCCGCTCATCCTCGGGATAGAGGCGCAGAATCTGCTCGGTGATGATGCGGCCGGGAGCGATCGAATTGACGGTGATGCCGTGCTTGCCGACTTCGCGCGACAGGCCTTTGGCCCAGGCATGTACGGCCGCCTTGGCGGCGAACGAGGCGTTGATCCGCTCGGGCTCCGACTTGCCGGTGATATTGATAATGCGGCCCCATTTCTGCGCAATCATTCCCGGCAGGACCGCATGCGTCAGCTGACGCAGCCGGGTGAAATTGAGCGTCAGCGCTTCATCCCAGCTCTGGTCGGACGCGTCCACCGGCAACGGCCGGCTACCGCCGGCGCTGTTGATCAGGATTTCGATCGTGCCGAGGGCACGCGCCGCCTCGTCGCGAATACGAAGCGGCGAGTCCGGCTGCATGACGTCGGCGACGACGATCGCCGGGCGGATGCCGCCGCTCTTCTCGATTCCGGCGGCCACTTGTTCGAGTAAATCCTGGCGGCGCGCTACGATCGCCAGCCGCGCACCTTCCGCCGCGAGCCCCGCAGCGATGGCGCGGCCGATGCCCATGCTGGCTCCGGTCACCAGCGCGTTACGTCCGTTCAGCTGCAGATCCAAAATGCCCCCTACTCGATGGCGCGCTCGCCGCTGCGCGCTGGCACCGTCTCGGCAGCATAGTGCACGAGGGCCCCGAGCCGATAAACGCCGTGCACGAATTTGCCGTACGGCAGAACCAGGAACAAGGCGAGGACGAAGCCGAGATGTACCGAAAGCAGAATGCCCATCGCCGCACTGGCGCGCAGTCCCAATAACAGCAATCCGGTCGCTGCGATCAACGCCAGCAGCACCAGCAACGCAACATCGGTGCCGAGCATTTCTCTCGCGCCCGGAGCGGGATCACGGACGATCTTGAGAACCAACAAACCCACGGTGCCGATCAGCAAGCCGATGCCGCCAAGCGTACCAAGCACGACGGGAACGCTGAGCAGCGGATAGGGTGCAATCCAGCCGAGAATATGGTGATAGACCGTCGCGACGCAGGTCGCCGCGAAGCATAAGACGAAACCGTAGAACATGGCGTGATGAAACCCGCGCCGCGCGCCCGAGAATGACCCGTCGCGGTCGTTGCAGCCATAATCGCCACCGGAGAGATTGCGCAAGGCGGCGGCATCGCTCAATGCGCGCCACCACGCCCGCAATCCAGCAGGATGGCGGAGCCCTCCAGCCGTGTCGCGCCAGAACCGCCCATAACCGACCGCCAGCGCGAGCAACGCATAACCGAACGTGGCCGAGCCAACCGCGATCATCACGCCCAAGGGAATGACCGCATAGAACGCGCCGGTGCCGGTACGTGCGTTATAGATGATCGAAGGCTGCTGCAATCCGGTGGCCAACAGCAGCACGGCTGCGAGCGCGACGGCAACGACCAGCGAGACGATCACACCGTTGCGCCGGAACAAGGCCGCAAACGGGCCGGGCCATGCATATTCGCGATAAGCCTCGGCGCGCAGCTGCGCGAAGGCACGCGGCAGGTTGAGATTGAATTCGTGCGGCGGCGCGTATTGGCAGGCATAGAAACAGCCGCGGCAATCGTGGCAGAGATTGGCGAGATAGCTTAAGTCGGCGTTGGAAAACTCGCGCCGCAGCTCCATCGCCGGAAACACGGCGCAATAGCCTTCGCAATAGCGGCAGGCGTTACAGATCTCCATTAGCCGCCGCGCTTCGGCAACAGTGTCAGTGTCGTGCATGCTTTGCCGCCTCCGCCCCCGCGATGCGCCCAAACACGGTGCCGATGGTCATGCCGAAGCCAGCGAGATAGCCGCGGCCGAGGATGTTGCCCGCCATGATCTCGCCCGCGGCGAACAGATTCTTGGCACGCGCGCCGTTGCGCATGACGACGCACGCGCGATCGTCCACCTTGACACCGAGATAGGTGAAAGTGATACCCGGCCGCAGCGGGTAGGCGACATAGGGCGGCGTGTCGATGCGCTGCGCCCAGTGCGATTTGGCGGGCGCCAGCCCATCGGTGCGGCAATCGTCGAGGATCTTGTCGTTGAACCGGCCGGGCTGCACCGCCGCGTTATAGGCATGCAGGGTTTTTCCCAGCGCCACGCGATCGAGTGTGAGCTTGTCGGCGAGTTCGTCGATCGTCGCCGCGATGATCGCCGGATACATCGACGGCATGAACAGCGTCAGGGCCTTCGTGTCGGTGATCCCATAGGCGATCTGGTCTGGCTGCTGTGCGATCAAACGGCCCCAGATGGCATAGCGCTTGGGCCACAGGTCCTCGCCCTCATCGTAGAAGCGCCGCGCGTCGCGGTTGACGACGATGCTGAACGGAATCGCGTCGAGACGCGTGACGATGCCGCCGTCGAATTTCGGCGCGCGCGCGTCGATCGCGACCGCGTGGCATTGCGTTGGATCGCCGACCGGCATCACGCCTTGGTCGAGCAGATTGCGCAGCACCCGGCCCTTCGCATAGGGCGTGCCGCGGATCAGGAAATTGTCGGCCGCTGCGCCCCAATATTGTTTGAGCCATTCGATGTTCGCCTGAAAGCCGCCTGCTGCCACGACGACTGATTTGGCGCGCAACGTCAGGCTCTCGCCGGCCGACTCAACCTCGACCGATTCGACCGCACCGTCCCGCAAATGCAGGTCCCGGACTTCGGAGTCATAACGGACGGTGACGCCGAGCCGCTCGGCCGTCCGGTAATAGGCGTTGAGCAAGGCCTTGCCGCCGCCGAGGAAGAACGCGTTGGTTCGCGACAGGCTGAGCGTACCCGACAGTGACGGCTGGAAGCGGACACCGTGGCGGGCCATCCACGCCAGCGCCGGCGCCGATTCACGGATCGCCAAGTGCGCCAGCGCCTCGTCGGTTTCGCCGCCGGTGACCCGCCGCAGATCATCCCAATATTCGTCTTCGGCATAGGCTTCGGTCAGCGTCGCGGTCGGCGCGGCATGCATGACCCGGAAATTGCGCGTGTGCCGGCTGTTGCCGCCGCGGAACGCGCGCGGCGCATGCTCGGCCAGCAAGACGCTGGCGCCGGCTTCACGGGCGGCGATTGCGGCGCACAGCGCGGCATTGCCGCCACCCGCCACTAGCACGTCGTACGACCCAGCCAGACCGGTCATCGCCCGCGATCAAACGGCGAAAACCGGTTGCGCCGCAAGCGCAACCGTCGGGCACCGGCTGCGCCGGGCCTAGCGCCAGTCGAGTCCGATGTCGAGCGTCGTGACGCTGTGGGTAAGCCAGCCGCTCGACAGCAGATCGACGCCTGTGGCTGCAACCACCGGCGCGGTCTCCGACGTGATGCGGCCGGACGCTTCGGTAGCCAGGCGACCGCCGACCATAGCGACGGCGCGGCGCAAATCGTCGAGGCTCATATTGTCGAGTAGCACGGCGTCGACTTTGAGCTGCAGAGCCTCTTCGAGCTGCTGCAGTGTATCGACTTCAAGCTCGATCTTGACCAAATGGCCGATGGCTGCGCGGGCGCGCGCCACCGCCGCCGTGAGGCTGCCGGCCGCGGCGATATGATTGTCTTTGATGAGCACGCCGTCATCGAGACCGAAGCGATGATTGAAGCCGCCGCCGACGCGCACCGCATATTTCTGCAAGGCACGCAAACCCGGCATGGTCTTGCGCGTACATACCAGGCGCGCGCGGTGACCTTTGATCGATTGCACGATCGCCGCTGCGGCCGACGCAATGCCGCTCAGATGGCATAGGAAGTTGAGCGCGACGCGCTCGGCCGTCAGGATGCCGCGCGTTGGACCAGTGATTGTCGCGATCGTTTCGCCGGCGGCGACGGCGCAGCCGTCGGGCCGCAAAGTTTCGATTTTAAGCGCGGGTTCGATCAGCCGAAACGCGATCGCCGCACAGTCGAGTCCGGCGACCACGCCGGCTTTCCGCGCGACGAGCGCCGTCGCCGCGCGCATGTCGGCGGGCACGATCGCATCCGTCGTGATGTCGCCGGCACGGCCGAGATCTTCGAGCAGCGCCGCGCGGACCAGCGGCTCGATCATGATTGTCGGCAGCGGCGGCACGGTCATGTCCTATGCCCCCACCGCCACACGCTTATCCTCAATGTCGAGCAGGCGCTTCACATCAGCGAGCCGCAGAAGAGAGCGGCGTGCGCCGGCGGAAGAACGCGCGCGGAAGTCGGTGCGGGCGTGGCTGCCGCGGCTTTCCCGCCGCTGCAACGCCGCGGCCGCGACGAACAACCCGACGAGCGCCGGATCGGCTGCCGCACCGACGCCGAACGCGAGCGGCGCCAGCGCTTCCAGCGCTGCGTCCAGCCCGTCGTGATTGCGCAATACGCCGACGCGTTGTGCCATGATTCCGCGAACGCCGTCAGTCCGCGACGATGGCAGCAGCGGCGGCACATACGCCGGCCGCGTCGGCCGCCGCGTTGTGCCGCCGACCGATTCCGCGACCGTCCGGCCGGCGACGCACGCTTCGAGCAGTGAATTGCTGGCCAGGCGATTCGCGCCGTGGAGGCCGGTGGCAGCGGCTTCGCCAACCGCCCAAAGGCCGGCAATTGAGCTGCGTCCCGCCGCGTCGACTGCGATGCCACCCATGTGATAATGCGCCGCCGCGCGCACCGGTATGGGATCCACTGCCGGATCGATGCCAGCGGCCCGGCAGGCGGCTGCCACGCCGGGAAACCGTTTGGCGAACCGGCTGCCGAGCGCGCGTCGTGCATCCAGAAACACGCGACGGCCGGCGGCGGTTTCGTGCCACACCGCGCGCGCGACGATGTCGCGCGGCTCGAGCTCGGCGCGCGGATGATCGGCCATGATCCGGCGCCCAGCCGCATCCACGAGCAGCGCGCCTTCACCGCGCACCGCTTCGCTGATCAGCGGCATTGGATCCTGGCCGGTGGCCAGCGCGGTCGGATGGAACTGGACGAATTCCATGTTGGCGAGCACTGCGCCCGCCCGGGCGGCCAGCGCGAGACCCTGTCCGATCGCAGTCAGTGGATTGGTCGTCTCACGATAAAGGCCGCCGATACCGCCGGTAGCGATCACGACACGCGCGGTCGGCAGGACGACGGGCCTATCATCGGCAGCCGCGAGCACGCCGACAACGGCGCCGTCCTCGACGATCAGCCGCCGTGCCTCGACGCCCTCGAGAACCGCGATTGATGGTGTTCGCCGGACCGCTTCCACCAGCGCCATCGTGATCGCCCGGCCGGTGCCATCGCCAGCGGCGTGAACGATGCGGCGGCGCCCGTGGCCGGCTTCGAGGCCGAGCCTATAGCGTCCATCCGGCGCGCGATCGAACGCAGTGCCGTGGCGAACCAGTTCGGCCAGCGCCGCCGGACCGGACGCGGTGATGCGTTCGACCGCGACGGCGTCGCACAGGCCGTCGCCCGCAGCGATGGTATCGGCCGCATGGCGCGCCGGATCGTCGTCCTCCCCGACGGCGACGGCGATACCGCCTTGCGCCCAAACACTGGCACAGCCCGAGCCGAGCGGCGCTTTGGCCAAGACGATGACGGGTTCGGGCGCGAGATGCAGCGCCGTCATCAGACCGGCGATGCCGGCGCCGATGACGACCGGACAGCCCGCAGCGGCTGCAGGGCTCGCGACCATGGGCGCTAGACCGCCAACATGCGTTCGACGGCGCGGCGCGCCGGAGCGGCAACGGCCGGATCGATCGTCACCTCGTGCGTCAGGCTTTCGAGCGAGCGACGAATGTTGGACAAGGTGATGCGCTTCATGTGTGGGCACAGATTGCACGGCCGCACGAAGGCGGTTTCCGGGTGCTCGAGCGCCACGTTGTCGCTCATTGAGCATTCGGTGAGGAGCACGACGCGCGCCGGACGCTTGGTCGCGACGTAATTGGACATGGCTGCCGTCGAACCCGCGAAGTCGGCGACGGCGACCACGTCCGGCGGACATTCCGGATGCGCCAGCACGATGATGTCGGGATGGTCGGTGCGCAGCGAATGAACCTCGGCGGCGGTGAAGCGCTCGTGTACTTCACAGTGGCCGTGCCAGGCGATGATCTCGACCTTGGTCTCGGCCGCGACATTGCGCGCCAGATATTCGTCGGGCAGCATGATGACACGCGGCACGCCGAGAGATTCGACGACGCGTTTGGCGTTCCCCGAGGTGCAGCAGATGTCAGACTCGGCCTTCACCGCGGCCGAGGTGTTGACGTAGCTGACCACCGGCACGCCGGGATAACGCTGGTGCAGCAGCCGCACGTCGGCCGCCGTGATCGATTCCGCCAACGAGCAGCCCGCTTGGCGATCAGGGATGAGTACCGTCTTGCCGGGATTGAGAAGCTTGGCGGTCTCGGCCATGAAGTGCACGCCGGCGAGCACGATCACCCGCGCCGACGTCTTGGCCGCCTCGCGTGCCAAGACCAAGCTGTCGCCGGTGATATCGGCAACGCAGCGATAGATCTCGGGTGTCTGATAATTGTGCGCCAGGATTACAGCGTCGCGTTCGCGCTTCAGCGCCACGATTGCCGCAATATCGTCGGCGAAAATCGGCCATTCCACCGGCGGGATCACCTGGCGAACACGTTCGTAAAGCTGTTCCAGCGCTATCGTGTCGGGCATTTCCTTATACTCTCTTTGAGCATTTCAAGGCGCAAAGAAAACGGGCGCAAGTGCCCAAAAACCCACTTATGCTATGTTTGACTATAACGGCTGTCAAGACGGGGCGGACACGGGGTGAAGGCGACAACCCGAAGCGATAATCGCAGCGAGCATGCGCCCCCATTGGCGAACGCCACGCTCGCGGTCGAGCTGACCGCGGTGATCGTCGCCGTGACAGCCGACGAGCCGCGCGTACTCACGTTGCACAACGGCGAGGCCCTGCCCTCGGGTCCGCTGCAATCGCGCCACCATACCCTGCAGAGCGGCGTGCGCTCGTGGGTCGAGGACCAGACTGGCCACGCGCTCGGATATGTCGAACAGCTCTACACCTTCGCCGACCGTGAGCGCACCCGGGAGGAGGCCGTCGACCGCCGGATCTCCATCAGCTATCTCGGCCTGGCGCGCGAGCGCAGTGACGGCGATGCCGCGGGCGCGACGTGGCACAATTGGTATCGATTTTTTCCGTGGGAAGATTGGCGGCACGGCGCACCGCCCATAATCGCCGGCACGATCCTGCCGCGGCTGCGTCCATGGGCGCGGCAGGGTGCGCCGCCGGTGGCGCGCGAGCGGCGGGAACGCATCGACGTGGCCTTCGGCGCCAAGCCGCACGGCTGGAACGAGGAGTTCGTGCTGCAACGTTATGAACTCCTCTGGGAAGCCGGCCTCGTAGCCGAGGCGCGCGGTAAATCCGGCACGACCGAGGCGATCACCGGGATGGCGATGATGCACGATCATCGCCGCATCCTGGCTACTGGCATCGCCCGGCTACGCGCCAAGATCAAATACCGACCGGTGGTCTTCGAATTGATGCCGGCCAGCTTCACGCTGTTCCAGCTGCAGCGCACAGTCGAAGCGCTCGCCGGCCAGCGGCTGCACAAGCAGAATTTCCGCCGCCTTATCGAGCAGCAGGGCTTGGTCGAAGAGACCGGCAAGGTCACGACCGCGACCGGCGGCCGACCGGCGAAGCTGTTCCGCTTCCGGCGCGCGGTCGTGGTGGAGCGCACGGCCGCCGGCACGAAGCTGCCGCTCTATCGTTCGGGTTGACGTTTCGGCCTTAACCGCTCGTTAGCCCTAAGATGTCGGTCTGTATTCGCGGCGCAAATCGCCGGAATCGTCGGCGCGCCTTAACCATGCGCAGCACAGCAAATTGCGGCCAATAACGCCAAATTTACGCACCGCCGCTTAAGGTTTCCGCGACGCGCGCCGTGGCGCGCACGAAATTCTCTTCGCGCGATGGTCAACACCCTGGACAGCGATAGCGACAACGGCAGCGTTGCCACCACTGCCGCAACCGGCTCGCTCGCCGCCAAGACCGTACGTGGCGCCAGCTGGATGGTGACCTGGCGGTTTCTCACCCGTACTCTCGGCGCGCTCAGCACCTTCGTGCTCGCCCGATTGCTGTCGCCGATGGATTTCGGCCTGGTTGCGCTTGCGGGCGCCTTCGCCCGCGCAATCGACGCCATGGCGACGCTCGGCATCCAGGACGTAATGCTGCGCGAGAAGCGTCCCGACAACACCTTTTACAGCACCGGCTTCACCCTTGGCCTTATCCGCACCGGTATCGCCGGCCTTGTCATTGTTGCCGCCGCCTATCCCATCGGCCGCTTTTTCGGCGACGAGCGGCTGAGCCTTATCCTGGTGATCCTCGGCCCGCTGCTCGTGCTCGAGAGTTGCGAGAATGTCGGCACGCTTGAGTTCCGCCGCCACTTCCGCTTCGGCCGCGATTTCATTCTCTTCGTAGTGCCGCGCGCCGCCTCAGTCGCGGTGACCATCGGGACCGCCGTCGTTACCCACAGTTACTGGTCGCTGGTCGCCGGCATCGTCGTACTGCGCGTCACGCGCGTCGTGCTCAGCTACGCCATGCACCCGTTCCGCCCGCGCCTGACGTTGGTTGCTTGGCGGCGGATGCTCGGCATGTCGTCGTGGATCTGGGGCACAAGCGTCGCCGGCTTCGCCCGCGAGCGCTCGGACGCGTTCATCCTCGGCCGATTGATGAACACCAGTGCCGTCGGTCTGTTCTCGGCATCGCTCGAAGTCGCGCTGCTGCCGATTAGCGAGTTTGTCGAACCCGTGGGCCGCGCGCTGTACGCCGGCCTTTCAGTGATCCATCACAGCGGCCAAGGCTCGTCGGACACTCTAGCGAAGGCGATGAGCGCGACGCTGTGCATCGTCCTGCCGGCCGGCGTTGGCATTTCGCTCGTGGCTGCGCCGCTCATTCGCGTCACGTTGGGTGCAACGTGGCTCGCCGGTGTACCGCTTGTCGCGATCATCGCTCCGTTCGCCGCGTTCTCGGTGATCACGAACATCGGCGCGCTCGGCGTGATGGCGATCGGCAACCCGAAGATCACCACGTTCACGACCGTCGCCATGGCCCTGCTGCGCGTGCCCCTGTTGCTGGTCGGCGTGATCTTTGGCGGCCTGCCGGGCCTCGCTTGGGCGATCGGCATTGCTTTGGCGCTTGAAGCCGCGATTTATGTCGCAGTCCTTGGCCGCGTCACCGGCTTCCGCACCGGCGTTCTGTTTGGCGAAAGCTGGCGGTGCGCGCTGGCGACCGCCGGCATGGCGCTGCTCCTGGGCTCGCTTGGCCTCGCGTGGAAGCCAGCCGCCGCCACGATGTCGGGCGCGCTGGCTCAGGTGGGCGTCGCTGCCATTGCCGGCGCCTGTGTTTATGCTGTGACGCTCATCGCGTTGTGGGCAGTCAGCGGTTGCGCCGACGGACCCGAAGCGACGCTGGTACGCGCCGTCGCACGGCGCCTGCCGCTTCCAGTCTTTGGACGGCGCGCTACGTGAGCCGCGATCCCATGATCCTTACGCCGCAAGCGGCCCGGCTGCCGGTCGAGATGCCGCCGCAACTGCTCGTCTTCATCGACACCGAAGAGGAGTTCGACTGGGGGCGAAATTTTTCGAGCGACGCCCACGGCGTCACGGCGATGAAGCACCAATGGCGCGCACAGACGATCTTCGACCGCTATGGCGTCAAGCCCGTGTACCTGGTCGACTATCCGGTCGCGTCACAGTCAGCCGGGTATATGCCGTTGCGCGAATTTCTCGCCGACGGACGCTGCGACATCGGTGCGCATCTGCATCCTTGGGTGACGCCGCCGGTTGAAGAGGCCATCACCGACGAGCATTCCTTCGCCTGCAACCTGCCGCGCGATCTTGAACGCCGCAAACTGGCGATCCTCAAAGACGCCATCGAGCGCAATCTGGGCGTTGCGCCGACGATCTATCGTGCCGGCCGCTATGGCGCAGATGCCGAGACCCGCGCGCTACTCGAGGAACTCGGGTTCCTGATCGATTCCAGCGTCCTTCCGTGGACCGATCTGCGGCCCATCGCCGGTCCGGATTTCCGTCATTGCTCGCCCGATCCGTTCTGGTTCGGCACCGGCGGCCGCCTACTGGAGATTCCGTTGACCACCGGCTTTCTCGGCCTGCTGCATCGTTTCGGCGAGGTGGTGTTCCCGTGGATCGGCGGCACGCGCGGCGCGCGGCTGCGGGCGACGGCGATTTGCGCGCGAGCGCGACTGCTCGACCGCATCCGGCTCAGCCCTGAGGGCGTCACCATCGCCGAGGCCAAGCGACTGACCCGCGCGTTGGTCGAGCGTGGCGAGCAGAAGGTTTTTGTCGTCAGCTATCACAGCCCGTCGCTTGGCGTCGGACATACGCCCTATGTCCGGACGCGTGCCGACCTCGAGCGGTTCCTCGCCTGGCTCGACGCCTATCTCGAATTCTTCATGGGCGAGCTCGGCGGACGCTCCGCATCGGCGTACGCGATTTATCGCGCGATGGAAGCGGCGGCTGGCCGCGCACCGCTGCAAACCACGCAGCCGCCTGGCGAACGCCGCCGGGCCGCCTGCTGATGATCGCGTCGGGTTACGAGCGCGTGAACGGTTCCCGGAAGCGCAGATCGGCGCGTCGGCCGAAACCCAATGCCCGCAGGACGAAGCTCGCGGCATTGAGCAGGACGGCGATGACGACCAGCACGATCAGGTTCAACGCGAACCAAAGAACATTAACCATGGACGGACCTTTCCCGGTGGTGGCTCTTGACGGCTTTTGCTGGTCAATCAGCAACCCGCGTGCCAGAGAAAAATCGCCAAGGTTCCAAAGGGTTTGCCGCCGCGGCAGGAGCACGGCCGCCGCACATTGTCAGAAACTCCGACAGCGTCCGGCGCCGGCCGGCGCGCAACCGGCCATTTACCTTCCGAATGCTATAGAGGCCGGTCAGAGCGATGGCAGCGGTCGACGCGCCGTGCCGGCGATGCGGCGGATGACCGAACGATGAAGAAGGCCCTCGTCCTCTCGAGCGTCTCGCGGACCGTGCTGGCGGTCATCCGCTCGCTCGGCCGCGGCGGCGTCGAGGTGCACACCGCCTGGACGCGGCCAAATTGCATCTCGTCGCGCTCGCGTTACGTCCGTACGGCCTACGATCTGCCGCCTTACAGCGATACCGACTTGAGCTGGAAAACGGCGCTGGCCGAACTGATGCGGCGCGAGCGCTTCGATCTCGTCATTCCGTGCACCGATATCGACACGCTGGCGCTGCACCGGCATCGCGCAGACCTGGAGCGTTTTGGCCAAATCTACACGCCGAACGACGAGGCCGTGGCCGTGCTATTCGACAAGCATCGGACCAACGAGATCGCGCATTCCGCCGGCGTGCGCCTGCCGCGCGAGATCGTGATCACCGATCTCGACGGCGCGCGCGAGGCGTGGCGGCAGCTGGGCGCGCCGCTGGTACTCAAGCCGCGGCGCACCTTCGATCATCCGACACAAGGTCTCGCCGTGCGCAAGGCGCACAGCGAAGCCGAGTTGCTGCGCCTCGTGCCAAAATTCCTCGCGCATGGACCAGTCGCGGCGCAGCAGAATTTCATCGGCCACGGTGCCGGCGTCGAATTGCTCCTCAATCAAGGCGAAACACTGCTTGCCTTCCAGCACGTGCGCGTGCACGAGCCGCTCGATGGCGGCCAGAGCACCTATCGCAAGAGCGTTCCGCTATCGCCTGAACTCCTCGACGCCGCGCTGCGCATCTTGCGGCCGCTCCGCTACAGCGGCGTGGCGATGGTCGAGTTCAAGGTCAATCCGGTGACCGGAGATTGGATCTTCGTCGAGGTCAATTCGCGGTTCTGGGGCTCGCTGCCGTTGAGCGTCGCCGCCGGCGCGGATTTTCCGCTGGCGCTGTTCGAATTCCTCACCGCCGGCCGCCACGACTTTCCGCAGCACTACCGTACCGGGCTCTATTGCCGCAATCTGCCGCTTGATCTCGAATGGCAGATCGCCAACCTGCGCGCTGACCGCACTGACCCAACACTCGCGACCAAGAAACTGCCCGCCGTCGTGAGCGAAACCGTGGCCAATATTCTGACGTTGCGCGAGCACTGGGACAGTTTGACGCTCGACGACCCGAAACCGGGTTTCGCCGAGATCGGCGACATCATGCAGCGCGCCTTCGCCAAGCTGACGAAGCCACGGCGCGCGCTGGACGCCGAGACCGCATGAGCGCCATGGCCGAACCCGCCGTTTCTCTGGCGCCTCCGCCCGTGCGCGAAGTGGAAGACGGTAAGGGCCGCCGCGTCGAAAAGGCTGCGGCTTTGACCGTCGTCGTCGAGCGCGACTTGGCCGGCCTCGAGCGGCATCGCGCGGCGTGGGAAGAGCTGTCGGCCGCCGCGCTCGAACCCAACGTCTTCTATGAGCCCTGGATGCTGCTGCCGGCGCTGCGCCATCTGCGCGGAACCGCCGACCTGCTGTTTCTGTTCGTCTATGCGCAAGCACCGGATACAAACGAACCGCCGGTGCTGTGCGGGTTCTTTCCGCTCGAGCGGCAGAACCACTACAAGAATCTGCCGGTCAGCGCGCTGCGCCTTTGGAAGCACATGCACTGCTTCCTGTGCAGCCCGCTGGTTCGCGCCGAGACTGCGGGAGCCTGCTTCCAGGCCATGTTCGATTGGGCAGCCAACGATCCGCGTGGCTCGATCCTGATCGAGTTCGGCGGCATTTCGGGCGACGGTCCTTTGTGGAAGGCCTTCGTCGAATTCCTTGAAGAGCATCGTCATCCGACGCTGACGCTCGAATGCAGCACACGGGCGCTGCTACGGCCGCATGCCGACGCCAAGAGTTACCTCGACGAAGCACTGTCGACCAAGAAACGTCGGACGCTGCGCCAGCAGGAAAACGCGCTCAGCCGCCAGGGAACGCTCGAATACGCCATGCTTCCGGGTGACGGGGACATCGCCGCCTGGACCGAGGATTTCCTCCGCCTTGAAGGCAGCGGCTGGAAGGGCCGCGAGGGCACCGCGTTGTCATGCAATCCGCCGCAGAAGCAATTCTTCGTCGAAACGCTGCACGAAGCGTTCCGGCGCGGTCGGCTGATGATGCTGGCGCTGTCTTTGAACGGCAAGCCGATCGCCCAGCTGTGCAATTTCCTCTGCCGTAACGGCTCTTTCGCGTTCAAGGTCGCGTTCGACGAAGCCCATGCGCGGTTCTCGCCCGGCGTGCTGCTCGAGCTCGAAAATGTCGCCGAAGTGCATCGGCACAGCTGGATCCGCTGGATGGATTCGTGCTCCGCGCCGGGACCGGCGTTGACCAAGCAGATCTGGCTCGATCGCCGCGTCATCCAAACCATCCTGGCGCCCTCAGGCCGCTCGCCGGGACCATTCCTGATCGCAGTGCTGCCGTTCATGCAGTGGACGTTCCACAAGCTCGAAGCGCTGTTCCGGCGGCGAGCGCAGTGAAGCCATTCGGAATGCCGTAATGCCGCGCAGCAATCTCCTACCCGGCGTCAAGACGGCCGGCCTGCCACTGGTTCTGCCACTTGCTGGCGAGCCACTGGCGGCCGAGCGCGACTTCTACGCGGACTACCCGTGGTCGCTCAATCCACTGTGCACCGTCGCAGACATCGCCGGCCACCTTCGCCGCGAGCTATCACGTCCGAAAACGCCGGCCGAACCATGGCAGCGCGAGGAGATTGCAACCAACATTTTCCTGCTTGCCGGTGCAGTGCTGACCGCGGCTGAAGATGCGCTGCACGGCCCGGTCCTGCGTCTGCCGCATCGCGTCGGGCGGCTGCCGGGTGCGCGCCTGGGTTTCCGCGTGCTGAATAAGACGATGGCGCTCAGCCGTAGCACCGAAATGCGATCGCTGCGGCGCTGGCGCGACGGTTGGCGGGCTGCGCTCGCCAGTTTCCTGCGATCCGTCGCGGCGCTGCCGCCAACCGAAGCCGCCAATCCGGCCGATGCTGCAGCAGAACTCGCGGCAATTTTGGCGCAGACGTTGCCGCGCGCGCTATTGGCCGAGCCGGTGCGCATTCCATCGGCGTTCCGCAAGCAGGACCTGACCCAGTTCGACGTGCTCGCGTTGGCAGATCGTTTCGCCGCCGCGCATCCGGATCGGTCGCGACCGGTTGTCGTCGTCGGCCTGCGGACCGCAGGGGTCTATTTTGCATCGCTGATGCGCGCCCGGCTCGAGGCGCACGGCTTCGCGCGCACCGCGATCGTGACCATCCGCCCCAATAAGGGCACCACGAGCGACGAAGCAAAACAGCTGCGCGACCTCGCGCAAGCCGGCTATCACGCCGCGCTGATCGACGATCCGCCGTTCAGCGGCGACACCATCGGCATGGCCGTGCAGGCGCTGCGCCGCGCCGGTTTCGGCGCCGCCGCGCGCACCATCATTTTTCCGGTTCATCCGCTGCGACGCGATTGGCGCGAACACAAGGAAGCCGCGGCCTTCGGCACCGAGACGATCATCACGCTGGCGCCTGAAGAATGGCACAAAGCACAGCTGCTGGCGTCCGGTGCGCTGATCGAAATCCGGCTCGCCGACTATTTCCGTGGCCGCGGCTACCGCGGCGTCAGCATCATCGACGACCCGGCTGCCGCCGCCTTCAACGCCGAACTCGATTACCGCTCGGGCGATTGCCGGCGTTACCGCCTCAAGCGTATCTATGCGATTAGCCTCGAAACCGATTCCGGCGCGAGCGAGCGGCGTTACGTCTTCGCCAAAAGCGTCGGCTGGGGCTGGCTCAGTTACGCCGCCTTTATCGCCGCGGAGCGCCTCGCCGGCCGTGTGCCGCCACTGCTCGGCCTGCGCGATGGCCTCCTGTTCACCGAATGGCTGCCGCGGACATCAATGACGACCGGCCGAACGCACGGATCGCGCGAAAGCTGGGTTACGACGGCGGCAAGCTACGTTGCCGCACGCGCCACGAAACTCGCCATCGCCACGCCAGATGTGTCTGACACGCAGTACGAAGGCCTGACGCTGCTTGCCGACACGCTTTCCAATGCCTATGGCCCGGGCGCCGCCGGCTTGATGGTCGAGCCGCTGCGCCAACGCATTGCCGCGCGCCTGACACCGCGGGCGGCGCTGATCGACGGACGCATGGCGGCGGATGAATGGATTGCCGGGCCGGCCGGACTGCTCAAAACTGACTTCGAACATCACGGTGTCGGCAAAAACGAGCTCAATCTGTACGATCCGGTTTACGATCTCGCCGACGCCGTCCTGCAATTCGGCCTGACGCACGCGGAAGAGTGCAACCTGCTCGCGCGCTATGCCGCCGCGACCGGCGACACACCGCAGGGCGAACGGTTATTCCTGTGCAAGTTGATGGCCGGCATGTGGACGCGGCAAGCGGCGCTCGATGGCATCGTCAAGCAAACCCACCTCGCCCACCGCGCCGACGAGTTCAACGGGCAATACGTCAAGGCATGGAATTTCCTGACGCGCGAAAGCGCGCGCCAGTGTGGCGCACTCGTTTCACCGGCTGTGGTGCGTGATTGGCGTGCGCCGCTCGCCGTGCTCGACCTCGACGGTGTCGTCGATCGCCGCGTCTTCGGCTTTCCGACGACGAGCGCAGCCGGCGTTTCGGCCCTTGCCTCGCTGCGCGCACACGGCTTCGCCATCGCACTCGACACGGCGCGGCCGGCGCATCAGGTCCGCGACTATTGCGATGCCTATGGCTTCGTCGGCGGAGTCGCCGAATGCGGCGGTTATATCTGGGATGCGACGACCCAGCGAGGCCGCCACCTGATCGACGGCGCCACATACGAACAACTCGCGTCATTGCGAGCAGCGCTCAAGAAACTTCCGGGCGTCTTTGTCGACGACGGTTACGAATGCTCGATCCGCGCTTACACCTACGCGCGCAAAGGCACCTTGCCGCTGCCCGAATTGCTCGTGCGCAATCTCATTGCCGAGCACAATTTCGACCGCCTGGCCGTGCATCAGACGACCATAGACACGACGATTTTGGCCAAGGACATCAATAAAGGCACCGGGCTTGTCGCGCTGCTCGCGTGGATCGGCCGTGGGCGGGACGAAACTTTCGCCATCGGTGACTCCGAAACTGACTTGCCAATGTTCGGCATCGCCGAGCGCAGCTTCGCGCCGGCGCATATCGATTGCGCACGACTGGCGCGGGCGATCGGCTGCAACATCGCGCGGGCGCCGTTCCAACGCGGCTTGCTCGAAATCGTCAAACGCATCACCGGATCGGACGCCGTCGCCATTCGTGTTGCGGCTGACGATCTCTTTTGGAACTTGCTTCACGCCGCCGATGGTTTACGCATGGTAAATCTTTGCAAAGCGTTAACCAAACCGGCAGCGTATCGCGCGCTACTGGATTGAATCGCGCGCGCTTCGCGCCGTTTGCGCGCGTAGCCATCCGGTCGAATCCGGATATCCCAACGGACAAATACCGACGCGCTGTTGGCAACGCACGCCTGACACCCACATAAGACAACCGCAATAGGACCACCGTGTGACGACTATCGGATTTGACCGACCGCCGCCGCCGAGATGGCGCGATGCGTTTGGAGTAATGCGACGTCCGGTCAAGATCAAGATGAGGTGTCGCGATGAACGAGACGCTGACTTTGATCGCCTGCTTGACCCTTGCAGTCCTGCTTTTCGGTCTGTTCGCTGGGCCGAAATTCTGGGTCGGCGTTGCCTGGCTCGGCGGCTGCACGGTCGTCGTCGGCCTCGGCACGCTCGCCTACCAAGGCCTCGCACTCCTGCGCGTCGGGTATTGGACCGGCGGCAATTTCCGGCCGGCCCTTGCCATGGTCGGGCTCGACAGAGTGTCGTTCAGCCAGAGCGAATTCGACAGCATCGTACAATGGATCGCGTCGCTGCCCTTCGCCGCGGGAATCATACTGACCGGATTTCTCGTCATCTGGATCGGAATGATCGGGCAGATCGCCACACTCGATCGACAGATTCGCGGCGTACACCGACAAGTTCGCGGCGCACGCAGCCGCTAGGCCGACGCCACCGCCCGCGCCCGCAGCTTAGCGGCAGACCAGCACTGGGATCTTGGAGTGCGTCAGCACCTTCAATGTGTGGCTGCCGAGAACCAGCGCCGCGACCCCACTTCTGCCATGCGAGCCCATAACGATGAGATCACATTTCTTCGCCTGCGCGGTTTCGATAATCGACGCGTAGGGCGGCCCGTGCTCGACATGAATCGTTTCGCAGGCTACGCCGGCTGATTTAGCCGCCTCGGCAAGCGCGGCCAGTGCGGATTTCGCTTCCCGTTGTGCAGCTTGAACATAATTAGGCTGTTGATCGGCGGGTATGTGGGCGTCCTGCCAGTAGAACGGCTCCGTGACCGTGACCACGGTGACTTTGCTGCCAAGGCTCTTGGCGAGTGCGATGCCGTGCCGCGCCGCATCGGTTGCGAGTTTCGAGCCATCGGTCGCAATCAAAATATTCCGATACATCTCCCCCTCCAAAAGCGCCTTTTTGCGCCGTCACCATGGCCTCAAGCCTATCGAGATTGCAACAGGTCAGCGGCTGGCGACGCGAGCGGCTTTCCTGAACGGCGGGAAGCTTGCCGCCACATCGGCGGTGTTTTGATCAGGAGCAGAGGGCGGCGAACGATTTTCAACCGCGGCTAGGCATCTGCCTGAGAGATGGTAGCGGGGGCCGGACTCGAACCGGCGACCTTAGGATTATGATTCCTCTGCTCTAACCAGCTGAGCTACCCCGCCGCCGGGCCGGATATAGCGGCTTCCGCCGAGTGCTTCAACCGCTCGCTCGCCTTGAGCTTGACGCTGGCGGATTTGAGCTGGCCGCAGGCGGCGAGGATGTCGCGGCCGCGCGGCGTCCGCACCGGCGAGGCGTAGCCGGCGGCATTGACGATGTCGCCAAAGGCAGCAATCGCGTGCTCCGTGGAACATTCGAAAGGCGCGCCCGGCCACGGATTGAACGGGATCAGGTTGATCTTGGCCGGAATGCCGGCGATCAGCTTGACCAGCGCACGCGCGTCGGCCGGGCTGTCGTTGACGCCCTTGAGCATCACGTATTCGAAGGTGATTCGGCGCGCGTTGCTGGCGCTCGGATACGCGCGGCACGCGGCGATCAACTCGGCGATCGGATATTTCTTGTTCAGCGGCACCAGCACGTCGCGCAGTTCGTCGGTCACGGCGTGCAGCGAAATCGCGAGATTGACCGCGAGCTCCGAGCCGACGCGTGCGATCATCGGTACGACACCAGCAGTCGACAGCGTGATCTTGCGTTTCGACACTGACAGGCCCTCATGGTCCATGGCGATCTTCATCGCCTTGGCGACATTGTCGTAGTTATAGAGCGGCTCGCCCATCCCCATCAGCACGATGTTGGTGAGTTGGCGGTCGTCCTTGGGCGACGGCCATTCGCCGAGCGCGTCGCGCGCCACCATGATCTGGCCGACGATCTCCGCGGCACCGAGATTGCGCACAAGGCGCTGCGTGCCGGTGTGACAGAACTTGCAGGTGAGCGTGCAGCCGACCTGCGACGAGACACATAACGTGCCGCGATCCGCTTCGGGGATGTGCACGCATTCGGCCTCTTGGCCGTCGGCGAACGCCAGCAGCCATTTGCGCGTGCCGTCGCTCGATACTTGGGCGCGGCTCTCGACCGGCCGCACGACGGTGTAGCGCTCGGCCAGTTGTGCGCGGAACGATTTGGCGAGCGTGGTCATTGCCGCGAAGTCGCGCGCGCCGCGATGATAGATCCAGTGCCACAGCTGACGGGCGCGGAACGGCTCGGCGCCAAGCGTCGCCATTTCGGCGACCAGCTCCTCGCGCGATAGTCCGATCAGGGTTTTCGGGGCGGACATAACGGGGAACATATAGGCGCGCGGCGGACGCCGCGCCAGCGTTACCGCTTGACCTTGCAGGCGGTGTCGATCGCCTTGAGCGCCTGGCCGAAACCCGCCAAATCGTAGGTATCGGTGGTGGTCGTGCCGCGCGCGGAGGCAGCCTTGACGACCACCGACTTGCCGCGGGCCAGGGCCTCGGTCACCGCCTTGTCGGTGGCCGCGCTGGCGGTCCAGGCAGCGTCGTTATCGACGAACAACGCGTATTTCTTGCCGTCGATGACGAGTTCGGCCTTGGCGTCCTTCTTCGCGGCATAACCGAGATTGAAGGTGACGACGTTGTACGCCTTCTCGCCGACGCGGTGCGAGACCATGGCGTCGACGCCCGAGCGCGGCACCGAAGCCGGCTCCGACGAGGCCGGCTTGCCGACCAGATAGCAGGTCGGCCCGCCCTTCTCGGGCACGGCGTAGGCGCTCCAGATTTTTCCGGTCTCGAGAGTTTTGATTTCCTGCGCCATCGCGCTCGTCGTGAAAAGGGCGAGCGCCAGCGCGAGAACAGCGGTCCATCGTTGCATAGGCCCAACATAGCGAAGTGAAAAGCGGCGGACAAGCAATCGCTCTTGCATCGACCCGCGCGGATCGACAAGTTCGCGTGGGAGAATCATTAAATGCGTGCAATCCTCTGCCGCGAATACGGCGCCATCGACAAACTCACTGTCGCCGATATGCCTGAGCCACCGCTCGGCGCCGGCCAAGTACTAATCGACGTGCACACCGCCGGAATCAATTTCGGCGAAATGCTGATGGTGCTCGGCCAATATCAGGAAAAGCCGCCGCTGCCATTTACGCCCGGCTTCGAAGCGGCTGGCGTCGTTCGCGCAGTCGGCGATGGCGTGACGACGGCGAAACCGGGTGATCGCGTCATGGCAGCACTGCCATGGGGCGGCTATGCCGAAGTTGCGGTCGCCGCCGCAAGCGCGGTGTTCCCGATTCCGCCAGCGATGGATTTCGCCACAGCCGCCGGCTTTCCAATCGCCTACGGCACCGCCTACGGCGCCTTCGCCTGGCGCGCGCAGCTCAAGCCGGGCGAGACCGTGCTCGTGTTGGGCGCTGCCGGCGGCGTCGGCTTGGCTGCCGTCGAAGTTGCCGCCGCAATGGACGCGAGGGTGATCGCTGCCGCCGGCGACAGCGATAAATGCGCTCTGGCGCGTGCGCATGGCGCAACACATGTGATCGATTACCGCCGCGAGGATTTGCGTGAGCGGGTCCGGACGCTCACCGACGGACGCGGCGCCGACGTGGTGTTCGATCCGGTCGGTGGCGACGCCTTTACCCAGGCGCTCCGCGCCGTCGCCTGGAGCGGCCGCATGCTGGTGATCGGCTTCGCGTCGGGCAGCGTGCCCCAAATCCCGGCCAACCATGTGCTTGTAAAGAACGTCGACATCATGGGTTTTCATTGGGGTACGTACCGGACACGGCGCTCAGAAATGTTGACACCCGCCGTTGCGCGCCTCTGTGACTGGTATGCCGAAGGCCGCCTGCACCCGGTGGTTTCGCATCTTCTGCCGCTGGCCGCGGCGCCGGAGGCCTATCACCTGCTGCGCGAGCGCCGGGCAACCGGCAAGATCGTACTCGAGACGCGAATCTGAACCGGGAAATATCCCCAAGTTGTTCGCAAAACTTCTCGAATGCGGCGCGCGGGCCGGTCTATGATACGCGGGCCTTGGGAGGGGCAAGAGGATGAGCGTCGTTCGTCAGGCGCGCCTCGAGGACGCGCAGGCGATCGCCAAGATTGAGATCGACACCTGGCGGGCGACTTATCCCGGCATGCTGCCCGATCGAATCCTGCTCAACATGTCGGAGCGGCGCCAGACCTCGTCCTGGGCCAGTTTCCTGCGCCATCGGCCGGAAGACGTATGGGTGGCGCAGCACCCGCATATCGGCGTCATCGGTTTCGGCAATTGCGGCGCCCAGCGCGATGGC